>NZ_JBHWVM010000003.1:0-150343 GCF_042736805.1 Streptomyces sp. NPDC060031
GCGGACCCCGCCGGGGCTCGCGGAGGGGTCCGCCGCACGGCGTCGGCGGCTACCGGGAGGGATCCGCCAGCGGCAGCCGGACGACCATGCGGGCCCCGCGCGGGGAGTCACCGGCGGTCAGGGTGCCGCCGTGGTGGGAGGTCAGGTCACGGGCGATGGCGAGCCCCAGCCCCGTACCGCCGTGGTCACGGCTGCGGGCGTCGTCGAGGCGGGCGAAGCGCTCGAAGACCCGCTCCCGGTCTTCCGGCGGGATGCCGGGCCCGTCGTCGGTCACCTCCAGTACGGCGCTGCGCGCGTGCGGGACGCCACCGGTGCGCAAGGCGACGCGGATCTCCCGGTCGGCGTACCGCTGGGCGTTGTCGAGCAGGTTCGTGACGACCCGGCTGAGCCACAGCTCGCTGCCGGACACCTCGACGCCGGGCGCCAGGTCGGTGCGTACGGGTACGCGGTCGCCGAGCCGGGCGTCCACCGTGTCCTGGACGAGGGCGGTCAGGGACAGCCGGACGGCCGCCACGGGCTGGGCCGCGTCGATGCGGGCGAGCAGCAGCAGGTCCGAGGAGAGCTGCTGGAGCCGCTCGATGTCCTCCAGCGCACCGCTGATCAGCTCGGGCCACAGCTGCGGGTCCCGGACGGCCAGGGCCACCTCCAACTGCGTGCGCAGGACGGTGATGGGGCTGCGCAGCTCGTGGGAGGCGTCCGCGATGAACTGCCGCTGGCGGACACCGGAGGCCTCCAGCCGGTCCAGCGTGGCGTTCATGGTCTGGGCCAGGCGGGCGACCTCGTCGCGGGTGGCCGGCACCGGCACCCGACGGTGCAGGTCGCGGTCGGAGATTCCGGCGACCTCGGCACGGATCTCCTCGACCGGCTTCAACGCGCGGCCGGTGACCCGCCAGGTGACGAGCGCGACGGTGGCCAGCAGCAGGGGCACGCCGATCGCGAGGGCGGCGGTCGTGGTGTCGTCGGCGGCGTCCGCGTCGCGCAGGGAGGCCCCCGCGTAGACGGTGGCCAGGCCCTGCGGAGTGTCCGTGACGACCTGGACGACCCGCTGACGGTGCTCGCCCCCGCCCGGGCGGACCTTCCAGGTGTGGAAGCGGGTGCCCGGCACCCCGGGGCCGGCAGGGGGGAACGGGGGCACGCCCGCCAGGGTCGGGCTGGTGAACAGGATCTGCCCGTCTGGGCCCACCACCTGGACGAACTCGACTCCGCGGCCCACGGGGCGCACGCGGTCGAGCCTCCCGGTCGCGGCGAGCCGGGCCACCGTCTCCGCCTGCCGACGGGCGTCGTCCTCCGCGTTGCGCCGCAGATTGTTCTCGAGCAGGCCGAGCAGCGCGAACGAGGCGAGAGCCAGGGCCGCGGCCACGACCGCGCAGGCGCCCACGGTGGCCCGTGCCCGGACCGTGGTGGGCCACAGCCGCCACAGCCGCCGCAGCCACCGCAGCCGGCGCAGGGCGGGCCACCGGCGCAGGGCCGCGTGCGCGGCGGCGCCCGCGCGGCGGAGCAGGAGGGGGCGCAGGGGGGCCAGGTGCCGCTCAGCCACCGTCGGCCGCCAGCCGGTACCCGGCGCCGCGTACGGTCTCCAGCGCGGTGCGCGCGAAGGGGGCGTCGATCTTGCGGCGCACGGCGCTGACGTGGACCTCCACCACGTTGGGGTCGCCGTCGAAGGCGCTGTCCCAGACCTGCTCCAGGATGTCCCGTTTGGGCACCACCTCCCCGGAGCGCCGGGCCAGGCACTCCAGGACCGCGAACTCCCTGGCGGTGAGCCGGATCTCCGTACCGCCACGGGAACAGGCGCGTCGTGCGGGGTCGATCAGCAGGTCGCCGAACTGCATCACCTGGGGGCGCCGACGGCCCGTACGCCGTCCCAGGGCGCGGAGCCGGGCGACCAGGACGAGGTAGGAGAACGGCTTGGACAGGAAGTCGTCGGCGCCGGTGTCCAGGGCCTCCGCCTCGTCGTACTCGCCGTCCTTGGCGGTGAGCATCAAGATCCCCGACTCGTTGCCGGCCGCGCGCAGCTTCGCGCACACCCGGTAGCCGTTCAGGCCGGGCAGCATGATGTCGAGCACGATCAGGTCGTAGTCGTGCTCGGTGGCCATCCACAGGCCCTGAGGGCCGTCGAGGGCCACGTCGACCGAAAACCCTTCCGACTGGAGCCCCCGCTGCAGGGCCACCGCCAGTCGCCGTTCGTCCTCCACCACCAGTACGCGCATGCCGACCAGGGTCTCAGGCGCGCGGGACGGTCGGCTGAAGAGGTCTTCAGGAAGCTTCAGGTGGGCTTCAGCATCGGCTCAGCATGCTCGGGAACCAGCCGGGTGCAGTGCCCGGTTGTCCTGAGGAGTACCGGTATGCCTGATACTTTCCCGCCGTCCGACCGATCCCCGCAGCCCCAGCAGCTCCCGCAACCCGAGAACGCCCCGAAAGGCGGGGGCCGTGGGCGTGCGGCCCTGGGCCGCCTGGTGCCCCGGAGCTCGGGTGCCCGGTGGGCGGCAGTGGGCACGGCCGTGGTGATCGTGGGCGGCGGAGCGGTGGCCGTGGCCGTGGCGGAGCACCACCACGGGCGGATCGAGCGGGGTCCCCACTTCGCCCGGTCCGAGGCCGTGCCCGGGGGCGGCGGCAAGGGCGGCGGCACGTGGGGCCCCGTCGGCGGCGAGCGCCGCGGTGGTCCCAAGGGCGACGGCCCCAAGGCCGACGGACCCGGTCGGCCGGTCGGCCCGAAGGTGCGCGACGGCCTCGAAGGCCTCGACGGCGCCGACGGGCGCGGGGGGTCCGCGAAGAGCGCCCCTGCGCCGCTCCCGTCGCTGGCGATCGGCGCCGCGGCCGACAAGGCCGCCGCGGCGGTGCCGGGCGGCAAGGTCGAGAGCCTGCGCGTGGTCGCCCAGAAGGGCGGCGGCAGCGCCTGGCGGGCCGTGGTCCTCGGACCGGACGGCGTCCGGCACGCGGTCACCGTGTCCGGCACGGACGGCACGATCACCGACAACACGACGCCCGCGGGCCGTTAGCCCCGGGAGCGAAACCCCCGTCGGCCGCCGTGTGGGGCGGTGGTCGGCGGGGCCGGGCCGGGCAGTGTGAGGGGCTGCGCCGTATGGGTCTCAGGCGACGGTCCCCGGCTGCCCGCCGAAGGCGGCGCCCCCCTTCGACCCCGAACCGGGCGCCGCTGGCCGACGGCCGGGGAGCCGCGCGCCGACGGGCGTTTCGAGGTGGCGGAGTTCTCCGTGCCGGGCCCGCCGGACGGACCGGACGTCACCCTCGTGCGCGCCCGGCGGGGCCGGGTCGGGCGACCGGCCCGGGTCGCAAACCGGCTCAGCAGATCCGCGGGAGCTGTTCCCCGACCGGCAGGTCGATCACACGGGTCCCGCCGAGCCGGGTGCGTGCCACGACGAGGCCCGGGTGCGCTTCCACCGCCTCGCCGATCACGGTGGCTCCCCGGCCCAGCGGATGCGCCCGCATCGCGTCCAGTACGGCCTCGGCGTGCTCGCGCGGCACGAAGGCGACGAGCTTGCCCTCGTTGGCCACGTAGAGCGGGTCGAGACCGAGGATCGAGCAGGCGTTGGCGACGGAGTCGGGAACCGGGATCCGGGCCTCGTGGAGCAGGACGCCGGTGCCCGAAGCCGCCGCGATCTCGTTCAGCGAGGCGGCCAGGCCGCCTCGGGTGGGATCGCGCAGCACGTGGAGGTCGGGAGTGACCGCCAGCATGCTCTGCACCAGACCGGCCAGGGGCGCGCAGTCGCTCTCGATGTCCACACCGAACTCGAGGCCTTCGCGGACGCTCATGATGGCCACGCCGTGCAGCCCGATGTCACCGCTGACGATCACCACGTCCCCGGGCACCACCCGCTGGGGGCGAAGGTCCACTCCGGCGGGGATCACCCCGATCCCCGCGGTGTTGAGGTAGATGCCGTCTCCGTGCCCCGCCTCGACGACCTTGGTGTCCCCGGTGGCCACCTCCACATCCGCCGCCCGGGCGGCGGCGCCCATGGCCTGGGCGACCCGCGCCACCACGGACATCTCGACGCCCTCTTCGAGGATGAATCCGCAGGAGAGGTAGGCGGGCCGGGCCCCGCTCATGGCGAGGTCGTTCACGGTGCCGTTGACCGCGAGGTCCCCGATGCAGCCACCGGGGAAGAACAGCGGGCGGACGACGTAGGAATCGGTCGAGAAGGCCAGCCGGACCCCGTCCAGGCAGACCGCGGCGGAGTCCCCGAGCTGGGCCAGTACGGGGCCCCCGAAGGCCGGGGCGAAGAGGTGCTGGACCAGTTCGGCGGACAGGGCACCACCGCCCCCGTGGCCCATCACCACCCGGGGGTGGTCGCGCAGCGGGGCGGGGCAGGTCCATCCGGTGACGTCGAGCACGGCCTCGGTCCGGGCGTTCGCCCCGGGCAGGGTCGTGTCCGGCCGGCCGGCCGTGGACGAAGCGGTCTCAGGCAACGGGGCTCGCCTTCCGTGCGGTGCTCGGGGAAGCCGGCACGACCGGGAGGTCCAGGCGCCGGTAGAGGTAGTACGCCGCGCAGGCGCCCTCGCTGGACACCATGGTGGCGCCGAGCGGGGTGCGCGGGGTGCAGAGCGTTCCGAAGGCCTCGCACTCGTGTGGTTTGAGCAGGCCCTGGAGCACCTCGCCGCTGCGGCACTCCGCGGGCTCACGGGTGGTGATGCCGGTGACGTGGAAGCGGTGCTCGGCGTCGAACTCCCGGTAGCGCGGCGACAGTCGCCAACCGCTGTCGGGGATGACTCCGATGCCGCGCCAGGCCCGGTCGGTGACCTCGAAGACGTCCTCGAGCATGGCGAGGGCGGCCGGGTTGCCCTCGGGGCGGACGGCGCGCGCGTAGGCGTTGTCCACGGTGTGCTCGCCGCGCTCGAGCTGGAGCACGGCGCGCCGGACGCCTTCGAGGATGTCGAGCGGCTCGAACCCGGTCACGACGATCGGCACCCGGTGGCGCTCCGCGAGCTGCGGGTACTCCCGGGTCCCCATGACGCTGCACACGTGCCCCGCGGCGAGGAAGCCCTGCACCCGGCAGCTGGGCGAGCGCATGATGGCCTCGATCGCCGGGGGGACCCGGACGTGGGAGACGAGCAGGCTGAAGTTGCGGATGCCCAGTCTCTTCGCCTGGTGCACCGTCATCGCGTTGGGCGGGGCGGTGGTCTCGAAACCGATCCCGAAGAACACCACTTCGCGCTGCGGGTTCTGCCGGGCGATCGTCAGGGCATCGAGAGGCGAGTACACGACCCGTACGTCACCTCCCTCGCTGCGCACCCGGAACAGGTCGCGGCCGGTGCCCGGCACCCGGAGCATGTCGCCGAAGGAGCAGAAGATCACTTCGGGTCGGGAGGCGATCTCCAGCGCCTTGTCGATCACCTCCAGCGGTGTGACGCACACCGGACAGCCGGGACCGTGGATCAACTCCACCTCATCCGGCAGCAGTTGGTCGATGCCGTGCCGGATGATCGTGTGTGTCTGGCCGCCGCAGACCTCCATCAGCGCCCAAGGGCGCGTCACGGTGGCGTGGATGTCGTCGAGCAGCCGGCGCGCGAGCTCCGGGTCCTGGAATTCGTCGATGTACTTCACCGCTGCACCCCTTCCCGCGGGGCCGCGTCGCCGGCCGGACCGTCGTCGAGGTCGAAGGGCGCAAAGCCGCCCCCGGCCTCCTCGGCCAGCGCCCAGGGATCGCCGAACTCCTCCTGGAGCATGCCGAGTTCCGCGAAGAGTTCGAGGGTCTTGCGGGCCGATTCCTCGTCGAGGCGCTGCAGGGCGAACCCCACGTGGACGATGGCGTACTCGCCGACCTGGAGATCGGGCAGGTACTCCAGGCACACCTCCTTGCGGACGCCGCCGAAGTCGACGGTAGCCATGCGGGTGCCGTCCCTCTCTCCGATGTCAAGCACTCTGCCGGGTACCGCCAGGCACATGAGCCTCTCCTTGCTGTGGGTGATCCGTGAGGTCGCGGCCGGCCGCCACCATGAGCTGACCGAGCGCCAGTCCGCCGTCGTTCGGCGGTACGCGGTGCTGGCGCAGAACGTTGAAACCCCGCTCGCGCAGGGTGCGCGCGCAGGCCGAGGAGAGCAGGGTGTTGGCGAAGACCCCGCCGGTCAGGACCACCGTGTCCAGCCCCTCCCGGTCGCGCGCGAGAGCGCACAGCGCTCCGACGAGACCGGCGACGCCGGCATGGAAGCGGGCGGCGATCACCGCCGGGTCCACCCCCGCCCGCAGGTCGGCCACCGCCGCGGCCAGGACGGGCGCAGGGTCCGCGGTGACCGGGCCGCCCGCGCTCGCCACCGGGGGGCTGAGGCGGAAGCCGTACCCGGCGGCCCCGTATCCGGCCCCGTATCCGGCCCCGTGCTCCGCACCGCTGGCGGTGCCCCCCTCGCGGTGCTCCCGCTCGGTCGCCCGCAGTGCGGCGTTCTCCAGCTCCATTGCCGCCTGCGCCTCGTACCCGGCGTGGTGGCAGACGCCCGTCAGGGAGGAGACGGCGTCGAAGAGCCGTCCCATGCTGGAGGTAGGGGGGCAGTTCAGGCCGCTTTCCAACTGCTGTGACAGAACGCGCAGTTCATCCGGCGGGCACGCGGCCGTGCACGGCAGGTCCGGCTCCCAGGCGATGCCTGCCGACCGCAGGTGCGCCAGGGCCATCCGGTACGGACGCTGCACGGCCGCGTCACCGCCGGGCAGCGGCACGTACGCGAGGTGGGCGAACCGCGTGTACCCCGCGTAATCGGCGAGGAGCACCTCACCGCCCCACACCGCGCCGTCATCGCCGTGACCGGTGCCGTCGAAGGCGACTCCGATCACCCGCCGGCCCGCCTCCAGGCCGTGCTCGGCCATCGCGGACGCGATGTGCGCGTGATGGTGCTGCACCCGCACCAGCGGCCGGTCCCCGGCACTGCGCCGCGCCCATTCACCGGACCGGTATCCGGGGTGCCGGTCGGCGACGAGCCGCGCGGGACGGACGCCGGTGATGGACTCCAGCTGCTCTTCGGCCCGTTCGAAGGCGTACTGGGTGGCGAGGTTGTCCATGTCGCCGATGTGCGCCGACAGCCACGCCCGGCGTCCCTCGCCCAGGCAGAAGGCGTTCTTGAGATCGCCGCCGACGGCCAGGGTGGCGGGCACCGACAGGGGCAGTTCGACGGGCAGCGGGGCGTAACCCCGGGCGCGCCGGATCGAGAGCGTGCCGCCGTCGCAGACGCGTACGACCGAGTCGTCACAGGGCACGTGGATCGGGCGGTCGTGCGTGAGCCAGCCGTCGGCGATGCCCGCCAGCCGCTCCAGGGCCTCGTCCTCGTCGGTGACGATCGGCTCGTCCGCCAGATTTCCGCTGGTCATGACGAGCAGCCGGGGGCCCGGAGGGTCGGTGGGCAGCCCGAGCAGCAGATGGTGCACGGGGGTGTACGGGAGCATGACGCCGAGGTCGGGGCTGCGCGGGGCGACGTCCTCGGCCGGGCCCGGGACACCGGCTCGGCGTCGCAGCAGCACGATGGGCCGGACGGCCCCGGTGAGCAGGGCCCGCTCGTCCGCTCCGACGTGGGCGAACCGCTCGACCTCGCCGAGGTCGCGTGCCATCACGGCGAACGGCTTGTCTCCGCGGGCCTTGCGACGGCGCAGCTCGGCCACGGCGTCGGCCTGGGAAGCGTCGCAGGCCAGGTGGTAGCCGCCGAGTCCCTTCACGGCCAGGATCGCCCCGTCGGCCAGCATCCGGCGGGCCTGCGCGACCGGGTCCGTGCCGGCGGCCTCGTACGGTGCCTCGTTGGGCCGGGCCCCGGCGATCAGCAGCCGCAGCCGGGGCCCGCAGGCGGGGCAGGCCACCGGCTGGGCGTGGAAGCGGCGGTCCGCGGGATCGGCGTACTCGCGCGCGCAGTCGGGGCACATCGGGAAGGCGGCCATGGTCGTGTGGGCACGGTCGTAGGGCAGCCCGGTGACGATCGTGAAGCGGGGGCCGCAGTGGGTGCACGTGATGAACGGGTGCCGATGGCGCCGGTCGGCGGGGTCGGCCAGCTCCGCGAGGCAGTCGGCGCAGGTGGCCGTGTCGGGGGCGACCAGGGTCCGGGTGCGCCCGCCGGTCCGCGAGGCGACGATGGTGAATCCGGCGGCGCCCGACACCGGGACCTCGCAGTGGTCGACGGTGTGCACCACGGCCAGCGGGGGAGCGTCCGCCGCGAGCCGTTCGCAGAAGGCCGCCACGGCGGCCGGCGCGCCCTCGACCTCCGCGACCACGCCCTCGGGGGTGTTGGTGACGTGCCCGGCCAGACCCAGTCCCGTGGCGCGGGCGTACACGTACGGCCGGAAGCCGACGCCCTGGACCACGCCCCGGACGATGACCCGGCGGCGCTGCGCGGCCTCCGTCATCGGTACTGCTCCGCGACGGGGTACGGGGGAGCGGCGGACAACTCGGCACCGTGCCCGTGCCCGTGGTCGTGCCCGTGGTCGTGGTCGTGCTCCTGCCCGTGCTCATGTACGTGCCCGGGCCCGTGCCCGTGTGTGTGCCCGGCCACGGTCGCGTGGTCGCCCCGAGCCCGCGCCATCACCGGTACGTGCACCCCGGCGCCGGATCCCGCTGCCAGGGCCCGCTCCAGCAGCAGGCCCGCCCCCTCGCCCGTGCGGGCCGAGGTGAGCACCACCTCCACACCGGGGTTGACCCGCTGGACGTGCTCGCGGAAGGCGTCCTCGTCGAACTCGACGGCCCCGGCGATGTCGGTCTTGGTCACCACCACGAGCTGGGCCAGACCGAAGGCCGTGGGGTACTTCAGCGGCTTGTCCTCGCCTTCGGTCACCGAGGCCAGCACCACCCGCAGTGATTCCCCGAGGTCGTAGGAGGCGGGACAGACCAGATTGCCGACGTTCTCCACGAAGAGGAGCCGGGTGTCCTCGGGCAGCCAGCCCTCCAGGTGCCGGCTCAGCATCCGTGCCTCCAGGTGGCACAGCCCGTCGGTGAGCACCTGCTTGACGGGCGCGCCGGAACGGGCCAGCCGTACCGCGTCGTTCTCGGTCGCGAGATCGGCCGTCAGGGCCGCCACGGCCACCCCGCGCTGCCGGGCGAGGAGCAGCTCGGCCTCCAGCAGCGCGGTCTTGCCGCTGCCCGGACTGGAGAGCAGGTTGACGACCGTGACGCCCCGGGCCGAGAGTTCGGCGCGCAGGGCCTGCGCCTGCGTATCGTTCCTGGCGAGTACCGCCTGTTGCAGGTCGACCACTCGGCACATGGTTCAGCACTCCTCGGAGATCGGTTCGGCGGTGCGCACGGGGTCGGGACCGTCCTCCCATCGCACGCTGAGGATCTGCAGCTCGCGGCCCGAGACCAGCTCCACGTCCGTCGCTCTCGCGCAGCGGAGGCAGCACAGTTCGGGGGGCATGCCGACCGGCCAGGCGGCCGCGCAGGAGCCGCAGCGGGCCCGGGCCGGTACGAACTCGGTGGCGAGCGCGGCCCCTTCGAGGACGGTGCCCGCGCAGGCCAGCCCGAAGCAGAAGTCCAGCGCGTCGGGAACCACTCCGGCCAGCTCGCCGACCTGCAGTCGCACCTCGGTGACGGCGCTCGCCCCGCCGGCCCGGGCAGCTTCCTCCACCTGGCCGACCACGGCCATGGCGATCGACATCTCGTGCATCGGACTCCGTCCTGCCGGGCCTCATTACACCGGCAGGATCAGGGAGGCGGCGCCGGGCACGCCGATGCCCCGCGGGCCCCGTCCGCCATTCGGACGCGGACGGGGCCACCGGGCGGCCCGCGGCGTCACATGCGGCGCATCCGGAGGTAGCGCTGGATGTCGGGGAGGACCTGCTTCAGTACGGCGACGAGCGCGGCGGCGGTGACCGCGCCGATGGCCCCGCTGATGACGGTCTTCTTCATGGGGTTCTCCTCAGGTCGCGGCGGGGCCCGCACGGCTCCCCGGACGCGTTGCCCGCACCGGAGCCGAGCAGCTCCAGGACGAGGCGGACGGCTTCCGGTACGGCGGCGGCCACCGGCTCGCTCAGGCCGATGCCCTCGTCGATGAGGGCGGGTTCGCATCCGACGACCAGGGTGCGCCGGGGTGGGGTGGAGCCGGTCCCGGCGCAGAGCGTGCCCAGCAGCGCCAGGACCGCGTCGGGCGACATGTGGTGCCCGTCGAGGACGGCCGGGCCGGCTCCGCCGGGGGCGTGGTCGGCGTCGGCCTCGATCAAGTACAGCGTGCCGGGAACGCCGCCGCGCGCGGTGGCGTCGAGGAGCACCAGCGTGTCGTATCCGTCGAGCAGCTGGTAGGCGAGGTGGACGCCGCGCACCCCGAAGTCCACCGCCTCCACGTCCTGCGGCAGCCGGTGGCCGGACAGGGCCCGCACGGCGGCGACGCCGAAACCGTCGTCGCCGAGGAAGACGTTGCCGACTCCGGCGATCAGGGTCCGGCCGCTCACGGCGCCTCCAGCGGGGTGACCTCGTCCGGCTGGAAGTACAGGAACCTGCCCTGCTCCCGACGGATGTCCGCACCCGGGTCGCCCTCCACGGTGACCGCGAGGTGCACGCCCCCGTCGACGTCGTGCAGCACGGCCTCGACCAGGGCGCTGCGGCCCTGGAGGAACAGGTCCTGCGCATCGGTGCGGCGCAGGCCCGGGCGCAGCAGCACGCGGCTGCCCACGCCCACCGATGTGCCGTCGATCGGGATCCGGTCGCGGGCCGGGTCGGCGGTGTCGTCCCGGGCCGGGTCCCACCAGGGCGTGTCGGGTCTGAACACCGCTTCCTCGTCCAGGAGTTCGGTGACGGCTTCGGGAACGTCCGAGGATGCCGCGCCCGGGTCGGTGATCTCCCGCAGCGACCGGACCGCCCCGTGGAGCCGCTCCAGCACCTCGGGCGGCATCGATTCGGCCAGGTCGATCACCGCGGCCGCCCGTACGTCCGTCCCGCGCGCCTCGCGCTTCTCCTGGTCGGTCAGGGCGGCCGTGCGCAGGGCGAGGATCTCGTCGATCTCGGTGGCGTCGTACATCGCCCCGGCGCTCTCGGGAGCGATGGCGGGATGGTCCTCCAGGATGATCGGGGAGGACAGGACCACGTCGGCGCGGCCCGGTTCGCCCGCCAGGACCGGCCACGTGTGCAGGTTGGCGCAGGAGGCGACCGCGTCCCTGGCCCACTCGGGCGGGTCGGTCATGGACAGGAAGGAGCCCGCGCCGAGACCGAGCAGCAGGTGGGTGGCGACCAGGGACCGGGGCAGGGCGGCGTCGCGGTCGGCGGCCCCGGGTTCCGGCGCCCACCGGCTGGTGTTCTCCACCACCGCGGTCAGTTTGAACACCCGGTAGGGTCCCGGGACTTCGGTGGCCCGCAGCCTTACCACCCCGTCGATCTCCGCGGTGTGCCGGACCAGTCGGCCCACCGTGCGCCCGTCCGCGTCGAGGACGGGTTCCGTCTCCTCGCGGGCGGGCCGCCGGAAGGGGAAGTCCGCGCCCACGCCGACGAGTCGGGACACGTCCACGGTGACTTCGACGCGTTCCTCGGCCCCCTCGTCCCAGGGCACGAGCACCCGGTCGGTCAGCCGCAGCTCGGAGGCCTCCGTGAAGGAGCCGTCGTCCAGGGCCCGTTGGACGGTACGCCGCCGGGCGTGCAGGAAGCGCAGCTCCACGGCGAGCGCGGGGTCGCCCTTCGGTTCCATGAGGATCTCGGTCCGCTGGGCGGACGGCTCGTCGTGCGCGGGACCCCAGGACGGTGGCACCAGCACGCCGAACTGCCAGCGCAGCCGGTTCTTGGCCGCCGAGGCCCGGTACGGGTAGAGCACGTAACCCTCGAACAGGACGGCGTCGGCCACCTGCCGGGCGGTCGCGAAACGGGCCGCCGCCGTGGTCGTCGTGGTGGTCACGGCGCCGTCCTCTCGCCGGCCCGCCGCAGTACGGCGCCCAGCCGCACGGGTTGCGGCGCCGGCGGCTGTTCCGCGCCGGCCGCGTCCAGCAGGACCCGTACGGTCGCCTCCCACGAGCCGAGCGCGCGGCGCGAACGGAAGGCCAGCAGCTCGTCCATGGTGTCGCGCGGCAGCCGCAGCCAGCCGCAGCCGGGGAAGTGCTGCTCGACCATCTCGCGCCACACGGCCACGGGCATCCGGTACGAGGCCTCGCGGTCCCAGGGCACGGGCTCGACCCGGAAACCGCCCTCACCGGTGAAGGCGGTGCCGGAGAACAGCATCAGCAGCGGCACCTCGCCCTCCCTCAGGGCGCCGAGGTACCGGGTGGACCCGATGTCCATGTCGTACGTGCAGGGCACCACGAGATCCGTCTCGGTCTCCCCGGTGAAACCGGGCACCATGACCGACACCTGCGCGAACTGCACGGGCTGAAGGGTCGCCCCCCACCGGGACCGCTCGCCGAACAGGTCGGCCAGTCCCTCGCCCTCGGCGGCCCCGTACGTCCGCCGGGCGGGTTCGATCCTGATCTGGCAGCGCAGGGCGAGCGCGTGCACCCGGGCGCCCCCGGCGGCCGTGACGCGCAGCCTGAAGACCAGGGTGGGCCCGGCGGCGTACGGGTCGGCGCGCACCCCGGTGCATTGGAAGGTGAGGTCCGTCATGACCGAAGCGCCTCCGTGGGGACGGCGCCCGCCCGGCGCTCCACCTGTTCGAAGAACTCACGCAGCGCGGCCCGTGCCTCGGCCCCGCCGTCGAAGCCCTGCCACAGCAGCCGCATCCGCCCCACCAGTTCGTAGCAGATGTCGATCGGCACGAGATAGCAGTCGGTCCGGCCGCCCTCCTGCCGGCGCAGCAGCAGCGCCTCCACATCGGGCCGCAGCAGCGCCGAGAGCCGGCCCGGGCCCAGCACCCGCTGCCAGGTCTCCGGGTCCAGCTCGCTCTCGGTGGCCCCGGCGGGACTCGGGTAGAGCGCGACCAGCCGGTCGAGGGCGGCGTTGCGGAAGAAGAACGCCACCCCGACGGGGATCTGCAGGACCTCCCACGCGCTCTCGTCGAGCGGCCGGTCGGGATCGGTGAGGTAGCGGTCCGGCACGGCGCGGAAGCGACCCGTCGCCGCGCCCGGCCGGTCGAACAGCAGGGCGCAGGCAGTGCAGGCGCACACCAGGGCCCGCCTCTCGGTCTCCACCAGATGGCGGTGCCCGTCCTCGCGCACGGGCACCCCGCACAGCTCACAGGTCTCCTGCCGGGGCGGCCGGGGTCCGGTGAACCGGCGCAGGCCGCGGGGGCCCTGGCCGTGCGCCGTCAGTCGGGGCCCGGTCACGGAACCCGCACCGCGGTGTGCGGCCGGGGGCCGATCTGCAGGAGGGGCGGTGGCGGAGCCCCGGCGGGCTCCGTCTCCACCCGTGTGACCTCGGGTGCGAAGCAGGCCAGGGCCTCCTCCACCGAACGGAGGGCGGCGCCCGGACCGCCGCTGCCGCAGCCGCAGCCGGTGCCGGCCGCCCCGGGGCGCAGCCGCAGCTCGCCGGTGGCCTCGTCGAAGCCGACGACCTCCGCCGGGTCGCCCGCCGCCCGCAGGGCCCGCCCGATCCGGGTACGGGTGTCCTCCGGGTGCAGACCGTGCAGGGTGAGCAGGCTCGCCACCAGCTCGTCGTCGAGCGCCGGGGCGAGCGGGCCGCTGCCGAGGCGCTCGAGGAGCCGGGCGAGCCCGGCGCCGTAGAAGTCCATGAGGGCGCGCACCAGTTCCTCGGCCGCCGCGCAGGCCGCCCGGTCTCCCGTGGCTGCCAGCCGGTCCAGCACCGCCTCGACGCGGAGACCCGCCTCCGGGGCGCCGGCCGTCGTGCCCGCCGCGCTCATCCGCCCAGTCCGCTCAGGCCGGTGGGCACGTGCATGGTCTTGACCGTCTTGCCGCCGCCGACGTACATGTGCACCCCGCACGGCAGGCAGGGGTCGAAGCTGCGTACCGCCCGCATGATGTCGATGCCCTTGAAGTTCTCCGGGGGGTTCTCCTCGAAGATCGGAGTGTTCTGCACGGCGTCCTCGTACGGTCCCGGCGTGCCGAAGGTGTCGCGGGTGCTCGCGTTCCACGGGGTCGGCGGATACGGGTGGTAGTTGGCGATCTTCCCGTCGCGGATCACCATGTGGTGCGACAGGACACCCCGTACGGCCTCGGTGAAGCCGACTCCGATCGCCTCGTCCGGGACCTCGAACTTCTCCCAGGTCTGGGTGCGTCCGGCGCGGACCTCCGCCAGCCCCTTCTCGGCGCAGTGCAGGGCGATGGCGGCGGCGTACGCCTGGAAGTAGGTGCGCGCCCGGTTGCGTTCCAGCGCGTTGCTCCACTTCGGGATCTTCCACTCGAAGCGGGTCTCGGGCTTGGTCATCGTCTTCGGCAGGTTGATGACGACGCTGTGGCCGGTGGCCTTGACGTAGCCGACGTCCACCAGCCCCGACAGGGCCGTGGACCACAGGCGCGCGATGGGGCCGCCGCCCGTGTCGAGCGCGAGGTGGTCCTTGCCGTCGAACCAGCGGGGCGACATCACCCAGCTGTACTTGTCGTCGAAGTTCCGCTTCTGCGGAGCGGGGATGGTGTGCTGGTTCCACGGGTGGCGGGGGTCGACCGGGTTGCCGAGAGGGTCGTGGGTGACGAACTGCTCCCGGCCCGCCCAGTCGTCGTAGTACGAACTGCCCAGCAGGATCCGGATGCCCAGGTTGATCTCGGTGAGGTCGTTGGTGACCAGCTTGCCGTCGACGACCACACCCGGGGTGACGAACATCTTCCGTCCCCAGTCGGTCATGTTGGCGTACGTGAAGTCGCAGTACTCGGGGTCGTTGAGCGCGCCCCAGCAGCCGAGCAGCACGCGCCGGCGGCCGACCTCCTCGTAGCCGGGCAGGGCTTCGTAGAAGAAGTCGAACAGGTCGTCGTGGAGCGGGACCACCTTCTTCATGAACTCCACGTACCGCATCAGGCGGCTCATGTAGTCCGTGAAGAGCTGGACGGAGGCGATGGTGCCGACACCGCCCGGGTAGAGCGTGGAGGGGTGCACGTGGCGCCCCTCCATCAGACAGAACATCTCCCGGGTGTAGCGGCTGACTTGGAGGGCCTCGCGGTAGAACTCGCCCTCGATCGGGTTGAGCGAGCGCATGATGTCGGCGATGGTGCGGTAGCCGTGGTCGCCTGCGTGCGGTGCCTCGGTCCGTTCGGCCAGCTCCAGGACCCCGGGGTTGGTCTCGCGGACCATCTTCTCGCAGTAGTCGACCCCGACCAGGTTCTCCTGGAAGATGTTGTGGTCGAACATGTACTCCGCGGACTCGCCGAGGTTGATGATCCATTCGGCGAGGTGGGGCGGCTTCACCCCGTAGGCCATGTTCTGCGCGTACACGGAGCAGGTGGCGTGGTTGTCACCGCAGATCCCGCAGATGCGGCTGGTGATGAAGTGCGCGTCCCGGGGGTCCTTGCCGCGCATGAAGACGCTGTAGCCGCGGAAGACGGACGAGGTGCTGTAGCACTCGGCGACCCGCTTCTGCTTGAAGTCGATCTTCGTGTGGATGCCGAGGCTGCCGACGATCCGTGTGATCGGATCCCACGCCATCTCCACCAGGCCGCTGCCGTCGCCGGCCGCCTTCGTCTTCGGTGCCATCGTGTCTGCCGTGACCCTTCTTCGATAGGGGAGGAGGTGCGTCGGACGGGCGGGTGGCCGGGGGCCGGTCACCAGGTCACCAGGTCACCAGGGAGGGCGGTAGCCGGTGGTCAGCTTCTCGCCGGTGTGGCGCCACTTCGGCTCCTCGTCCACGGTGCGCAGCGTCATCGCCCGGAGCCTGCGCACGAGCGCGCCGTACGCCCTGCTGGCGTTGGTGGACACCCGGGCGCCCGGCGGCTCGTCCATGAACGGCATGAACTTGTCGGGGAAGCCGGGCATCGTGCAGGCGATGCAGATGCCGCCGACGTTCGGGCAGCCGCCGATGCCGTTCATCCAGCCGCGCTTGGGGACGTTGCACTTGACCACCGGACCCCAACACCCGATCTTCACCAGGCACTTGGGCGAGTCGTAGGTCTCGGCGAACTGGCCCTGCTCGTAGTAGCCGGCCCGGTCGCAGCCCTCGTGGACGGTGGCTCCGAACAGCCAGGTCGGCCGCAGTTTGTCGTCCAGGGGGATCATCGGCGCCGAGCCGGCCGCCTGGTAGAGCAGGTACGTCAGGGTCTCCGAGAAGTTGTCCGGCTGGATCGGGCAGCCGGGCACGCACACGATCGGAATCCCGGCGTGCGACTTCCAGTCCCAGCCCAGGTAGTCGGGCACGCCCATGGCACCGGTCGGGTTGCCCTCCATCGCGTGGATGCCGCCGTACGTGGCGCAGGTCCCGATGGCCACCACGGCGAGGGCCTTGGGCGCCAGCCGGTCGATCCACTCGCTGGTGGTGATGGGCTGGCCGGTGCGCGGGTCGTCCCCGAAACCGCACCAGTACCCCTCGGACTTGATCTTCTCGTTGGGTACGGAGCCCTCGACGACCAGGACGAACGGATCGATCTCGCCCCGCTCGCCCTTGAAGAACCACTCGATGAACGTGTCCGCGCCCCCGATGGGGCCGCACTCGAAGTCGATCAGCGGCCAGTGCACGGCGATCTTGGGAAGGCCGGGCAGGGTCCCCGTCACGATCTCCTCGATGCTCGGCTGCATGGCCGCCGTCAGGGACACGGAGTCGCCGTCGCAGCTCAGACCCGCGTTGATCCAGAGGATGTGGATCGTGGGGTCCGCCACTACCGGGTCCGGCGCTGCTGCATCCATGCGGACGCCTCCTTGGGAAAAGGGATCGTGGGAGCGGACGGGGAGCGGCGGTCGTTCTCGGCGTATTTCCGGCCCGGGCCGCCTGCGCCCCATGCTCCTTGCTAACACCCGGCGGGTCCGGATGCCCCGTCATGAGCGTCCGGTCCAGTGACGCCGCCCGGACGCGCCGCCGTGTGGCGGCCCGCCGCCCGGGGGGTCAGATGGGGCGGGGTCGCGACGGCGGCCTCCTTGCGGACGAAGGCCCGGCGCAGCGCGTGGTACGGGGCGTCCGCGTCGAAGAAGGTCTGCCGCATCAGGTCCAGCTCGGCCGCGCGGTAGGCGGCCAGCGGACGCTCGGCCTCGTCGTGCTCCCGGCGGGCCTTCTTCACCGCGATCCGGGACGCCGTGGCGGGCGCGGTGGCCAGCCGTGCGGCGAGCGCGGCGGCCCGGCCGGCGAACGCCCCGGGCGGGCAGTCGAGCGTACGGTCCACCAGGCCGAGCCGCTGGGCGGCGTCGGCGCTCAGCGGCAGCGCCTCGGAGGTGAGGCGCTCGGCGGTGGCGGCGCCGACCCGGCGCGGCAGGGTGTACGTCCAGTACTCCGAGCCGTACAGGCCCATCAGCCGGTAGTGGGGATTGAGGACGGCGCCCGAGCGGCACCACACCTCGTCCGCGGCGAGTGCGAGCATGGCTCCGCCGGCGGCCGCGTTGCCGCCCAGGGCGGCGACGACGAGCCGGTCCGTGGTGGTGAGGACCGCCTCGACCAGGTCGTCCATGGCGTTGATGTTGGCCCAGGACTCCTCGGCGGGGTCGGCGGCGGCCTCGATCACGCCCAGGTGGATGCCGTTGGAGAAGAAGTCGCGGCCGCCGCCGAGGACCACCACCGAGGTGGGGCGGGCACAGGCCGCCCGGTAGGCGTCCAGCAGACGCCGGCAGTGTTCGGTGCTCATCGCGCCGCCGGGGAAGGAGAACGACAGGAAGCCGGCCTGTCCCTCCTCCCGGTAGCCGATGTCGCACCAGGTGCGCCGGCGGAGATCGCTGCCCGGCGGGGCGGGACGCTCCGGCAGCGCGGGCAGCCGGTCCCCGAGCGCGAGGGTGGCGGGCAGCTTGGGCGCGGCCGGCTCCCCGGGGGCGCGGTGGGCCCGCAGCTCGGGGATCCACACGGCGCCGTCGGCCGTGGCCCGGCAGATCGCCCCCGCGCGGGTGGCCAGCAGCTCGCCCGGACGGCCGCGCAGCCGGTCCTCGGGGTGGCCTCCGTGCAGGAACCAGGTGCCGCCCAGGAGCTCGTCGCGTACGCCGGGCCGGGAATCGGCGGCCCGCAGCATCCGCAGGACGCGCTCGGTGCCGTCCGTCGCCCAGTCGATCCGGCGGTCCTGCTGACGCATGGCGGGACGGGCGCGGCCCGCGGTCTGCGGCGCGGGCACGTGGGAACCGGAGGCGAAGCGGTCGACGGCGAGCAGGACGGCTTCCAGGGCGGCGTCGGCGATCTCGCCCCGGTACAGGGCGCTCTTGCCCTCCTGGGGCAGGGCGCACTCGACCGAGGCCCAGACGTCGCCCGCGTCCATCTCGCCGTTGGCCTGAAGTACCGTCACGGCCCACCGCGGCGCCCGCTCCTGGACGGCCCAGTCGAGCGAGGCGGGGCCGCGGTCGCCCACCGGGCCCGGGTGGACGATCAGACAGGTGTGGGCGGACCAGACCTCCTCGGGCACGGCCGACGTCAGCATCGGCGCGAGCACCAGGTCGGGCCGGTGGCGGCGGACCGCATCGGCCAGGGACACGTGGGGGAGCGCCAGCTCGACCGCCACGCTGTGGCCGTGGTCGCGGAGCTCGGCGTGGACCCGCTGGGTGAGGCTGTTGAAGGCACTGGCGACGAGCAGGACGTGCACGTGATCTCCCTGCGGCGGCCCGGAACGGAGGCGCCGCCGTACCCGGCCCCCGGCGGCGGCCTGATCGACGGTTGCGTGACCGGAGCATGACCGGCCTCGGACGATGATCCGGGAATCCCGTGGGGGCTCGTTCCAGGCCCGGCGGCCGTGTCACCCGAAGGCGCTGCCGCGTGGGCCGCTCGGCGGCACACCACGGCGTACGAAAGCGCCGTACGGGTGAGATCGCGGATCGCGCGCCGTGCGACGGCGGCTCGGCCCTCGTGGGCGGGTGCTACTGGCGCTCCTCCATGCCGATGGCCTTCTCCAGATCCCGCGACGCCTCGTTCCGCTCGCCCTGCTGCTGGTCGAGGAGGGCGGCGGCGATCGCGTCCAGCTTGCGCTGGACGGCGTGCTCCGCTCGGCGCTCGGAGTTCTTGAGCAGGGCCAGCAGCAGCAGCGACACAGCGGTCATGGTGTCGCCCGCCAAGTGCTGCCACGAGGTGGACAGGTGGGTCAGGTGAATGGAGAGGAATCCCGCCACGAGAAGCAGGCACACCACTGAAAAGGCGGCTGAACTCGTGAAGTTGGAGGCCAGTTCGGCCAGCTTCTCGAACCGGCCGATCCGCCCGGGACGGCCCTTCTCGGCAGGATGCGCGAAGGTCATGGCACGCGCCCGTCACCAGCGGTTCCAGCGCGAACGTAGGTCAGCGGGGCCATGGCGATCAGCTCCTGGTGCCGGCGGCGGTCTCCCAGAGCCGCTGCTACCCGGGATCGGGACGGCCATGCCCTGCCCTAGGTGGCTGCCCATGCCATGTCATAGGGTCGGTCGGCGCAGGACTAGGCCCGGGGCGCCTGGGCAGAAGCGCAGCAGAAACCCGTATGGAAGAGGTGGTTCCGGATGGCTGTGCCACCGCGTGAGGACCGGTTCACGGTCGAGGCGAGCCATGCCGCCGACGCGCTCGTACTCGTGTTGGCCGGGGAGCTGGACCACGACACGGCGGAGCCTTTGCGGCAGGCGCTGGAGGCGGCTCTCGCCGACGGGGCCGCGCGGGTGCTGGTGGACTTCTCCGATGTGGAGTTCTGCGATTCCACGGGGCTGAACGCGCTGCTGCAGGGGCGCTTGGAGGCCCAGAAGTCCGGGAGCCGGATCGAGATCGCGGGCCTGCGCCCCTCGATCGCACGCATGTTCCGGATTACGGGTGCCGACGGGGTTTTCACCGTGCACCCCGACATGGCGGGGGCTCTGGCCGACCGACCGCAGACTGCCTAGCGGAGGAGCGAGATGAACACGGGTCGGCAACCGGAGCAGAGCCGGCAACCGGAGCAGAGCCGGCGCCTGATGCTGGCCGGGGTGGACGGCGACGTGGTCACGCGGTCCCGGGACTTCACCAGGCGGGCCCTGGCCGACTGGGGCTGGCTGGCGGTGGTCGCCGCCGACGGGCGGGCGGACGGCGAGGCCGCGATGGTGGCCGAGGACGTCCTGCTCCTGGTGTCCGAAGTGGTGGCCAACGCCTGCCTGCATGCCGGCGGGCCCGGCTCGCTGCTCCTGCTCAGCACCGAGAGCGGGCTGCGCATAGAGGTCACCGACGGGAGCCCGACCCTGCCCGTGCTCCGGCGGCGCGCCGACCCGGCACGGCCCGGGGGCCACGGCCTGCTCATCGTGGACCGCCTGACCCGGAACTGGGGCGCGGACCCGGTGCTCGGCGGCGGCAAGTGCGTGTGGCTGGACGTCGACGCGCCGGTGGAGGTCAGCCGGTCGGAACCTGGTCGTCCAGCATCCCGGCCCTGAGTTTCAGGAGGATGCGGCTCAGCAGCCGGGACACGTGCATCTGGGAGACGCCCAGCTGCTCTCCTATCTCGGCTTGCGTGCGTTCCTCGCAGAACCGCAGGGACAGGATCATGCGCTCACGCTCACTGAGCGTGGCGATCAACGGCTTCAGCGTCGCCCGGCACTCGACCCGGTCGTACGATTCCTCCTCGAAGGCCAGGGCGCGGTCGGTGGACCCGCCGTCCCCCTCGTCCCGCAGGGGTGTGTCGAGGGGGCCCGCGGCATAGCCGTTGGCGGCCCGGCGTCCCTCGGTCAGCTCCTCTCGGGTGATGCCGAGGCGCTCCGCCAGCTCCTCGTCGGTCGGCCGGCGGCCGAGCGACTGCTCCATGGCGTCGTGGGTCTTCGCGATGGCCAGGCGCAGCTCCTGGAGGCGCCGCGGCACCCGCACGGACCAGCTGGTGTCCCGGAAGAAGCGTTTGATCTCGCCGGTGATGGTGGGCAGGGCGAAGGTGGCGAACTCGACCCCGCGCTCGGCGTCGTACCGATTGATGGCCTTGATCAGGCCGACGGTGCCGACCTGGATGATGTCCGCGATCGGCTCGCTGCGGTTGCGGAACCGGCGGGACGCGTACTTGACCAGACTGAGGTTGAGCTCGACGAGGGTGTTGCGCACGTACGAGTACTCGGCCGTGCCCTCCGTGAGCCCGTTCAGCCGTTGGAACAGGGCGACCGACAGGGTGCGGGCATCGGCGGTGCTGACGCCGAGCAGGTCCTGCGGAAGGTCCGGGGTTTCGGCCGGGCCGCGGGCCGCGAGGTCCGCGGAGGCCGACCTATGGACAGGCTCCGTAGTGCCGCTGGAATGGGATGACATGGAATCCTCCGACGGATGGGCCCGGGGGTGCGCCTGTGGCGCGACGGGTCCGTCGTGGTCTCTAGGGTTCTATACCCGGTAGAGGGCGGGCTGACCCGTTTCCCCGGTGCGGCGGCCCGAAGTCTCACACAGGGTTAATGTGATCTCACGCTACGAGGCCGAGGGAGGGCTGCCTGCCGCCGGCGCCCCGTAGGGACCCGAGGTGACCAGGAGGAGTCCGCCATGCCCGCAGCGAACATCGAGGTGGAGGTGCTGATCGTCGGCGGTGGGCCGGTCGGGCTCACCGCCCGGGCGCTGCTGGAACGCTGGGGCGTTCGGACCCTGCTCGTCGAGAAGCACCGCGAGCTGTCACCCTTCCCAAGGTCCCGGCTCGTCAACGCGCGCTCGATGGAGATCTTCCGCCAGCTCGGCCTCGCCGAGAAGATCACGGCCAACGCTTTCGCACCGGAGTTCGGCCGCATCCGCTTCCGCGACACCCTCCACGACCGCGACTTCGCCACCGCGCCGATGGTGGGGGTCAACGCGCCGATCCCCGAAAGCCCCGTGATCGGCGTGGCCACCTCGCAGGACCGGCTGGAACCCGTCCTGCTCGCCGCGGCAGACGCACAGGTGCGCTTCGCGGTCGAACTCGTCGACCTGGCCGAGGACGCCGGCGGCGTCGTGGCGTCGCTCGTCGACCGCCGAAGCGGTGGAGCGACCCGCGTCCGCGCCCGGTACGTACTCGCCGCCGACGGCGCGAACTCCACCGCCCGGCAGCGCCTGGGCATCGCCACCACCGGCCCCGGAGCGATGGGTGCCGTCACCACCGTCGTGTTCGACGCCGACCTCGCCGGCTGGTGCGCCGACCAGCCCGCCGGGGTCTACTTCACCGCGCACGGATCGTTCCTCCCCCTCTACCCCGAAGGGGGCTGGGCCTGGATCGCTCCCACCCCCGAGGACGCCGAGCACGCCGACTGGCCCGGTCTCGTCTCGCGCGCCCTCGGCCCCGGCGTGCGGGCCGAGGTGTTGCGCGTTCAGCACTGGGTGATGAACGCGTTCGTCGCCGAACGCTTCCGCGCGGGCCGGATCCTGCTGGCCGGCGACGCGGCGCACGCGATCCCCATCACCGGCGGCCTGGGCATGAACACCGGCATCGCCGATGTGCACAACCTGTGCTGGAAACTGGCGGGCGTGGTCCACGGGTGGGCCGGACCGGGACTGCTGGACACGTACGAGACGGAACGCCACCCCGTCGCCCACCGGACTCTCCGCCAGGCGGTGGCCAACACCCAACTCATGCTGCAGGCGCAGAGCCTGCGCCGCGAGCAGCTCGAAACCGGCGGTGCGGCGCCGGACCGGATCGAACTGCCCTGGTCGGAGCGGTACTTCGCTCAGCTCGGGCTCGTGCTCGGCGTCGCCTACCACTCCGACGCCGTCCTCGCCGTCGGCGGCCCGTCGTCCGAACCACCCGAACTGCCCGAACCGTCCGAACCGTCCGGCACGGGCACGGATTACGTCCCCACCGCGGCGCCCGGCCACCGCATGCCACACCTCTGGCTCACACCGGACCGCTCCACGCTCGACGCCTTCGGCGAATGGTTCACCCTGCTCACCCCGGACCCCGCCTCCTGGGAGCGACGCGCCGCCGCGCCATGGCCGCTGCACGTGGAGACGCTTGGTCGCGAGCACGCCGGCCTCTGCGACCTCCCGCCCCGCGGAGCGCTGCTCATCCGACCCGACGGCCACGTCAGCGCCCGCTGGCACGAAGCCCCGCCGGGAGACTCCGTCCTCCGCCACGCCCTGGCCGCGATCACCGGCCGGAAGTAGGCCGGCTGGCCAAGGGCGGACTCCTCAGGCGACGCCCCAGCGGGCCGCGTACGCGCCGAGTCCCTCCGCCGTCCCGCCCGCCCAGCCCACGTATCCGTCGGGCCGTACGAGGAAGATTCCCGTGCCGTACGCCTCGTACGGCGGGATCCGGACCGTCCGGGCGCCGGACAGCGTCGGCAGGCCGGTGGCCGTACCGACCGCGAGAAGCGTCCAGTGCGGTCCCCGGAACGCGTCGAAGAGGCGGACGCCGCCCCGCACGCCGTCCGGTGCGCGGTCGCCCGCCTGCAGCGCGTCCTCCGGCAGGCCCGCGCGGGTCTCCACCGCGAGCGAGGAGCCGCGGTAGCCGAGGCCGAGCTGCCGAGTGGCCGCGCCGCGCCGGACCTGGCCGCGGTGGACCCGGGTGCTCAGTCCGAGCATGTCCGCGGCGTTGGGCAGCCGCTCTTCCTCGTACGAGTCGAGGAGCGACGGGGCCGCCCCGCCGCGCAGCACCGCGTCAAGCTTCCAGCCCAGGTTGTACGCGTCCTGGACGCTGGTGTTGAGGCCCTGCCCGCCCGCGGGAGAGTGGACGTGCGCGGCGTCGCCCGCGAGGAAGACACGGCCCTGGCGGAACCGGTCGGCCATCGCGGCCCGCGGCCGGAAGTCTGAGGCCCAGCGCACCTCGGTCACGTCCTCGGGGGAGAGGTGCGAGCGGGCGCCGACGGTCTTGCGGATGCCGTCGAGGGAGAGGTCGACCTGCGTACCCTCGGCGAACTGGGCCATCACCTGGAAGTCCTCGGTCCCCGCCAGCGGAAAGATCGCGAGGAAGCCGTCGCCCTCGCCCCCGCCCTCGGCGGGCGGGAAGAAGTGGATGTTGCCGCGGTCGAGCCCCGTGATGCGGACGTCGGCCACCAGCGTCGGGTTCGGGTCCATCGTCATGCCGGGCTCGCCGGTCATGCCGATGCCGAGCGCGCGCCGCACGGTGGAGCGGCCGCCGTCGGCGGCCACGGCGTAGCGCGCGCGGACCGGCGCGCCCGACGCGAAGGAAGCGGTCACCCCGTCCGCGTCCTGCGCGATCCCCACCAGCTCCCGCCCGAACGCCACCCCGGCGCCGAGTTCCGTCAGCCGCGCGCCGAGGATCTCCTGCGTACGCCACTGGGGCAGCATCCACGGCTCGTGGTACGGCTCGGCCTCCGACGCCCGGGTCTCGTCGGACATCCGGTGCTCGCCCTTGCGCTCCCCGTCCTGCCAGATCACCCCGACGGGGTAGGGGCCGGCGGCCGCGCGGACCGCGTCGACTACGCCGAGGTCGTCGAAGACCTCCAGGGTGCGGGGCTGCAGGCCCTTGCCGCGCGAGCCGGGGAAGAGCCCCTCGGCGCGCTCCACGACGAGGGCGGGCACCCCGCGCCGGGCGAGGTCGACGGCGAGCGCCAGTCCGGTGGGACCGGCGCCGATGACGAGCACGTCCGTGTCGACGGTGTTCGCGGTGTTCGCGGTGTTCGTGGCATTCACGGGAATCTCCTTAACGTTGTTAAGTTCCATGCTCCGGAGCATGCCCTTAACGGCGTTAAACTGTCAAGTGTGGCTACTCAGAGACCCCCCAAGCTGGACAAGAAGCAGGTCGTCGACACCGCTCTAGGGCTCCTCAACGAGGTCGGCCTCGACGGGCTGACGCTCCGCGCGATCGCCAAGGAGCTGAACGTCCAGGCCCCGGCCCTGTACTGGCACTTCAAGAACAAGCAGGCGCTGCTCGACGAGATGGCGACGGAGATGTACCGCCGGATGGTCGCGGGCGCGCAGCTCCCCCCGGGCGCCACCTGGCAGGAGCGGCTCGTGTCGGCGCAGCGCGGGCTGCGCGAGGCCCTGCTCGGCTACCGCGACGGCGCCAAGGTGTTCAGCGGCTCCCGCTTCACCGGCACCGAGCACGCGGTCGCGATGGAGGCGACCCTCCGCGCCTGCGTCGAGGCCGGCTTCGAGCTCCCCCAGGCCGTCCGCGCCCTCTCCACGGCCTTCTTCTTCACGCTCGGTCAGGTCACCGAGGAGCAGGGCGTCCAGCCGCTGCCGGGCGAGCGCCGGGAGGGCTACGACGTCGAGGAGCGCGCCGCCCGCATGGCCGGCTTCCCCCTGTCGGCGGCCGCGGGCGCCGAACTCTTCCAGGGCTTCGAGGAAGCCTTCGAGGAGGGGCTGCGCCTGGTGATCGCGGGGATCGAGGCCCGGTACGGGGTCGCGTGAGCGGCCGGACGGGCGCCGTCGCGCCCGCGCGTCAGGGCGACTCCTGGAGGTAGGCGGCGATCAGGGCGAGGTCGTTGGCGATGGCCAGCACCTCGGCGGGGTCGGCGGTCGCCGTGGAGGCGCCGTTCACGCCGGCGTAGAAGGTGTCGAAGCGGCCGCCGCCCTTGTCCAGGTAGCCGGCGATGGTGATGGCTTCGACGGACAGGCGGTCGCCCAGGGCGTCGCCCCCGACGGCCGCGCCGGTCTTGCCGAACACCTTCCCGCGCGCCGGGCAGCTGCGGCAGTTGTCGGCCAGCAGACCGTCGACACCCATGATGGGCAGGGCCTCCCGGAAGAGCCGCGCTTCAGGGGTGCGCTGCCAGTACGTCAGCATCTGCACCAGCGCCTGCGGCGTGGCACGGTCGGCGGGGTTGCCGCCCCGGCCGTCATTGAGCTCGGCCTGCTTGCGGTCGACGCCCGCCCGGTCCAGGAAGCCGGCAAGCACCGGGAAGCCGTCCGCGCACTGGTGACTGCCGGCGGTACCGGCCATGAGGCAGATGCCGAGGTTGGCGCCCAGGTTGTGGCTGACCTTGAGGATCAGCTTGGCGTACTGGCCGAAGGGCGGGGAGGTGTACTCGGCCACCCGCGACCGGCCCGCGTAGTCGCGCGGCAGCCGGCCGGCCGGGTTGGGCCCCGTGGGGACGGCGGTGACCCGCACCCCGGCCCGTCCGAGCGCCTCGATCAGCGCGGTGCGGCCGAAGGCGGCCGGGTCGGTGACCGGGGAGGTGCGCAGCAGCGGCTCGGCGTCCGCCGCGATCGTTCCGGACAGCCGGATCCGGGTGCCGCCGTCGGTGGCCGTGACCGTGACCGCGGTCGGCTTCCCGGCCGCCACGGTCTTCACCGTGGACGTGACCTGGTACGGGGCCACCCTCGGGCGCCAGTCCAGTACGGCGTCGGCGCCGGGGCGGGCCCCGGGAGTGGTGAGCAGGTCGATCAGGTTGTCGTTGATGATCAGGGGCGTCGGGGTGGGGTCGAGGACGGGATCGGGCAGGAAGAGCCGGCTGTCGACGATCACGTCACCCTCGACGCGGGTGATGCCGGAGGCGCGCACCCGCCGGGCGAGCTGGTCGATCCCGGCGAGGGGGTTCTCGGGGGTGAGGGTCGCGCCGGCGAAATCGTTGGCGTAGGTGTGGTCGAGATCGGTGTACGCGACCGTGCCGTCCGCGCGTGTCCTGCCGCCCATGGTGAGGTCGCCCTGGGCGACGAGGTCGAGGTCGCCGGTCAGCGTGGCGCCGCTCCGCTCACCGACCGCGTAGAGCGGGGTCACGAAGCGGTGGTCCGTACCCAGCGACTGCCACGCGCCGGAGACGCTGAGCAGTTTGGCGGTGGACCCGGGGATGAAGAACTGCCGGGGGAACAGGCTCTGGACCACGCGCCCGCCGTCCGGTTCGGTCTGCAGCAGTCCCCACTGGGCATGGGCGTACTCCGGCTTCCGCATGATCTCCGTGATGCGCGGATCGAGCCGGCTCAGGTCCGCGTCGCCGGACGGCGAGGGTGGCGGGGACGGGTCCGCCCCGGCCGCCGTACCCGCGGTCAGCGCCACGCACAGCAGGGCGGCGCGGGCGGCGGCCACTGTGCGCCGCACCGACGCGGTGTGGATCGGACTGCTCACAGCACGCTCCGTTCGTCGCGGCTGTCTGGTCCCGAGGCCTGTCAACAGGGTGGCACGCCCGGATTCGGGGTGCATGCCACCCGGCACCCGGTGTCGTTCGGCGCCTTCAGCCGTGCCCGGGAGCCGGTGCGCGCAGGGCGAGGAGCTGCTGGGCGTGCTTCGGTACGTGGTCTTCGGCGAGACCGTCGATGAGGCCGGCGAGCGGAATCGGCTGGTCCAGCACGAGTGAGCCGTTGGACAGGATCAGTGAGGGTACGAGGGTCGAGGCGGCTTCCGCGCGGAGCTGATCGGCGATGTCACACAGGACGGCGGCTTGGCGCCGGACGTGATCGATCAGGTCCGCCCTGCCCGAGTGCTCGGCGATGATGCGATCGAGATTCCAGGCGTCGAGGGAGATCCGGTTGTCGAACGCGGGGCGCGAGCCGGAGACGACGCCGAGAGCCGCCGCTGCGATCGAGGCGTCGACGCTGAGCAGATGGGCCAGGATCCGGTCGGCGTTCCATCCTCCGTCGGCCGCGTCGCCGAGGCCGGGGAGGGCCGCCACCTCCAGCAACGTGTCGTAGGCGCTGCGAAGCGCTGTCGTGTCCATGGGCTTGCTTCCCTTCAGCCGGACCGTGTCGAGCCGGAATCCTGCTCCCGTGGCAGGTCCTGTTCCGCCGCCTCGGCGAGGCGTTTGATGTTCGCCAACCGGCGGTCCCAGTCGGCCGCGAGCGCGGCCATCCACCGCGCGGTCACGTCCAGGGCCGCGGGCCGCACCGCGTACCGCACCTCGCGACCGACGCGACTGCCGTGAACCAGGCCGGCCGCGTCGAGGACACCGAGGTGCCTGACCACCGCCTGCCGCGAGATGGGAAGCGGTTCGGCGAGCGTCGTCGCGGTGGCCTCGCCCCGCGCGGCGAGCAGTTCGAGCAACCGCCGCCGCGTGGGGTCGGCCAGTGCGGCGAGGACGCTGTCGACCGCCTGGCCGGCGGCGCGGTGTTCGTCCGTCACGCGCAGGGCTGCTCGGCGCGCGCCTTGAACGCGTCGAGCACCTGCGGCCAGCCCCCGGTGTTGTCCTCCACGGCCTTGCTCCGCAGTTCCTCGGACCCCGCCAACGCGGCGAACCCGCTCTCCACGACGCGCAGCCGCGTCTTGTCGCCTTCCGGCGTCAGGGTGAACTCCACGAGGGTGCTGTTGTCCTCGCGCAGCTCCTCCCCGGGGAACGCGCTGGCCCAGCGGTACGCCAGGTACCTCGGCTGCTCGACCTTCTCCACGCGCACGGGGAACTCGCCGTACTCGGCGTTCTTCGCCACCATCGACTCGCCTTCGATCGCCACGGTGCCGGGAAGGCTCGCCTCGTCGGCCACCCAGAACCCGGGCTGGGCCACCAGGGACCAGACCCGCTCCAGGGGCGCCGCGATCAGGGTTTCGCGCTCGATGCGGTCATCGCTCATGAGGGGGCTCCTTCATCGCTGCCGTCAGATGCAACTCCAGAGTTGCATGTCGCTCGCCCACGTGCAACCGGAAGGTTGCGCGTCAGGGTGGCGGTGCGGACTCACGGTCCCAAGCCGCCCGCCCGGCTCACTCGACCGGCTCGCCGATGCCCAGCAGGTTCCCCTCGCTGTCACGGAACCAGGCGCCCCGTTCGCCCCGTGCGCCCTTGCTCGGGTAGTTCCCCTCGATCTCGGCGATCCCGTCCT
The DNA here is from genome assembly GCF_042736805.1 of Streptomyces sp. NPDC060031. Classification (NCBI taxonomy): domain Bacteria; kingdom Bacillati; phylum Actinomycetota; class Actinomycetes; order Kitasatosporales; family Streptomycetaceae; genus Streptomyces; species Streptomyces sp. NPDC060031. The sequence goes on from NZ_JBHWVM010000003.1 coordinate 28,426, forward strand.
TCGTGCGGAGCCCGGGCACGTCGACGTCTTCGAACACCACACCGCGCTGTTTGAGCTCCGACACGACCGCCTCGATGTCATCGACCTGCCACCCCATCTGAGTGAAGGTGCCGGGCGAGGCGCCCGTCGACGTGAACACCGCGAACTCCGTGCCGCCGCACCGGTACAGCAGCCCGCCGGGCCGTTCGTCGACGGGCTCCAGGCCGAGCTTCTCGGCGTAGAAACGTCGAGCCCGCTCCAGGTCCTGGGCGGGAAGCCTGCTCGCCGCACGTCCTCGGGCCAGAGTGTTCCTGTCGTCTGCGTTCATGACTCCACTGTGCCGTGAGCCGTCGGCGGACGATCAGGCGACAGGCCCGGACCGCGCGTTCAGCCGGTGGGGGCGCCGAACCACGTCGACAGTCGGCCGAGCAGTTCCTGCTGGTCCTCACCGACCCACGCCACGTGGCCGTCGGGCCGCAGCAGCACCGCGGGCGCGTCCAGTTCCTCGCCGGTGTCGATGACGTCGATGACGTGGTCGACCCGGTCGGTCCAGCCCTCCACCGAGAGCCGGCCGGTCTGGTCGAGCAGCAGGCCGCGGCCGCCGTGCATCAGCTCGTAGAGGCGGCCTTGCTTCAGCTGTACGTCCCGCAGCCGTCGGCCGAGCAGTTCGTGGCCCTCGCCGAAGTCGTAGCGCACCCCGACCGCGGTGATCATCTCGGTCACGTACCGGTTCACCTCCTCGAAGTCCATCAGCTTCGAGAGCAGCTCCCGCAGCGCGGTCGCACCCGGATCGGTCCCCAGCAGTGTGATCTGCGCGCGGGTGTTGTCCAGCACGGTCGCGCCCACCGGGTGCCGTTCGGCGTGGTAGCTGTCCAGCAGCCCCTCCGGCGCCCAGCCGTTGACCTCGGCGGCCAGCTTCCAGCCGAGGTTGAACGCGTCCTGCACGCCGAGGTTGAGGCCCTGCCCGCCGGTCGGCGGGTGGATGTGCGCCGCGTCCCCGGCCAGCAGCACCCGGCCGACCCGGTAGCGCTCGGCCTGCCGGGTGGCGTCGCCGAACCGGGACAGCCAGCGCGGCGAGTGCACGCCGAAGTCGGTGCCCGCGACCGCCCGCAGCTGCCGCTGGAACTCCTCGAAGGTGGGCTCGGTCGCACGCTCCTCGGCCACGCCGTCGGCGGGCACGACGACGCGGTACGTCCCGTCCCCGTTGGGAATGGTGCCGAACCGCAGTTGGGTCTTGCGGACCTCCTCGACGACGGCGGCAACCGTCGCGGGATCCTCGGACATCTCCATGTCACCCAGCAGCGTCTCGACCTTGGCGGGCTCGCCGGGGAAACCGACGCCGAGCAGCTTGCGCACCGCACTGCGGCCGCCGTCGCACCCGACGAGGTAGCGCGAGCGCGAGCGCGTGCCGTCCGCCAGTTCGACGGTCACTCCGTCCTCGCCCTGGCTCAGCCCGACCACTTCGCAGCCGCGCCGGATCTCGGCACCGAGTTCGAGGGCACGCTCGCCCAGCAGCCGCTCGGTGACCGGCTGCAGGGTGGAGAGGCCGTACGCGTGCGCCGTGTCCGACCGCTCCGGCCACGGTTTGACGATGCCGCCGAAGAGACCACCGACCTGGAACTTCTCACTGACCGCGAGGAACCGGTCCAGCAGACCGCGCTGGTCCATCACCTCGACGCTGCGCGCGTGCAGGCCGCGGCCGCGGGACTGCTCGGTCGGCTCGGCCAGCTTGTCCAGCACGACCACGTGCACACCGTGCAGCCGCAGTTCGGCGGCCAGCATCAAACCGGTCGGTCCACCGCCGACAACGATTACATCGGTCACCGCACATCCTCATTTCCGCAGGTCCTGGCTTCGTCCGGTGATTCTGCGGCACGCCCCGGGTCTTGCCGCAAGCCCCCTGGTGCGCTATATCTTGAGAGTGGCAAGGAGTGGGTGACCTCCTTGCCTTCGTCTTTTTGCCGTCGGATTCAGACGGGCTGCTCGGACGCGACCAGCGCCGCGGCAGCCGCTGGGCCGCCGTGTGCGCGCTCGAGCAGCGCCTCGACGTCGTAGGCCGGTGAGCCGAAGGCGGCGCCGAGGCCGAGGGACATGCCGGATGCGAAGCGGTCCATGTACACAGAGGCGTCCAGATCGGGGCGGAGCCGGTCGAGCACGCACAGCAGCTCCCAGGCGGAGGCGTCGAGTCGGGCGCGCCGCACCGGGTCGCTGGCGTGAACGGCGGCGGTGACCCCGACGCCGTCGGGCTCGTACTCCAGCAGGGCCGGCAGCAGTTCGGGGATGCCCATGATCTGCGCCGCGCCGAAGGTGAGGACGTGCGCGCCCCCGGGACTGCTCAGCAGTTCCGACAACAGCGGGACCGCGCGCCGGTCGTGTCGCCGGGCGAGTCCGCGGATGCCTTCCTCGCGGACCTCCGCGTCCTCGTCGGTGGCCCGTTCCCAGAGTGCGTCCCGGATCGCGGGGCTGTCGGCTTCGGCCTGGAAGCCCAGCGTGAAGGTCGCCCAGTCGCGGACCTCCGGGTCCTGGTCGCGGGTCAGCACGATGAGCGCGCGAATGTCCGGGCCGTCCGGCAGGCCGGTCGCGACCCCCGCGAAGGAACCGGCCACCTGCCGGCGGATCGCGGCGTCGTGGTGTCCGGCCAGGGCGACGAGGACGGCGACGCCGCGCTGGTCGTACGTCATTTCCATCGCGCGCGCCAGGGACCACAGAACGCGGCCCTCGGTCTCCCGCTCCGCCAGCGCGACCAGCGCGGTCGCAGCCCCGGCACGGACTGCCTCGTTCTGGCTGCTCGCACGGCCCAGCAGGTCACAGCCGGTCTCGCGCGCGACCGGATCAGCCGAACCGATCAGCTCCAGCCCGAGTGGCAGCGCCCCGACCCCGTCGGCCGCCGCCTGCCCCAGCAGGCTTTCGTACGCGTCCCAGTCACCCGTCTCCCCGGCAACACCCGCCGCTGCCAAGGCCTGTCCGACCAGATCCGCTGCACACGCCGAATGCACGCAGTCTGGCGCACGAGCCCGCGCGGCCGTTCGGCACGCGTGCAGCCCAAGCCCCCTTTTGCGTCAGTACTCCCAGTAGTCACGCCGCGGCAGCTCCACCCACATGTCGGGCGGCCCCACGACGGCGCGGGCATCGGTCAGTTGCAGTCCTGCGAAGGCGCACGAGTACGCCACCGCGCTGTGCCGGTAGAGGTAAGAGGTGAGGACTTCCTCGGGGGTGTCGTCCAGGTCCGGTCCGCCGCCCGGATGGAGGTCCCAGCCCTCGACCGTGCCGTTGCGGATGATCTTGCCCTGGTTGCCGCTCTTGGGGTTGGCGTACAGGCCGTAGCTGACGGTTCCGGTGGACAGCCGGGTCAGTACACCCGGCGTCGAGGGCGCGTACCCCCAGGGCTGGGTGACGACGCAGCCGCCGGGCACGGTGGTCACACCGACGATCCGCAGGCTCTCCGCGGAGTCGTAGGCCCACGGCTCCTCGAGCAGTACCTCCAGCTCTTCGCCTTCCGCAGGGGTCGCCTCCAGGCGACGCACCGCCTCTCGGGCGTCGATGCCGGCCACGCACGCCAGCCCCGTGCCTTCGTAGTGGAACTCTCCCAGGGCGGCGACGAGCCGTTTGCCCTCTCGGGCCGCCGCCTGCTCGGCCTCGCTCAACCCGCGTCCACCCTCCGGCACGACGAACAGGTCCGGTGCCGGACCGGCCAGGCCGAGCCGCCCCGGTGACCAACCGCCGATCAAGGGCCGCCAGGGGTCTGCCCCGGCAGTGATCAAGGCCTGCGCATTGTCCGGGCGGTCGGAGAAGACCGCTTCCCACAACGCGGTCGTCCCGTCGTCGAGCGCGTCCACGTCCGCGACGCGTCCGGCCAGTTCCGCAACGACCTCCGGTGACCCGAAGGCCGCCGCCCGGTGCAGGGGCCGACCCCCGCCCCACACCTCTGGATCCGCACCCTGATCGAGGCGCCGCCGGACGCCGTCGTGGTCCTGCCAGCCGTCCCAGCCGATGCCCGCCCAGCCGTCAACACGACCCGTCGCCATGCCCTGCCCCCTACCGCCGATCCGGACGGCTCCTGCCGTCGCCCCGTACGCGCAGCATCGCAGGCAGCTCTGACAACGCCCCCGAATGAGGCCCGGCCACTGCTAATTTGCAGCCGTGGATCTCTTCTCACGCTCCTGGGCGGCGTTGCGCGCAGCGGTCGCCGCGCTCCCGGACGAGGACTTCGCGCGGCCCTCCGGCTGCGCCGGCTGGCTCGTGCGGGACCTGGTGTGCCACCTGGTCATCGACGCCCAGGACGTCCTGATCACCCTGGTCACCCCCGCCGAAACGGCACCCACCCGGGACGCGGTGACCTACTGGGACCTCGTCGAAGCCCCGACCGGCGACGACCCGCTCGACGCGCTGACCGTCCGCCTCGCAGCCGCGTACGCAGAGCCGTGGCTGCTCAAGTTCCACCTCGACGACGTCGGTTCCGCAGCCGGCCGCGCCGCCGAACTCGCGGACCGCGCGGACCGGATCGGCACCCGCGACGAGGTGCTCACGGCGGGCGACTACCTCTGCGCGTACGTCCTGGAATGGACGCTGCACCACCTCGACCTGATCGCGCACCTCCCGGAGGCGGCACAACCGCCCGCCGAGGGTCTCGCGCGGTCACGCGAACTGCTGGAGAAGATCGCCGGCGCCGCGTTCCCCCCGTCGTTCTCCGACGAGGACGCGCTGCTGATCGGCACCGGACGGCGCGCCCCGACCGAGGTGGAGAACGCCGCGCTGGGGGAGTTGGCCGCGAGGCTCCCGCTCGTCCTCGGCTGATCGCCGCGCCGCGACGTCTCAGGTCAGATTGAGCCCGCCGTCGAACACGATGACCTCGCCGGTGAGATAGGCGCTGGCGACCACCGACGCCACCAGGTCGGCCACGTCGGCGGGCCGCGCCGGCCGGCGCATGGGCGCTCGGTCCCGCCACAGCTCGTGCGCCTGCACCCAGTCCTTCGTCATCGGCGTGTCCACCAGCCCCGGCGCCACCGCGTTGACCCGCACCTCGGGCCCGAGCGCCGCCGCGAGCAGCCGGGTCACGTGGTTCAGGGCGGCCTTGCTCGCCGCGTACGGCACCGACGAGCCCTTGGGGCGCACCCCGGCGTGGCTGGTGACGTTGACGATGCTTCCGCCCGCGGGGGATCGACGCAGCGCCGGAAGGGCCTCCGTGCACAGCACCCACGGCGCGATCAGGTTGACCTCCAGCAGCTGTCGCCAGGCCGCCGGCGTCGCCGCGGCCAGGTCGTCGTGCGGGATCGGCCAGCTGACGCCCGCGTTGTTCACCAGTACGTCCAGCCGCCCGCAGCGGTCGAGCGCCGCCTCGACCAGCTCCCGGGCCTCCTGCTCCACCGCCAGGTCCGCCCGTACGTACACCCCGCCGAGCTCCGCCGCCAGCGCCTCTCCGGCCTCCGTACTGCGCCGCGAGTGCACGACGACCCGCATCCCGTCCGCGGCCAGCCTCCGCGCGACGGCCTCCCCGATCCCCGAAGTGGATCCGGTGACCAGGGCGACGGGCCGATCCGCGTGTTCGATGCTCATGCCCGCGGATCTTGCCACAGGCCCTCTCGCGACAGGTCGGCCGGTCGCGGGCCTCCTGCAGCTGCCGCGCCGCGCCGTCAGGCGAAGGCGCCCGCACGGGCCGCCGTGGCGGCGGCGGTCGCGGCGCGTTCCGCCGTCGCCGTGTCGAGCGGGGCGCCGGTGGTCAGGAGCCGGTAGTAGAGCGGAGCCGAGACGGCGCGGATCACCTCGTCGGCGTCGGTGCCCTCCGGAAGCTCGCCGCGCGCGACGGCCTGGTGGACACACGGCGCCCATTCGGCGACGCGCACCTCGTAGAACCGGTGCAGGGCCTCGGCGGTCTTCGCGTCCGTCGTGGCCGCGGCGATCACCGCCTTGAAGAGCGCGCCCTGGCGCGGGTCCGCCAGCGTGCGCCGGACCAGCTCGGCATTGGCTCGCAGGTCGTCGAGGAGCGCGCCCGTCTCGGTACGGGGCAGGGACTGCTCCGCCATGTCGCCCAGAAGGTCGGCGACCAGGCCGGCGGCGGTTCCCCAACGCCGGTACACCGTGGTCTTGCCGACTCCGGAGCGCCGGGCGACCTCGGCCAGGTCCAGCTGGTGGAAGCCGTGGTCGGCCAGCATGTCCCCGGCGGCTTCCAGGACGGCCGTGCGTACGCGGGCGGTGCGGCCGCCGGGCCGGACGGTGCCCGGCTCCGAGGTGTCCTCGTACCCCTCAACAGTCATAACGGGACTCCGGTTCCATTAATGGCTCACCCTTGTTACGGTGGACCCATCTTAACGGTTCCAGGGTTCCATTAGCGCTCGGAAGGGTTTCGTCATGGAATACAGGCAGCTCGGCGCGTCCGGTCTCAAGGTCCCCGCCCTCAGCTTCGGGGCCGGCACCTTCGGCGGCCAGGGGCCGCTGTTCGGCGCCTGGGGCACCACGGACGCCCAGGAGGCCCGCCGTCTCGTGGACATCTGCCTGGAGGCGGGCATCACGATGTTCGACACCGCCGACGTCTACTCGGCCGGGGCCTCGGAGGAGGTCCTCGGCGCGGCGATCAAGGGTCGCCGGGACCAAGTGCTGCTGTCGACCAAGACCGGGCTGCCGATGGGTGACGGCCCCGGCGACGCGGGCTCCTCGCGCACCCGTCTGATCAGGGCGACCGAGGACGCCCTGCGCCGGCTCGGCACCGACCGCATCGATCTCTTCCAGTTGCACGCCTTCGACGCCGCCACCCCGGTCGAGGAGGTGCTCTCCGCGCTCGACCAGCTGGTACGGGCGGGCAAGATCCGCTACGTCGGAGTCTCGAACTTCGCGGGCTGGCAGCTGATGAAGTCCCTGGCCGCCTCCGAGCGCCACGGCTTCCCCCGCTATGCGGCCCACCAGGTCTACTACTCCCTCATCGGCCGCGACTACGAATGGGAGCTCATGCCGCTCGCTCGTGACCAGCGAGTCGGCGCCATGGTCTGGAGCCCCCTCGGCTGGGGCCGGCTCACCGGCAAACTGCGCCGCGGCCGCCCCCTGCCCGCGCAGAGCCGGCTGCACCGGACCGCCGACTACGGCCCGCCGGTCGAGGACGCGCACCTCTTCGACGTCGTGGACGCCCTGGACGGGATCGCGCGGGAGACCGGCAAGACGATCCCGCAGGTGGCCATCAACTGGCTGCTGGGGCGGCCCACCGTGTCCTCCGTCATCGTCGGCGCGCGCAACGAGGCGCAGCTGCGGCAGAACATCGGAGCGATCGGCTGGACCCTGGCCCCCGAGCAGGTGGCTCGTCTCGACGCCGCGAGCCACCGGCCGGCGCCGTACCCGTACTTCCCTTACGAGCGTCAGGAGGGCTTCGCCCGGCTCAACCCGCCGATGATCCCCTCGCCCTGAGCCGGCTTCCCGCCCCCGGCCGTCTTGTCCCGTCGGGGCGACGCCAGCAACTCCGACGTGTGCAGGCCGGCGGCCTCCGCGCTGGCCAGGCCCTGGAGCCCGACGGCGTCCAAGTGGTGACGGAAGGCCGCGTGCCTGTTCTCGTCGCCGGCTGTTGCCATCTCCGCACTCTCCTCGTACCTTTATATCTGCACGCATGCAGATACTGCTCTCCATCAGTATCTGCGCCAATCGAACCAATAGGGGAGTGGTCCGTCATGCAGCCCATCGCCAACGACGACGTCACCGCCGTTCAAGCCCTCATGGCCCGGCTCCTCGGCGCCTGGGAACGGCACGACGCGGAGGCCTACGGTGCGGTCTTCACCGAGGACGCCACCTACACCACCTATGTCGGCACCCTCTACCAGGGCCGTCGCGACATCGTGGAGAGTCACCGCACCCTCTTCGCGGGCTTCCTCAAGGGCACGCGGCTGGCCGACGAGATCCTCGACATCCGCTTCTACGGAACGGGTTCGGCCGTGGTCAACAGCCGTGGTGACACCTACAAGGGCGCGCGCCCGGCGAAGCTCGGCAAGGTGCAGACGTACACGCTCGTCCGCGAGGGTGACGGGCAGTGGCGGATCGCGGCCTTCCACAACACCAAGCGCAAGCCCCTGATGGAGGCGGTGTCGTACCGGTTGGCCCCTGGCACCGTCCCCGCCGCCGAGCGCTGAGCGGCCCGTCTGGTCACTTGCGCCAGATGGTCCGGTACGCCTCGCGGTAACCGGCCGGATTCCAGGACGAGGCGCCGCTGCTGTTCTTCGCCATGGCGATGTGGACGGGGGCGACGTAGCCGCTGGCGGGCCGGCCGGCGAAGGCGCGGTTGAACTCGTCGATGATCTGCCAGCCCTGCTGGGACAGCGGCTCGGGGACGGTGGCGGCCTGGAACTGCTTGTTGTTGATGCGCTGGAAGGCGGAGGGGTCGCCGTCGCCCGCGCCGATGTTGAAGGGCGGTCCGGAGCCCGGCTTGCCGCCCGCGCGGAGGGCTGCGGCGGCGTCGGCGAAGTAGAGGTCGTTGATGGCGACGGAGTAGGTCCACTCGTCGGGGAAGCGGGACAGGAGGGAGGAGACCTCCTGGGGAGTGCGGCTGCTCGCGTCCGGGATGGGGATGTTCTCGTACGCCAGGAGCTTCACGCCGGAACAGGTGGCGAGCTCCCGCTTGATCAGTTCGGACTTGTTCCTGGCGAACGGGATCGAGTCGTCGGTGAAGACGACGACTCCGGCATCGCCGTCGGACTGGGCGACGATCCAGTCCGCGCTGATCCTCGCCACGTCCTCCACCTTCGTCGTGACGTTGGTGAAGAGCCCGCCACGTTCGCTCGGGCCGGGGGAATCCACGGCGTGCCAGCCGATGAGCGGGATGTGCGCCGAACGGGCCCGCGCCACCTGTTGCGAGGTCAGCTGGGGGTCGAAGCCGCCGATGACGATGCCCGAGGGCCCCAGGGTGACGGCCTGGCTGAGCGCCGCCTGGATCCCGGCGGGGGTGCCCTCGCCGTCGATCACCCGGACCGTCCAGCCGATCGTCTTCGCGGCGTCCTGGACGCCCTTCGCGACGCCCGCGACACCAGGGTTGGTCATGGTCTGCGCGACGTAGACGATGGTCCTGCCGGGAACCGCCGCCGGGCCGATGGTCGGGCCGTTCCAGGAGGCGTCGGCGTTCTCCGCCTTCCGCACGGCCGCCCCGGCCTTCGCGAGGGCGGCCGGACAGCCGGTCCGCGACGGCCCGGCGCCGGCCGACGGGCCGCCCCCGCAGCCGGCGACGAGGGCGGCGGCTGCTGTCAGCAGGGCCGTGGTGGTACGGGTGGCCTTGCGGTTCGAGTACACGGTGCTCCTGACGCCGGTGCGCGTACGAAGGGTTCTGGCTCTAGGGGGTGGCGACCTCGGCGGCGCCGGTGCGCAGGCGGCGCCGGGCGGAGTAGCCGGCCAGACCGACGGCGATGAGCAGGGTGGCGCCGTTGAACAGCGGCGTGGCCCAGAACCGGGCGCCGAGCTGGCCGATGCCGGCGAGGCCGACGGCGAGGACGGCGACGGCCACCACGGTGCCGAGGGCATTGGCGCGGCCGGGTTTGACCGTGGTGGACCCGAGCAGAGCGCCGACGAAGGCGGGCAGCAGGTAGTCGAGCCCGACACTCGGATTGCCGGTCTGCTGCTGGGCGGCGAGGAGGACACCGGCGAAGCCGACGACCAGGCCCGATCCGGCGAAGGCGTAGACGGAGTATCTGCGGGTGGGGACGCCGATGATGGCCGCGGCGCGCGGGTTGGAGCCGATGACGTACAGGTACCGGCCGAGCGGCAGTCGCTCCTGCACCAGCCACAGGGCCGCCGCGACGGCGAGGACGTAGAAGGCGGGTACCGGCAGGCCGAGGAGCCGGGAGTCGTAGAGGCCGGTGAAGGAGGGCGGCAGGCCCTGCGGTCCGGGGACGATCCGGGCGCCATCGGTGATCCAGCCGGTGAAGGCGTACATCACGCTGCCGGTACCGAGCGTCGCGATGAAGGAGTCGATCTGCCCGAACTCGACGATGCCGCCGTTGAGGGAGCCGACCACCGCGCCCCCGAGGATCACTGCGAGGCAGGCGAGGGGCCAGGGCCAGCCTTCGTTGACGATGAGCTGCAGCACCATGACGTGCGCCAGGCCGAGACCGTAGCCGATGGACAGGTCGAACTTGCCGGTGGCGACGGGGATCGTCGCACCGAGCGCGAGGAGCGCCGGGATCGATTGGTTGGAGAGGATCGAGGAGACGTTGTCCCGCGTGGGAAAGGTGTCCGGCAGGGCGAGGGAGAAGACCAGGAAGAGCAGGGCGGCGAGCGCCAAGAGGCCGTAGGCGCCGATGAGGTGCCCGTGACGGCGGCGCGGCACGGATCGGGGCGAAGGGGAGGCGGTCATGGGCCCGTTGTGGTTCCGGTGACGGCGGGCATGGCCGAGGCGGTTCGGGTCAGCGCGGTGACGGTGAGGGCCGCGCCGGTCAGTTCGGTGCTCACCCTCCCGCGGACGAACACCAGGGCGCGGTGGCACACGCCCGCGACCTCTTCGAAATCGGTGGAGATGAGCAGCACCGCCAGGCCGGACGCCAGCGCGTCGTCGAGCAGCCGGTAGATCGTGGCCTTGGCGCCGACGTCCACGCTGGCGGTCGGTTCCTCGAGGATGAGGAGGCGCAGGTTCCCCCCGAGCCATCGGCCGACCATGACCTTCTGCTGGTTGCCGCCGGACAGGGTGGCGATCGGCACCTCGCTGTCGCGCGGGTGCACGGAGAACCGGTCGATCAGGGCGGCGGCTTCGGCGCGCTCGCGCCGGGGGCTGATCCAGTGCAGCGCCGAGACGCCGGCTGCCCGGGGGTTCGCCAGGAAGTTCTCCCGCACGGTCAGTTCGGGGGCGCAGCCTTCCTCCTGGCGGTTGCCCGCCACGAAGCCGACGCCGGAGGAGAGCGCGGCGCAGACCGTACGGGGCTGGTACGGCCGGCCGTCGAGCAGCGCCCGCCCGCCGAGGATCGGCCGGGCGCCGGCGAGGGCGCGGCCCAGGTCCATGTGGCCGGCGCCGGTCAGACCCACCATGCCGAGGATTTCGCCGGCCCGCAGGTCCAGGCTGACCTGCGCGGCGTACTCGGTCGTCACGCTCTCGAGGCTCAGGACGGGCGGGCCGGCGGCGGGGGTGGTGACGGGCCGGTAGTCGGCCGGTTCGCGGCCCACGATGGCGTGCACGAGACGGGCGGGGCTGTGGCCGGCGAGCGGACCTCGGCTGACCAGACGGCCGTCCCGCAGGACGGCGAAGGTGTCGGCGACCTTGTACACCTCGTCGAGGCGGTGGCTGACGTAGAGGATGCCGTGCCCGCGGTCGCGCAGGGCGTGCAGTACGTCGAACAGCCGGGCGCAGTCGGCGGCGGGGAGGGTGGCGGTCGGTTCGTCGAGGACGATGAGTTCGGCCTGCGTCGCCAGGGCGCGGGCGATGGCGACCAGCGAGCGCTCGGCGGGGGCGAGGTCGGCGATCCGGGAGTCGGCGTCCAGGTGCCCGGCCACGAGCCGCAGGGCCTCTGCGCAGCGCTCCCGGGTCCGTCGCCAGGAGATCAGTCCGCGGCGGCGTGGGTAGCCGGTGCCCAGGGCGATGTTCTCGGCGACCGTCATCCACTCGACGAGACCGAGGTCCTGGTGGATGAAGGACATGTTCCGGGTGGCGGCGCGGGAGCCGAGCGGATGCCCCGCCACCGTGACCTCGCCCTCGTCGCCGTGGTGGACCCCGGCGAGCACCTTGATGAGGGTGGACTTCCCGGCTCCGTTGGGACCGAGCAGGGCGAGGACGCTGCCCCGGTGGATGTCGAGGTCGACCGCGGTCAACGCGAGGGTGCCGCCGAACCGCTTGCCGAGACCGCGGATGCGGACGAGAGGGTCTCCGCCGGCGCGCGAGGATGAGCTCATCGAGGGGGAGTCTACGCAGATGTAACGCTACAAATCCGGCATTTCCTGCTACGGCTCCCGAAGGCGCCGGTCATGGATCACGCCGCCTCCAGGGCGCACTCCGCCCAGATGACCTTGCCGTTGACGGTGTAGCGGGTGCCCCAGGCCTGGGCGAGCTGCGCGACGAGGAACAGGCCGCGGCCGCCCTCGTCGGTGGTGGCCGCGTGCCGCATCCGTGGGGCGGTGCTGCTGGCGTCGTACACCTCGCAGATCAGGGTGCGGTCGTGGATGAGGCGAATCCGGATGGGTTCGGCGCCGTAGCGGATGGCGTTCGTGACCAGTTCGCTGAGCAGCAGTTCCGCGGCGAAGGCGGCCTCGTCCAGCCCCCAGCGGCTCAGCTGGCCCATGACGGCCGCGCGGAGGTCGCAGACGCGGGCCGGGTCGGCGGGCAGGTCCCAGGTGGCGATCCGGTCGGGGGACACGGCGTTGGTGCGCGCGACGAGGAGCGCGATGTCGTCGGCGGGGTGCTCGGGTGCCAGGGCGTCGAAGACCGCTCGGCAGGTGTCCTCGGGGACGCGGTCCGGATGGGCCAGGGCCCGGCGCAGGTGGTCCAGGGCCACGTCGATGTCGCGGTGGCGGTCTTGGATGAGTCCGTCGGTGTAGAGGACCAGCTGGCTGTGTTCCGGCAGGTGGATCTCGGCCGATTCGAAGGGCAGGCCGCCCAGGCCGAGAGGGGGACCGGCGGGGAGGTCGGGGAAGGTCACGGTGCCGTCGGCCAGGACCACCGCGGGCGGGGGGTGGCCGGCGCGCGCCATCGTGCACTGCTGCGAGGTGGGGTCGTAGACGGCGTACAGACAGGTGGCGCCGACGATGCCGGAGCTGCTGAGGGCGGGATCGTCCCCGCCCTCCTCCCGGTCGAGCCGCACCATGAGGTTGTCCAGGTGGGTGAGGAGCTCGTCGGGGGCGAGTTCCAGTTCGGCGAAGTTGCGGGCGGCGGTGCGCAGTCGGCCCATGGTGGCGGCGGCGTGCAGTCCGTGGCCGACGACATCGCCTACGAGGAGGGCGACGCGGGTGCCGGAGAGGGGGATCACGTCGAACCAGTCGCCGCCCACCCCGGACTCGGCGGGCAGGTAGCGGTGTGCGACCTCGACGGCGCCCTGCTCGGGAAGGCCGCGCGGGAGCAGGCTGCGCTGCAGGGCCAGGGCCAGGGTGTGTTCGTGGGTGTAGCGGCGGGCGTTGTCGATGCAGAGCGCGGCGCGGGCGGCGAGTTCCTGGGCCAGTGAGCGGTCGTCGTCGCCGTAGGGGGCCGGGTCCTGAGAACGGTAGAAGCTGACGATGCCCAGGACGACGCCGCGCGCGAGCAGCGGGACGGTGATGAGGGAGTGGACGGCGTGGGCGAGGAGCAGCTCGGCGTGCTCCGGATCCTGGGCGATCCAGCCGAAGGCGGCCTTCAGGTCGGGTTCCAGCACTGGCTCCCCGGTGGTCAGACAACGCAGATGGGGAGTGGTCCGCCGCAGGGCGACCCGCTCGCCCACCGGGTAGAAGGGGCAGTCCTCGCGGATGCCGTGGACCACCGTCCGGTGCAGCTCACTGGTCGGGTGGGCGGCCTCTTCGCCGCGCAGTACGGCCTCGGGCAGGTCGATGGTGACGAAGTCGGCCAGGCGGGGGACCGCCATCTCGGCGAGTTCCCAGGCGGTGCGGGTCACGTCCAAGGTGGTGCCGATACGGGCGCTGGCCTCGGCGAGCAGCTCCAGGCGGCGTCGGGCCGCGACGGCGTACTTCCCCACTTCCGGCTCGCCGACCAGCACCAGCCCTCTGACGGCGTGCTCGGGCACCGGGACGGCAGGGGCAGGGGCAGGGGCGGGGGCGGGGCCATGGGCATCGGCATGTGCGGGGGCGGGGGCGTGCCGCTCCGAGTCATCGGGAATCAGCGCCTCGATGACGACTCCCTCCACCCCGGACGGGGTGGTCACGGGGCGGCTCACGAGGGTGACCCGGCGGCCGCGGGACAGGGGCACCTCGGAGGCGGCCCGCTGCGCCGAGGACATCAGCTCGGTGGCCTTCTCCTTGAGGACCATCTGATCGTTCTGGTCCAGCTCGCTCTGGAGCAGCTCCTCCATCCTGAGCGGGTGCCCGTTCAGGCTTCCCCCATCGGCCGGGGCATGGCTCCCGGCGTCGAGATACGCCTGCAGCAGGCCGCGCTCCCGCGCCGAACTCTGGTCCATCAGCCGTCGCTCGATGGCTTCGGCTGCCTTGCGCACGACGGGGACCAGCGCCGGGTCCGCATCGGTGTACGGGTAGCCGAGGCACAGGACGCCCTCGATCCGCCCGCTGAGCTGGTCGCGGACGGGTATGGCCGTGCAGGCGCTCGACTGGGACCGTTCGGCGAAGTGCTCGGCTCCGTAGACCTGAACGAGTCGGCGCTCCGCGAGGGTGAGACCGATGCCGTTCGTCCCCGCCACACGCTCGGAGAACACGAAACCGGGGACGCTCTGGATCGCCGGGAGATGCCTGACCAGGGATTTGTCCCCGAATCGGCGTTCGAGCACCGTGCCCAGTCCATCGGCGAGACATATGTTCATCCGGCTGCCCGCGAAAATGGACTCGAGCCGGTCGAGTACGGGCCTGGCGGCGTGGACGAGCGGACCGTCCCGGTCGAAGTCCTGCGTGAAGGGCAGCTCGGACTGGTCCGGCGACAGCCCCAGCAGCTGACAGCGCTGCCAAGAGCTCAGGATCGGTCCTCTCACGCTCCCCTCGGCCGACCCGGCCGCCTCGATCGACTCGCCGTGCAGAAATCGGTCACGGGAACGCACGGGGCCGATGCGGTCTCCGACGACCACCATCTGCACCACTTCCCTCACGCTCTCGTTCGCCCGATTTGAGTATATTCCTCACATTTTCGGGGTCGGGTGCGGGGGCAGGAGCGATCGGCCGGGCCGGACCGGGCATCACAAGATCGCGACCGGGTTGACGGGTGAGCCGGTCCCGCCGGGAACGTTCAGCGGCGCCACGACGAGCGCGAACGCGTAACGACCCGCCTCGGCGCAGGCGGCGGAGAGTGCTTCGAGGTCGAGGTTGTCCAGCAGCGGTACCCCCATCGCCGCGACGGCGAGGGCGTGCACGGGGGAGTGCAGGCCCTCGACCGGCGACGGCCGTACATCGCTGTCCCCGTCGCCACCGAGCAGCGCGATGGCGCGCTCCGCCAGCAACGGCACGGCGTCCACGTGCCAGCCCGCGCTCACCGCGTCGGAGTTCCAGGGGCCCGTCTCCCGGCGGCGGCGGAGGTGGCCGGAGCGCAGCAGCACCGCGTCGCCGTCCCCGATCGTCACATCGAGCGCCTTTTCCGCCGCGATGACGTCCGGCGCGTGCACGGCGCGGCCGGGCTCCAGCCACTTGAGCCCGAGGACGGCGGGCAGGTCCAGGAGGACGCCCCTGGTGACCAGGGGGCCGAGCGCCGACACCGCGCCGAACCGGGCGCCCCCGGCATCGACGACCCCGCGCGCCACGCGGCCGTCATAGAGCCGCCCGCGGTACGCGATGTGTGACAGCGCGTCCAGGTGGCTCACGCCCTTGCCGTGGTAGTCCACGGCAAGGAAGTCCTTGTAGGTGGAGGGCTCCGGGGCCTCCACGTCCCCGAGGTCGGACATGTAATGCAGCGCGGGCTTTTCGTTGTCCGCTTCCGGGCGGGTGTTCCATGGCCGCCCCAACGGCACGATCGTGCCGGACCGGATCAGGACGGCGGCCCGCCGCACATGCTCCGGGGTCACCCTGTTCCACGCGCCGCGGTCGGCTGCGGCCCAGCGGCCCCACGTACGGACCGCCTCGAAGAGCGCGTCGAACTCCCCGCGGGAGACGGCGGGCCCGTTTCCGGGACCGGCCGGCGGGGGAGCGGCGGCTCCAGTGGTGTTGCTGCTCATGTGTGCTCAGCGCTCCCGTCGCACTCACGCCGTGCCGGATGCCACCTCGCCAGGATTCCCGATGACGCCGCCGCGTGCACTGCCTGAGCCCCGGGACGGATACGCCGGGTGACCGCCGGAGATCAGAATCCGAGAAGCGCGGGTGGGGCAGCCGCCCCTAGCATGACCGCCATGGACATCAGCATCCACACGACCTTCCTCCCGCACGACGACCCGGACGCCTCCCTGGTCTTCTACCGCGACACCCTCGGCTTCGAGGTCCGCAGCGACGTCGGCCACGGAAAGATGCGCTGGATCACCGTGGGCCCCATCGGCCAGCCCGGCACCTCGATCCTCCTGGCGCCGCCGGCCGCCGACCCCGGGGTCACCGAGGACGAGCGCCGCACCATCGTCGAGATGATGGCCAAGGGCACCTACGGCTGGATCCTGCTGGCCACCCACGACCTCGACGGCACCTTCGAGAAGGTGCAGGCCGGTGACGCCGAGGTCGTCCAGGAGCCGACCGAGCAGCCGTACGGCATCCGCGACTGCGCCTTCCGAGATCCCGCGGGCAACCTGATCCGCATCCAGGAGATCCGGTGAACCGTCACCGGTGAGCACCTCGACGGCTCTATGAAAGGAGTTCTCCCGTGTGCAAACCGGCATGGGCGCGCGCACGCACGGAGGCGGCTGCTGCGCCACCAGCACCGGGCGGCGGGCACTGCGGCGGGGATGCCGTCGTGCGTCGAGGAACAGGTCACCAGACCGGTCAGGAATCGAGAAGCGCCGGTGACCGAGCCGCAACTAGCGTGACGGTCATGACTTCCATCGCATCCATCACCCTCGAGGTGGCCGACCTCTCGGCCGCCGACCGCTTCTACACCGCCTTCGGTCTCGGCGACCGGGTGGGCCTGCGGGCCTCCGAGGCACCGACGACCGGCTTCCGCGGATTCACCCTGTCGCTCACGGTGTCCCAGCCGGCCACCGTCAAGAGCCTCATCGGCGCCGCCCTCGACGCCGGTGCCACGCCGCTGAAGCCCGTCGCGAAGTCGTTCTGGGGCTACGGCGGCGTCGTACGGGCCCCTGACGGCGCGATCTGGAAGGTCGCGACCTCGGCGAAGAAGGACACCGGCCCGGACACCGGGCAGATCGACGACATGGTCCTCCTGCTGGGAGTCGCCGACATGGCCGGGACCAAGCGGTTCTACGTGGAACGCGGCTTCACCGTGGCGAAGGGCTTCGGCAGCAAGTACGTCGAGTTCGCCGCTCCGGCGAGTACCGTGAAGCTGGCCCTGTACGGGCGGGGGGCCCTCGCCAAAGACGCCGGCGTCCCCATCGACGGTACCGGGTCGCACCGGCTCGTCATCGGCGGCGACATCGGTCCGTTCAGCGACCCGGACGGTTTCGCCTGGGAGACGGCCGCCTGAGCGAGCCGAACGCGCCTTACAGGGCGTTGCCGGCGGCGGTGGTGTTGGTGGCGTTGTCGAGGACCGCGGTGGCTGAACCTGCCGCCTTGCGGACGGTGTTGCCCTGACAGGAGACGTTCGCGGCGTTGCCGCCGATGCGGATGGCGTACGTGGTCGGGGCGGCGGCCGTATTGACGCCGCTGACCTGGTTGTCGCGCAGGGCCATGTCGGTGGCGCCGGCGGCGATGCCGTGTCCGGTGGTGCTGAGGACGGTGTTGTGTCCGACCGGTCCTGACCGACGCGGACGCCGATCGGGCAGCGCGCCCCGGGCGGCGTGCGAGCTCTACTGGCCGCGGGGCAGGAGCGACGCCGGCAGCAGGGCGAGGGCGGACACCGCGGCCAGGACCAGCAAGGTGGGACCCATCGCCGGATTCGACATGGCCGTGGTCGCGCCCGCGGCCGAGGGCCCTGCGGCCGGGGGCTCCAGCAGCATCATGCCGGCGGCGACGGCGATGCCGAAGGTCGGCCCGACGTTCATGGCGGTCTGCTTGAGTCCGCCGACCACCCCGGCGTACCCGGGCGGCGCGTCGCCGACGACGGTGCCGGTGGCCGTGACCATCACGGTGGCGAACCCCGCACCGAGCACGGCGAACGTCGCGCCGGTGCTCACCCACGTGCCGGCCGCATCGAGCCGGGACACACCCACGATGCCGAGAACGACGAGGACGGTACCGGCGACCGCGGTGCGACGCGGTCCCGACCTGCGCAGCGCGGCGCCGGCGAGGGGCGCGCCGAGGACCATCAGGGCGGTCAGCGGGAGGACCCGCAGGCCGGTGGCGAGCGGGTCGAGCCGCAAGGTGTTCTGGAGGAAGAACGTGGTCACGAACAGCGCGCCGAACAGGCCGCCGGTGGTGAGCAGCAGGATCGCCATCGACGCCGTCACCGGTACGGACCGCGCCACGGCGGGCGGCACGATCGGGTGCGCGGTACGGCGTTGTTGCACGACGAGCACTGCCACGACGCCCGCGGCGGCGGCGAGCCCGTACAGCGTCGGCGCGCCGCTCCACCCGTGCGCCGGTACGCCGACCAGGGTGTGCACCAGGACCGCGAGCGCGCTCGCGAGCAGGGCCGCGCCCGCGAGGTCCAGCCGCTCGGACCGGGTCCGTTCGGGCGTCGGCGCCGGTACGGCGAGGGTGAGCGCGGCGATCGCGAGCGCGGCCGGGACGTTGACCCAGAACACGGCACGCCAGCCGAGGTGCTCGACGAGGACGCCTCCGAGAAGCGGACCGGCCCCCGCGGCCACTCCGATCGCGCTGGTACGGATGGCCACCGGGGTGCCGAGCCGGTCCGGCGGGTACGTCAGCCTCAGCAGTGCGAGGGTCGCCGGCTGCAGCAGTGCGCCGAACACCCCCTGGGCGGCGCGAAGGCCGATCACCCAGCCGACAGTAGGGGCGACTGCGATGCCGGCTGACGCGGCCCCGAAGCCGAGGACGCCGAGGGACAGCAGCCGCTTGTGCCCGTAGCGGTCGCCGAGGCGCCCGGCGAAGACGAGTAGCGCGGCCACCGCGAGGAGGTAGCCGGTACTGGTCCACTGGACCTGTGCCACGCTCGCGCCGAGGTCGTGCTGCAGGCTTGGCTGGGCCACGAGCAGGACCGTGCCGTCCAGTGCGACGATCATCGCGCCGGCCGCGCTGACCAGGAGCGCGAGGTGCCGCCGTAGGGTCGTGGTCACGAGTCCACCGGCCCGAGATGAGCGTCCAGGGCCGCGGCGACGAGCCGGTCGAGTGGGCCGCGCGCGTGGCGTTCGTCGTGTTCGTCGTGTTCGCCGTGCCGGTCTGCGGTGAGGGCGAGTTGCAGGCTGCCCCAGGCCCAGAGCTGGGCGATGCCGTGCAGGTTCGACCAGAGGGCGGCGGCCGTGACGGCCGACGCCTCCGCATCGTCGTCCCGTTCCGTTCGGCACTGGGCGACGAGCCCCACGAGGAGGCCGAACAACGGAAGAGTCGATTCCCGCAGTCGCGGGCCGTCCGACGCGTGCTTCTCGCTGTCGAGCAGGTCGTGCCGGAACATCAGCTCGAACATGCCGCGGTGCTCCAGCGCGTACCCGACGTACGCCTGCCCGAGCGCCTGCAGCCGGCCGCGGGGCGACGTCGTGTTGCCGGTGGCGATCTCGAACCGGGTCTTGAGGTCCGCGAAGCCCCGGTGGGCGATCGCGGAGAGCAGGGCGTGGTGCGTGGGGAAGTACCGACGCGGCGCTCCGTGCGAGACGCCCGCCCGGCGGGCGATCTCACGCAGCCCGAGCGCCGCGGTTCCCTCGGTCATCACGAGTTCCACGCCGACGTCGACCAGTCGTTCCCGAAGGGAGCTCTCAGGTTCCATAGACAGTGTCT
The DNA here is from genome assembly GCF_042736805.1 of Streptomyces sp. NPDC060031. Classification (NCBI taxonomy): domain Bacteria; kingdom Bacillati; phylum Actinomycetota; class Actinomycetes; order Kitasatosporales; family Streptomycetaceae; genus Streptomyces; species Streptomyces sp. NPDC060031. Next base: position 47,908 of record NZ_JBHWVM010000003.1, read on the forward strand.
ACCCGATGGGGTAGACACTGTCTACTGCTGGAGGCGTGCGGTGGAGGCGGCAGAACCCGGGTTATCCGTGCTGGCCGGGCTGGTAGTCGCCGGTGGCGCGATGCTGGAGCATCACGTTGACGCGGTTGAAGGCGTTGATGAGGGCGATGGCGCACACGAGGGCGGCGAGCTCGTTCTCGTCGAAGTGCTTGGCGGCATTCGCCCAGACCGCGTCGCTGACGCCACCGGCCGCGTCGGCGATGCGGGTGCCCTGCTCCGTCAGCTCCAGAGCGGCGCGCTCGGCGTCGGTGAACACCGTGGCCTCCCGCCAGGCGGCGACCAGGTTGATGCGCGTCGAGGACTCCCCGGCGTGCGCGAGCTCCTTGGTGTGCATGTCGACGCAGCCACTGCAGCCGTTGATCTGACTGGCGCGGAGCAGCGCCAACTCCCGCGTCGCGAACGGCACCGTCGATTCCGCGAGCACCTTGCTCGCCGCGATGACGTGCTTCAGGGACTTGGTCGCGACCGGGCTGTCGAAGAGGTTCAAACGAGCATCCATCGTGCACTCCTTGCCGTTGTCCGCTGTCACCCCTCTAGGACAGGACGGCCCGCCATCCTGTGACGGGAACGAATGTGACCTGCGTCTCTCTTCCCCGTGCGCCCCTGCGTGATCGACGGGCCGGACGCCTCGGATACCCTCCTGGGCATCGTGGAGAAGGGCGGCTCGACTGGGAGCCGCCGTAAGCGAGTTGGGGGGCGGGCTGCGTGCCTGGAACAACGGATGAGGCGTCCGCGGCCGGCTACCGGCCGCTGCTGTTCTCCATCGCCTACGGGATGACCGGATCCGTGGGCGACGCCGAGGACATCGTGCAGGACGCGTTTCTCGGCTGGACCCGCGCGCAGCGGGCCGGAACGGAGATCGCCGCCCCGAAGGCGTACCTGACCACGGCGGTGACGCGGCTGGGCATCAACCACCTGAGTTCGGCGCGGGTGAGGCGGGAGACCTACGTCGGCGACTGGCTGCCCGAGCCGGTCGTCGTGACGTCCGACGGGCCGGGGACGGGGCCGGCCGAGCACGCCGAGCTGGCCGACTCGCTGTCGATGGCGTTCCTCGTGCTGCTGGAGTCCCTTTCACCGGTGGAGCGGGCGGTGTTCGTGCTCCGCGAGGTGTTCGGGTACGGCTACCCGGATGTGGCGGAGATCGTCGGCAAGACCGAGGCGAACTGTCGGCAGATCTTCGCGCGCGCCAGGCGGCGCATCGCCTCCGGGCGGCAGGCGCGCGACAGCGCCCCGTCCCCGGCGCGGCGGGTGGAAGGCGAGGAGTTCGCCCGCAGGTTCTTCGAGGCCGCCGAGGGTGGCGACATGGAGGCGCTGCTCGGCATGCTCGCGCCCGATGTGGTGTTCCACGGGGACGGCGGGGGCAAGGCGCGGGCGGTCGGGAAGCCGGTGGCCGAGGCGCGGCGCGTCGTAAAGCTGCTCGTGGGCGGGCTCCGCCGGGTCCGGATCCTCGGCGCCACCCTCCGGCCGGCCCGGGTCAACGGCCGGCCGGGCTTCGTGATCTACGACGCCGAAGGGCGCGTGGTCAGCGTCGTCGGGCTCGACATCGCCGACGGCGTGGTCCGATCCATCCACTCGGTGGCCAATCCCGACAAGCTCGGCCACATCGGACCGGTATCCGATCTGACGCGGATGCCGGAGAAATAGCCCCCCGCGCGGAAGGGGCCCGGTCACTCCCGCGCGCTCCCCCGCCGGGGTGGTTCCCGGGGGCCCAGTGGGCGCAGTACGGCACGGCCTGCGGGGCCGCGGGCGGGCTCCGGTACGAGGCTGTGCGCTGCTCCCTGCCCGCCGCGACGACGGAGGTCCGTACGCCCATGACCCACGCACACCTGAGATCGGCGGGACGGCGCCGCGCCGCGGGCGGGAGGGCGGCGGTACTGGCCGCGCTCGGCCTGGTGCTCGTACTCGTGCTGCCCGGCACCGCGCTGGCCGCCCCCGGCGACCTGGACCCTGCCTTCGGGCCCGACGGCCGGGTGACCACGGCCTTCCCCGGCTACGCGGAAGGCCACGACATCGCGCGCCAGGCGGACGGCAAGCTGGTCGTGGTGGGTCTGAGCGAGGGCGGCTTCGCGCTCGCCCGCTACAACACCAACGGAAGCCTCGACAGCACCTTCAGCGGCGACGGCACGATGACCAGCGACTTCGGTGGCGGCAGCCACGCCGCCAACGCGGTGGCGATCCAGCCCTCGGACGGGAAGATCGTCGTGGCGGGCACCACCGAGGTGGTCGCGGAGGAGGGTGGCGGCTGCTGCTTCTTCTCCGTGGCCCGCTACAACACCGACGGCAGTCCGGACACGGGCTTCGGCAACGGAGGTCTGGTGCGGGTCGACGAGTTCGGGGGATCCGCGGACGGCGCGGACGTGGCGGTGCAGCCCGACGGCAGGATCATCGCCGCGGGCAAGGGCGGCGGTGGCGGCTTCGCGCTGGTCCGCCTCAACACCAACGGAAGCCTGGACCCGAGCCTCGGCGGCGACGGCGCGGTGGTCGCGGGCTTCACGCCCGCCTCGCCGCAGGACGCCGGCGGCGTCGCCCGGGGCATGGCACTCCAGCCGGACGGCAAGATCGTCGCGGTCGGCTACGTGGGCAACACCGCCTTCGACATCGGCGTGGCCCGCTACAACACCAACGGAAGCCTCGACACCACCTTCAGCGGTGACGGCATGGTGACCGCGGACTTCGGCGGCACCGAGTTCGGCAACGCCGTGGCGGTGCAGCCGGACGGCAGGATCGTCGCCGCGGGTTCCGGCGGCTCCGGCTTCGCCCTCCTGCGCTACAACGCCGACGGCAGCCCCGACGGCGGCTTCGGCGCCGGCGGCCGCACCTCGGTCAGCTTCCCCGGTGACGGCGGAATCGCGTACGGCATGGCGCTCCAGCAGAACGGCAAGATCGTCCTCGCCGGCCGGGCCGACGACCCGAACAGCTCCGAGGCCAACGACTTCGGCCTGGCCCGCTTCAACCCCAACGGCACCGTGGACACCGGCTTCGGCGGCGACGGCTTCGTGGTCACCGGCTTCGGGGACTTCGACGAAGCCCGCGGGGTCCTCGTACAGCCAGACGGCAAGATCGTCGCGGCCGGGTACGGAGCCGGCTTCGCCTTCGCCGTCGCCCGCTACGAGGGCGGCGACGGGACGCCGCCCCCGCCGCCCGCGCGCGCGGACCTGTCGGTGACGAAGACCGGCACGGCCACCGTGAGCATCGGCGACCGGGCCTCGTACACGGTGACCGTCTCCAACTCCCCGGCCTCCACCGCCACCGCGACCGGAGTCACGCTCTCGGACACGCTCTCCGGAGCGGGCGTGACCCTCACCTCGGCCGCTTCCTCCCAAGGCACCTGTACGACCACCGCCACTGCGGCCAACTGCGCCCTCGGCTCCCTGGCCCCGGGCGTGAGCGCGACGGTCACGGTGACGGCCGAGCCCCGCGCCACCGGCACCCTCACGAACACGGCCACCGTCAGCGCCACCCAGCAGGACCCGGCGACCTCCAACAACACGGCCACCGCGACCACCTCGGTGAACAACGCCCGCGGCTGCACGATCATCGGCACCAGCGGCCCGGACACCCTCAACGGCGGCTACTTCAACGACGTGATCTGCGCCCTCGGCGGCAACGACACGGTGCTCGCGAGCTACGGCAACGACACTGTCCACGGCGGCTTCGGCAACGACAACCTCGACGGCGGCTTCGGCGACGACACCCTCAACGGCGGCCCGGGCAACGACACCCTGACCGGCTACTACGGCAACGACCGCCTCACCGCCACCGACGGCGTCGCGGGCAACGACACCGCCAACGGCGGCCTCGGCACCGACACCTGCACCACCGATCCGGGTGACAGCCGCATCAGCTGCCCCTGATCGGCACCGGCGAGCCCGACCGCAGGAAGGTGGGCGGCCGGGCTCGCGGGTCTTCTCACCGGTCGTATCACCGGCGCGTTTCAGGAAGCCGGGTAGGGGCTGGCCTTCAGACGCCGGGAGGGGGACAGCGTGCACACGAGCGCGACGGCGCGGAGCGGGGTGTTTTCCGTGGTTTCCATGTCCATCCGGCTACCCGAGAGGTCCACTCGTATGCTGCTTCCGCCGTCGGCGCGGAAAGCGGTGGGATGTCAGCGTCTGCGGCCCCGCCGACGGGCCGCCCAACCGCTGCCGCCGCCGCTGCCGACGCCGAATCCGGCGACGTGCAGCGCGAGTGCGGCGAGACCGATCAGCATGAAGTTGGTGGAACTCAGCACGTCGTTGGTGGCGATGTGAGCCGCGTTGATCAGGAACGCGATGAAGAACAGCACGGCGGCGGCGATGCCCAGCATGGTCGGGCTCCTTCCGTTGGGTGAGCGGCGTTTTCCCCGTGCGGGCCGGATCATGAGCCGCCGATCCGGCGTATTTCGCACAGCTTGCGCACCGCGCCGCCGACCGGTCGGCGACCCGGCCTCGTAGCCTGGAGCAATGCGTCACCACGATCTTGTCGTCCTCGGTGCGGGATCCGGCAACGCCGTCGTCGACGATGCGTTCGCCGACCTGGACGTGGCCATCGTCGAGGACGCCTGCTCGGCCCCCAGGACGAGAAGGTCGCCGCACGCTTCACCGAACTGGCCCGCTCCCGCTACGACCTCAGACTCGGCCGGGAGGTCACCGCCGTCGGCGCCCACCTCATGGGCCCGCAGGCTCCCGCCCTCATCCAGCCCCTCGTCTTGGCGGTGACCTTGGGCATCGACGCATCGACGCATCCACGCTCGCCAGGTCCCCGTACTGGATCCACCCGGCGCCCACCGAGCTCGTCGAGCAAGCCCTCCTCGACCTCCACCTGTGACGACGGGGCGGGTTCGGCGCCTCGGGTACTGGGCCGTCGGGAGGCTACTGCTCCGCGAAGGGTTTCGAGAGGGGTGATCGCGGCAAAGCGCCCCGTATGGTGCGAATCGGGTACACGATGATGACCGAGCAAGCCGGCCCGCGCGAGCTGGTGTCCCACGTGGTGGGAGCGGAGGAGGCGGGCTTCGACTTCTCCGTCATCTCCGACCACTCCTTCCCCTGGCTGGAATCCCAGGGCCACGCCCCCTACGCGTGGAGCGTCCTGGGCGCGGCGGCGCAGGCCACCTCCCGGATCCCGCTCATGACGTTCGTGACCTGCCCGACCTTCCGCTACCACCCCGCGGTCGTCGCGCAGAAGGCGGCGACGATGCAGATCCTGTCCCGGGGCAGGTTCCGCCTGGGGCTCGGCTCGGGGGAGAACCTGAACGAACACATCGTCGGCGGCGGATGGCCGGCCGGCCACGTGCGCCTGGACATGCTGGAGGAGGCCGTCGACATCATCCGGCGCATGTTCGCCGGGGAGAGCGTGAACCACCACGGCGCCCATTTCGACGTCGAGAACGCCAAACTCTGGGACCTCCCCGACGAGCCGCCCCCGATCGGGATCGCCGTCTCCGGGCCCCGCTCCTGCGAGATCGCCGGCAGGTACGGCGACCTCGTCATCGCCACGGAGCCGAAGCCGGAGCTGCTGCAGGGCTTCGACGCGCACGGAGGCTCGGGCAAACCGCGCATCGGTCAGCTCCCCGTCTGCTACGACACCGACCGGGGCGCCGCGGTGGCCCGCGCGCACGCCCAGTTCCGCTGGGCGCTCGGCGGCTGGAAGGTCAACGCCGAACTCCCCGGCCCCGCCGGCTTCGACCAGGCTGCGCAGCACACCCGGCCCGAGGACGTCGCCGAGGCCATCCCGTGCGGTGACGACGTGGACGCCGTCGTCGAGGCGGTACGCCCGTACGTGGATGCGGGATTCACCGAGGTCGCCCTCGTCCAGATCGGCGGCGACCAGCAGCAGCCCTTCCTGGAATGGGCCGAGGCCAAGCTCCTGCCCGCCCTGCGGAACCTGTGAGGACCCCACCGACATGAACCGCGCTGCTCTCTTCGACGTCGACGGCACCCTCACGGACACCAACCACCTCCACGTCACCGCCTGGTGGGAAGCGCTGCGCCAGGGCGGCCACCAGGTCCCCATGCACGCCATCCACCGGGCGGTCGGCCTGCCCGGCGAAGACCTCCTCGACCACCTCCTGGGGGAGGACCGCGACCACACCGGCGACGACCGGATGAGCGCCGCCCACGACACCCTCTACGCCACGTACTTCGACCGGCTCCCCGCCCTGGACGCGTCGGCCGACCTCCTGCGGACACTGGCGGGAGCCGGATGGAAGGTCCTCCTCGTCACCTCCGCCAAGGACAGCGAACTGGGAGCCCTGCGCCGGGCCATCGACGCCGACGACGCCATCACCGGCACCGCGACCTCCGACGACGTGGAGAAGGGCAAGCCCGCCCCCGACCCGCTGCTCCACGCCCTGGAGATGGTACAAGTGCCGCCCGGGCGGGCGGTGTTCGTCGGCGACACCGTCTGGGACATGAGGGCCGCGGTCCGGGCAGGCGTGGCCGGTGTCGCCCTGCTGTGCGGCGGAATCCCCCGCGGTGACCTGGAGGAGGCGGGAGCCGCCGCCGTCTACCGGGATCCGGCCGACCTCCTGGCCCGGCTCGGTGACAGCCCGTTCTCCCGGGTTCCGGCCGCGTGATCGGTGAATGATGCGCCGGGGGCGGGGCAGGCGGAGTTCAGGCGGACGGCGAAACCGCCGGCACGACATACGGAAGAGGACGTACGGCAGGGAATCCCTTGCCGTCCTGTTGACCGGAGGAGTTGTTTTCGCGTGACTGAGCATGTGTGGAGTTACAAGTCGACCTCGGGCCACCTGGCCGGTGCCGAGCTGACCGGCTACAAGGTCGAGGCGACCGACGGCGGCATCGGCAAGGTGGACAAGCACTCCGACGAGGTCGGTGACGCCTACCTGGTGGTCGACACCGGGGTCTGGATCTTCGGCAAGGAGGTCCTGCTGCCGGCGAGCACCGTCGTCAGCATCGACCCGGAGGAACGGAAGGTCTTCGTCGACCGCACCAGGGAGCAGATCAAGGACGCCCCCGAGTTCTACCGGGAGAAGCACCTCGGCGACGCCAGGTACCGGGAGGAACTGGCCACCTACTACGGCACCGGATTCCCCTTCGGTACCCCGCGCGCCTGAGCGGCTGGGGACAGTGGGCCCGAACTCCCCGAGTTCGGGCCCACCGCTGATTGACGGCCGGACTTCGGGACACAAGCACGACGTGCTGAAATCACTCGCTGTAGCCCTCCTCGCTTCGCTCGCGGTGACCGCCGCCGGCGCCACCGTCCTGGTCTCGCCCTGGTGGGCGGCCGCGGCCGCTCCCCTCTTCCTGCTCGCGCTGGTGGCCGTCCACGACCTCGTGCAACGCCGGCACTCCATACTGCGGAACTACCCGCTGCTCGGACACCTCCGCTTCGCGCTGGAGGCGCTGCGGCCGGAGCTCCAGCAGTACTTCATCGAGCGGAACTTCGACGGCCGCCCCTTCGACCGCGACACCCGCAGCATCGTCTACGAGCGGGCCAAGGGCACCGCGGCGGAGGAGCCGTTCGGCACCGAACTCGACCTCTACCGGCCCGGCAGCGAATACCTCGTCCCCTCCATGGCCCCCCGGCCCGTACGCACCGACCCGCCCCGGGTCCGGATCGGCGGCCCCGACTGCACCCGGCCCTACGACATGGCCCTGCTCAACGTATCGGCGATGAGCTTCGGCTCGCTGTCGGCCCCTGCCGTACTCGCGCTCAACACCGGCGCGCAGCTCGGCGGCTTCGCCCACGACACCGGCGAGGGCGGCCTGTCGGAGTACCACCTGCGCCCGGGCGGGGACCTGATCTGGGAGATCGGCACCGGATATTTCGGCTGCAGGACGGACGACGGAGACTTCGACGAGCGGCAGTTCGCCGAGAAGGCGGCCCACGAGCAGGTCAAGTGCGTGTCGCTGAAGATCAGCCAGGGCGCCAAGCCCGGCATCGGAGGCGTACTGCCGGGTACCAAGGTGAACGCGGAAATCGCGAAGGTCCGCGGTGTTCCGCAGGGGCGGACCGTCATTTCGCCGCCTTACCACCGCGTGTACTCCACACCGCGCGAGCTGGTGCGCTTCCTGGCCCGGATGCGCGAGCTCGCCGACGGCAAGCCCGTCGGGTTCAAGCTGTGCGTCGGATCGCGCCGCCAGTTCCTCGCCGTGTGCAAGGCCATGCTGGAGGAGGGCAGCACACCGGACTTCATCGTCGTCGACGGTGCGGAGGGCGGTACGGGCGCGGCGCCGCTGGAGTTCGCGGACAACGTCGGCCTGCCGCTCGGCGAGGGGCTGATGACCGTGCACAATGCCCTCGTGGGCGTCGGGCTGCGCGACCGGATCCGGATCGGGGCCGGCGGCAAGGTCGCCACCGGCAGCGACCTCGTCAAACGCCTGCTCCAGGGAGCCGACTACACCAACGCCGCCCGCGCCATGATGTTCGCGATCGGCTGCATCCAGGCCCAGCGCTGCCACACCAACACCTGTCCCGTCGGGGTCGCCACCCAGGACGAGCGGCGCGCCCGCGCCCTCGACATCCCCGACAAGTCGCAGCGCGTACGGCGCTACCAGCAGGCCACGGTCGAGAGCGCCCTGCAGATCATGGCATCGATGGGGGTCGACGACCCGCGCGGACTGCGACCCCACATGCTCCTCCAGCGGGTGGACCCGCACACCGTCCGCTCCTACGCCGAACTCCACACGTGGCTCACCCCCGGACAACTGCTCGCATCGGCGCCCGCCGACTGGGCATCCGACTGGCGGGCGGCCGACCCGGACCGCTTCACCCACTGAACCAGGCACCCGCACCCAGGGGGCCGCACCGGACCGAAAGGCACTCCCGTGGCACGCACCGTCGCCCACGTCATCGTCGACGCACTCAAGGAACTGGGCGTCCAGCACGTCTTCGGAGTCGTCGGAGACGCCCTGAACCCGCTGACCGACGCGATCCGCACCACGGACGACGTGGACTGGATCGGCTGCCGGCACGAGGAGGCGGCGGCCTTCGCCGCCGGCGCGCAGTCCCAGCTCTCGGGCACCCTCGGGGTGTGCATGGGTACGGTGGGACCGGGCTCCGTACACCTCCTCAACGGACTCTACGACGCGGCCAAGAGCCGTACACCGGTGCTCGCGATCTGCGGACAGGTGCCCCTTGCCGAGATGGGCAGCGACTACTTCCAGGAAGTCGACAACGACCTGCTCTTCCGGGACGTGGCCGTCTACCGTGCCACCGTCACCTCCCCGGACCAGATGCCCCGCATGCTGGAGTCCGCCGTACGCGCCGCCGTCAGCCAGGGCGGAGTGGCCGTGCTGACCGTGCCCGGAGACCTCGGTGACCAGGAGCTGGGCGACGACCGTCCCGCCCGCTTCGCCCTCGACCGCGCCGTCACCCGCCCCGACGACCCCGCCCTCACCGAGGCCGCCGAACTCCTGAACGGCGCCGCCCGCGTCACCCTGCTCGTCGGCCGCGGAGCCCGCGACGCCCGCACCGAGGTCCTGCGTACCGCAGAGCTGCTCGCCGCCCCCATGGTGCTCACCCTCAAGGCGAAGGAGGGCTTCGAGGAAGACAACGCCTTCCAAGTGGGGCAGACCGGCCTGATCGGCAACCCCGCGGCCTCCCACGCGCTCGAACACGGCGACGCGCTCCTCATGCTGGGCACGGACTTCCCCTACCGCGACTGGTACCCGAAGCGCTGCAAGGTGGTCCAGATCGACACCCGCGAGGAGCACCTGGGACGCCGGGTGCCCGTGGACGTGGGCCTGGCCGGGGACGTGGGGGCGACGCTGCGGGCCCTGCTGCCGCTCCTGGAGGAGGCACCGGACCGGTCCCACCTGGAGGACGCGCGGGAGCGTTTCGCGCACTGGCAGGAAGGTCAGCAGCGCCTGGCCGACCCGACCCACGAGGACCGCTGGACCGGCAAGCTGCGGGCGGCCCTGGACAACAGGGACCACGAGATCCGCCCCGAAGCCCTGGCCGCCGCGGTGGACGCGTACGCCGCCGAGGACGCCGTCTTCACCTCCGACACCGGCATGGCCACCGTGTGGCTCTCCCGCTTCGTCACCATGCGCGGCAGCCGGCGCCTGATCGGCTCGTACAACCTCGGGTCGATGGCCAATGCCATGCCCCAGGCCCTCGGGGCACAGCTCTGGGCGCCCGACCGCCAGACCGTCGCCTTCTGCGGCGACGGCGGCCTGAGCATGCTGCTCGGCGACCTCATGACGATCAAGACGCACCGGCTGCCGGTGAAGCTCGTCGTCTTCGACAACCGCCGCCTGGGCATGGTCAAACTCGAACAGGAGCAGGCCGGCCTGCCCGAGTTCGGCACGGAACTCGACAACCCCGACTTCGCCGCGGTCGCCACCGCACTCGGCATCACCGGCATCCGCGTCACCGACCCGGCCGAGCTCCACGACAGCGTCCGCAGGGCGCTCGAAACTCCGGGCCCGGTCCTGCTGGACGTCCTGACCAACCCGCAGGAGGTGGCCGTGCCCGGAAAGCCGACCGTGAGCCAGGGGTGGGGCTTCGCCATCGCCAAGGTCAAGGAGATCCTTCCGAGCCGGGAAGGCTGAACGGTGCGCCCGCTGCGCCCGGCGCGCGGCGGGCTTCGGAGCATGAGGCGGCGGCCCCGGGGCAGGTGCAGCCGTACGGGACGACGTGCCAGGGAGGCGTCATGCCGGATGTCAGTGGAGCCGGACGGAACGAGACCGTGGAGGAACGCGCGGACCGGCAGTGGCAGGAGCTCATCCAGGAGATCCGCGTCGCCCAGACCGGCGTCCAGATCCTCTTCGGCTTCCTGCTCACGGTCGCCTTCACCCCCGTCTTCCACGGGCTCGCACAGACCGATAAGACGATCTACATCGTCACCGTGGTGCTGGGCTCGCTCGCGACGGGCGCGCTCATCGGCCCGGTCGCCTTCCACCGCATCGTCTCCGGCCGGCGGATCAAGCCCGAGGCCGTCGCGTGGGCCGCGCGCCTGACCTTCACGGGCCTCGTCCTGCTGCTGGCCACCTGTACCGCGGCCCTCTTCCTCGTGCTGCGGGTCGCGACCCACAACGCCCTCGCGCCGTGGCTCGTGGGAGGCGTACTGGCCTGGTACCTGTTGTGCTGGTTCGCGCTGCCCCTGTGGGCGCGGATCCGCTACACCGCCGAGTACTGACCGAGTTTGCGTCGAGGGCGTCCGGGAAAACGCGGCAGCATGTCGCACCCCATGGAGCAGTCGGAGACCATCACCACCAAAGTGCCGGCGCGGTTGGACCGGCTGCCCTGGTCCCGGTGGCACTGGATGATCGTGATCGGGCTCGGCACGGTATGGATCCTGGACGGTCTCGAAGTCACCGTCGTGGGCAGCATCGCGAGCCGGATCTCCGAAGACGGCAGCGGGCTCTCGATCACCGACACCCAAGTCACCGGGATCGCGGCCGCCCTGTACGTGGCGGGTGCCTGCGCGGGCGCGCTGGTCTTCGGCCGGCTCACTGACCTGTACGGGCGCAAGAAGCTGTTCCTGATCACGCTCGGCGTCTACCTGGCGGCGACGGCGCTGACGGCCGTGTCCTTCTCCGCATGGTGGTTCTTCCTCTTCCGCTTCCTCACCGGCTTCGGCATCGGCGGCGAGTACGCGGCCATCAACTCGGCGATCGACGAGCTGATCCCGAGCAGGTTCCGCGGCCGCGTCGACCTCATCATCAACGGAAGCTTCTGGATCGGCGCCGTCGCGGGCGCCCTCCTGTCGGTCGTCGCCCTGAACACCGAGATCTTCCCGAAGTCGGTGGGCTGGCGGCTGACGTTCGCCCTGGGGGTCGTGCTCGGCCTGGTCATCCTGCTGGTGCGGCGCCACGTGCCCGAAAGCCCCCGCTGGATGATGCTCCACGGCCGCGCCGGGGAGGCGGAGGCGCTGGTCTCGGACGTGGAGCGGCAGATCGAAGCGGAGAAGGACCTGCGGCTGCCCGATCCGGAGCAGGGCATCACGGTCACCCAGCGCCACAGCATCGGCTTCGGCGAGATCGCGAGGACGGTATTCCGCTCCTATCCGCGCCGCGCCGTCCTCGGCCTGTCCCTCTTCGTCGGACAGGCCTTCCTGTACAACGCGATCACCTTCGGCTTCGGTTCCATCCTCGTCACCTTCTTCCACGTCTCCAGCGGGGTGACCGGCTACTACTTCGCCGTCGTCGCCTTCTTGAACTTCCTCGGCCCGCTCCTGATGGGGCGCCTGTTCGACACCGTCGGTCGACGGCCGATGATCGCGGGCACGTACATGCTGTCCGGCGCGCTGCTCTTCGCCACCGCATGGCTCTTCGGCGCCGGCCGGCTCGATGCCGTGACCATGACCGCCTGCTGGTGCGTCGTGCTCTTCTTCGCCTCGGCCGGAGCCAGCTCGGCCTACCTCACCGTCAGCGAGATCTTCCCGATGGAGACCCGGGCGATGGCGATCGCCTTCTTCTACGCCGTCGGCACGGCGGCGGGCGGCATCTCGGGCCCGCTGCTCTTCGCGAACCTCACCTCCAGCGGGGTGGTGTCCGACGCGGTGCTCGCCTTCTGCGTCGGCGCCTCGCTGATGGTGGCGGCCGGACTGGTGGCCGTCTTCTACGCCGTCGCCGCCGAGGGCCGGTCCCTGGAGCAGATCGCCCCCCCGCTTTCCGCCCGGACCTCCGCCGCCCCGCTTGAGGCCCGTCCGGCGGGGCAGGTGCACAGCGCACCCCCGAGCCAAGGAACCCCGAGGTGAAGCGCATGGACCGGACCACCGAACCGCAGCCCGAGGGCCCCGGGCCCACGCCGAGGAAGCCGGATCCGGTACCCCGCGATCCGGAGCCCGCGGCTCCCGGTCCCCGGCCCCGTGACCCCCGTCCGGCTCCCGAACAGCCCTCGCCCGGCGAGCGGCCCGTGGTGCCGGAACCCCCCGACTGAGGGAAGCCCCGAGGGGAGCGACGCCGTGGACCTCAGGCCGGGTGGCCCGGCGTGAGGTCCACGACGTCGCTGAAGAGCAGCAGCGGCGGCCGCACCGGACCGGGAGGGCTCTGCTCGACGGGCGAGAGCAGGAATCCGACGTGGTCTCCGCCGTCGATCTGTTCCTCGACCCGGCCGAGGAACCAGGCGCAGGCGTCCTGGAGGACCGGAGCGGCCCCGCGGTCCGGGTCGGCCGGCCATCGCCAGGCGATGTGCTCGAATTTGTCGATGTCGTCCCCGGACCGGCTGCCGAAGAGCTCCGCCGTGTCCTTCTGATCGCCCCGCAACGCGTGCACCGCGAGGTGGGACGCGTCGCGTGCGATCCGGTACGTACGGTTGGCCTTGGAGAGCCACACCATGAAGCGGGGCGGGTCGATCGAGCACTGGGAGGCGAAGCCCACCAGGCAACCGGCCCGCTCGTCTCCGGCCGCCGCCGTCACCAGATACATCGGATAGTCGAGTACGTCGGTGAACGCGTCCAGCTCTCCCACGATCAGGCCCCTGCCTCTATGGCGTGCGCGTCCTGGGCAGCGCTATCGCGCGCTCAGGTGTCGAGCAGCCGGTTGATCAGCGAGCGGTAGGCCCGCAGGGCCTGCCTCAGGTCCTCGGTGGCCACCTGCTCGCCGCGGTCCCACTGCTTCTCCAGCCCGCTCCGGTGTTCGGAAAGGGTGCCCGCGAACGTCTGCATGACCTCCGCCACCAGAGTGTCCGCGGCCCGGACCGCCTCCTGCGGGTCGTCCACGAACCGGCCCTGGATCTCGCTCCAGGTGGTGCGGTAGCGCTCCGCCTCCGCGGCGTCCAGCAGTGGTTCCTCCTCGCCCTCGGACCCTCGACCCGCGTCCGCGTCGCCGGCGGGCCGGTCCGCGGATGTTTCCGTCGCGTCGCCGGTGTCCATGGCGTCGCCGGTGTCGCTGACGTCCCTGGTCTCCATGGCGTCGCCGCGGTCCATGGCGTCGCCGGTCTCGGGCACCTCGTGCCGCTCGCCCGTGGCCTCGCCCGGGTAAACGGCCGCGTCCCGCTCCCCGGTCCGCGACGCCCCGGGGTGTGCCAGGTCTTCCGTCGTCGGGACAGGCTCGGTCGCCCGTCCCTCCTGCTCCTCGTGGTTCTGCATGTCATCGGCTCCTCTGGTCGGAGAGCAGCTCCTCGAACAGGGTGCGGTAGTGCACCATCGCCCCGCGCAGCTCCTCTGTCGTCGCCTCTCCCGCACCGCTGCGCACCTTGGCCGCGTGGGCGGTCCGGTAGTGCTCCAGCGTGGTGCCGTGCTCCACCGAGAGATCCCGCAACTGCCCCTGGTACCCGTCGGTGGGATAGCCGCGCTCACCCATCAGCCGGGTCACCAGCTCGTCGGCCTCGGCGACGCAGCGTTCCGGCTGGTCCACGAACTGCTGCTGCACGCCGGACCACTCGTCCGCGTACTCGTGCCGGCGCTCAGGCGACAGTTCCTTGATGTCGAGTTGATCGTGCCGCTCCTCACGGGCGCGCAGTTCCCGCTCGGCGGAGCGCTTGTCGCCCTCTTCCTCGACCGTGCGCTCGTACTCGGGCCCGAACCGTTCCCGCAGGTGGCGACGTCGGGCCAGGGTCCACAGCAGCGCCGTGAGCGCGAGCACCACCACCGCCGCCACGACGATGACGGCTATCAGCGAATTGGTTGACATCTCTGGCCTCCGTCCGGGGGCTCTTCGTACCCGTTGACGCGGCTGCCCCCGTGGGCGCCCGGGAAACCCGTACGGGCGACCCCGCACACTCCGGGGTTTGAACTCACCGCCATCGAGCAAGCGCCCTGTGCAGCAAACCCGAACGCAGGAGGGACGTGGCATGGCCGCGGACAAGCAGGAGAACCAGGACGTCGTCGCCGTGATCCTCAAGGACCACCGCACCATGGAGGACCTGTTTCGCCGGATGCGCAGTGTGGAGGCGGACCGGGCGGCCGCCCGCGCGAAGTTCTCCGCCCTTCTCATCGCGCACGGCGAGGCCGAGGAGGCCGAGGTCTACGGCGCCCTGAAGAGGTTCAAGGACGTCGACAACGAAGAGGTCGAGCACGGCGCCGAGGAGCACGCCGAGGGCAATGAGGCGCTGCTGGCGCTCCTCGAGGTGTCCGAGGTGGGCTCCGACGAGTGGGACGAGCGCCTGGAGGCCCTGGCCAAGGCGGTCTCCCACCACCTCGACGAGGAGGAACGGACGATCCTCAACGATGCCCGGGAGAACGTCCCCGACGAGCGCAGGGCCGAGCTCGGGGCGGCGTTCCTGCGGGAGCGGGAACGGCAGCTCGCCGCCGACTGCGGCAGCATCGAGAACGTGCGCGCAATCGTACGGGGATGACGGCGACGGCGGAGGTGGAGGGGGCCGCGCAGGAGCCGGACCGCCCATCGGGCGGCGTCGGCCGGGACGGCGAGACGCGCAGGACCGTATGGGTGGCCCTCGCCGCCAACCTCGTCATCAGCGTGGCCAAGGCCATCGGAGGGGTCGTGGCGGCCTCCCCGGCGCTGCTGTCGGAGGCGGCCCACTCGATCGCGGACAGTCTCAACGAGGTCTTCCTGCTGGCCTCCCTCAAGCGCAGCCGGCGCCCCGCGGACGCCCGCCACCCCTTCGGCTACGGCATGGAGCGGTTCTTCTGGTCCCTCCTCGCCGCCGTCGGCATCTTCGTCACCGGCGGCTGCTTCTCGGTCTTCCAGGGCATCGAGGCCTTCCGCTCCGGCGGGTCCGAATCCCGCCACGGCTACGTCATCGGCCTGGTCGTCCTCGTCGTCGCGCTGGCTGCCGAGGGGGCCTCGCTCGCCAGGGCGCTGCTCCAGGTCCGTCGCGCCGCACGGGCTGAGGGCCGGAGCATGGCGGCCGAGGTACGGGCCGGCCGCGATCCGGCCCTGCGGACCGTGCTGGCCGAGGACAGCACCGCCTGCGCCGGTGTCCTCCTGGCGATCGCCGGCATCGTCCTGCACATGGTGACCGGGGAGATCGCGTACGAGGCGTGCGCCTCCATCCTCATCGGGGTCCTGCTCATCTACGTCGCGTACACGCTCGGCCGCGCGGCCCGGGTGCAGCTGGTCGGCGAGGCGGCCGATCCCGGCGTCCAGCGACAGGTGCGCGAGTTCCTGGTGCGGCAGCCGGAGATCGATTCGGTCACCGCGTTGCTGACCATGCGGCTGGGGCCCGACTCGGTCATGGTGGCCGCGCGCATCGACCTGACGCCGGGCTACGACAGTGAGGCCGTGGAGGACGCGATGGTGCGGATCCGGCGCGAGGTCCGCGGTCGCTGGCACGAGCTGGATCAGGTATTCCTCGACGTAACGGACGCGGCGGCGACCCGACAGGGCGCCGCGGCCGACGGACACCCCTGATGAATTGTCCGAAGGAGGACGAGATGACGGCTCACGAGAAGTCCCGGCGTCACCCGCGTACCACCCCGTCCGAGGCAGTGGGCGAGAGCGGCGACCGGGAGGCCCGGCAGCAGGCGGACGACGCCGTCGTGCGGCGTACGGGCGACGGCGACGCGGACGCCGGCGGCCACGCGGCCAAGCGGCAGCGGCCGGGCACCGGCCGCGAGGAGCAGGCCCGCCCGGACGGCCCGCGCGCGTCGAACGGCAAGGACCACTGACAGCAGGGTCGCCCCCCCTCCCGCGAAGGGCCCCGTCGGACCCACGTCCGACGGGGCGCTCCCGCGTGCTTCACCCGGTGGGGATGCGGATGGGGGACTCCGGCCCCCGCTCTCGCCCTAGACGCCGAGGAGCCGCGACGCGGGGCGAGTGGCTGGGGTCGGTGCTACCGATCACGACGGGCTCGTGAGGATGACGAGTTGCCGGGTCGCCCGGGTCATCGCGACGTAGCGGTCCACCGCACCTGCGATGCCCTCTCCGTACGCCTGCGGGTCGAGGAGGACGACCAGGTCGAACTCCAGCCCCTTCGAGAGCTCCGGGGTCAGCGACCGCACGCGGGACGTCGTGCGGAACGCGCCCTCGCCGGTGTCACCAGTACCGATGTCACCAGTGCCGATGACGCAGGCGATCCCGTCGGCATGCGCGGCGAGCCAGGTGTCGAGGACCGAGTCCAGCTCCGAAACGGCTCCGTGTACGACGGGGACGCCGCTGCTGCGGATGGAGGCCGGCACGTTGGCGTCCGGGAGCGCGGCGCGGATGACCAGCTCGGCTTCGCTCATGACCTCCTGCGGCGTGCGGTAGTTGACGCTCAGGGAGGACACGTTGATCCGGTCGAGCCCGACCCGCTTGAGCCGTTCCTGCCACGTCTCGGTGAATCCGTGCCTGGCCTGCGCGCGGTCCCCGACGATGGTGAAGCTGCGCGACGGGCAGCGCAGCAGCAGCATCTGCCATTCGGCGTCGGTCAGTTCCTGGGCCTCGTCCACGACGATGTGAGCGAACGGGCCGGCGAGCAGATCCGGTTCGGCGGCGGGCAGTGCGCCCTCGTCGATCAGGGTGTCCTGCAGGTCCCGTCCCCGCAGCATCGTCACCGCGCCTTCACCGTCGTCGTCGGCCTCCAGCAGGCCGTCGATGACGTCGGCCCTGCGCGCACGCTCGGCGGCGACCGAGGCCTCGCGGCGACGCTTGCGCGCCGACGCCTCCGGGTCGCCGAGCCGCTGCCGGGCCGCGTCCAGGAGCGGCAGGTCGGACACCGTCCAGGCCTGGGCGTCCTCGCGCTGCAGCTTGCGTACGTCTTCGGGGGCGAGCCAGGGAGCGCACTTGCGCAGGTAGGCCGGCACCGACCACAGATCTCCGACGAGGTCACTCGGCTCGACCATCGGCCACGCACGGTTGAGGGTCCCGATGAGTTCCCGGTCCTGCATCAGCGACCTGCGCAGCAGTTCGGGGGAGGCGTCGCTGTCGTCCTTGTCCATCAGGATCGTGAGCAGCTCCTCACGGATATGGTCGCGCGCCTCGTTGTGCGGGGTGCCCGGTTCCACCGCTTCGAACGCCGCCGCCCAGTCATCGGCGCTCAGCCAGATGTCGGACCAGTGGGTCGACACCGTCATCCCCCGGGTGGGCGGCTCCTCGTAGATGCGCACGGCCGCCTCGATCGCCTTCACCAGGTCCGCGGACGACTTCAGGAGGGCCACACCCGGGTCGGTCTCGATCGCCGCCGCGGCTCCCTCGGCGACGAGGTCCCGCACGGTGCAGGTCTGCACGCCCTCCTCGCCCAGGCTGGGCAGGACATCGGCGACGTAGGCCAGGTACGGCTGGTGCGGACCGACGAACAGCACGCCGCCCCGACGGTGGCCGAGGCGAGGGTCGGAGTAGAGGAGGTGCGCGGCGCGGTGCAGAGCGACGACGGTCTTGCCCGTACCCGGACCGCCGTCGACGACGAGAGCGCCACGGGATCCCGCCCGGATCACGGCGTCCTGGTCGGCCTGGATGGTGGCGAGCACGTCGCGCATCCGGGCCGACCGGTTGCCGCCGAGGCTCGCGATGAACGCGGACTGGTCGTCCAGCGCGGCGTGTCCTTCGAGCCCGTCGGCGGTGAAGACCTCGTCCCAGTAGTCGCTGATCCGGCCGCGGGTCCAGCGGTACCGGCGGCGGCTCGCCAGACCCATCGGGTTGGCGTGGGTCGCCGCGAAGAACGGCTCGGCCGCGGGGGAGCGCCAGTCGATGAGCAGCCGGCGCCCCGTGCTGTCGGTGAGGCCGAGGCGTCCGACGTACACGGGCTCGGGATCCTCCGCACTGACGATGTGTCCCAGGCACAGGTCCAAACCGAAACGGCGCAGGGCGCGCAGCCGGCCGGTCAGCCGGTGGATCTCCGCGTCCCGGTCCATCGCCTCCCGGCCGATGCCGCCGGGAGCCCTGCGCTCGGCCTCGAGGCGGTCGGAGACTTCGGCGATCGCCTGCTCGAGGCTCTCCGCGACGGCCGCGAAGTGCCGCTCGTCGCCGTCGACCAGCGCCGGGTCGGCCTTGGGGGAGAGGTGGTCGGGCAGTTCGAACGCGCTGGTGGTGGTCAGGTGGTTCATGTCATCGGCCAACAACACTCGCACTTCGTGAATCTCCCATGTCTGCGGGGTCTGGACCTCGGTCCGCGATTCTGCCCCGCCGTGGGAGCCTTGCCGCAAGCCCCCCAGCGCGCTATAAGTTGTAAGTGGCAAGGAGTGGGTCATCCTCTTTGCCCTGGCCGTGTCCCCCTCCTTCTGCTGCGTCCCCGCGACGCCTGGGCCGGACCACCCGCTGGGCGGCCCGGCCCGCACCTTTCGACGCCTCGTCACCTCGTCACCTCGACGCTGACGAAGCGGGCACTAACGGAGGGAGGCGAAGGCTTTGGTGAAAGCCAGGGGCTGCTGGAGGACGGAACTGCACGTCGGGTCGGCGTAATTCACCGCGCCCGCCGGGCACTGCCGGTCGCGGGCCGCGGACCACATCGCCAGCCGGCCGATCCCCTTCGACTTCGCGAAGTCCACGAGCTGGGACGCGTCGGCGACGGTGAAGGTCTCGCTCGCGACGTCGTTCACGCCGATCATCGGTGTGACGGCGACCGCCTTCCAGGCGGCCGTGTCGGAGAGCCCGAGCACCCCCTTGATCTGCGCTTGCGTGGCCGTCGCCGCCTGGATCGCGTACTGGCCCATGTCGCCGCCGTACGAGGGCCCGTAGTCCATCGCCATGATGTTGACGCCGTCGACCCGCACCCCCGCCCGCTTCGCGTCGGCCAGCAGGGCCACGCCCGGCTGGGTGAGGCCCTCCGGCATCACCGGGAGGGTGAACGCCACGTCCAGGCCCGGGTGCGACTTCTGCAGCGCCGCTACGGCCTGCGCGCGGCGCGTGTTGGCCGCGCTGTCGGGCAGCGCCGCACCCTCGATGTCGAAGTCGACTTTCGTGAGCCGGTACTGGTCGACGACCTTGCCGTACGCGGCGGCCAGTTGGTCCGCGGTCGCGCAGTTCAGGGCCAGCTCGCGCCCCGCTGCTCCGCCGAACGAGACCCGTACGTCGCCGCCCTTCGCCCGCAGGGCCCCGATCTGCGCGGCGACCTTGTCGCTCGCGAGGTCGGTGACGCCGCCCCACATCGGGGTGCAGCCGCCGCCGGAGGTGACGAAGGCGAGGTGGAACTCCTTCACGCCGGTCTTGTCCGCGGTGTCGGCCAGGTCGTAGGCGGGGTACAGGGAGGTGTCCACGTACGGGGCGAAACGCGCCGTGCCCGCCGGGGCGCCGGTCCCCGGCGGCGGTGTGGCGGTGGCCGAAGCGGAGGCGGAAGGGGACGCGGTCCGGGTCGGCTGTGCGGTGGGCGTGGGTGCGGAGGTGGGAGCGCCGGTGCTCGGCGCCGCCGTGGGGGTGACGGTGGGGCGGCCGCCGGGCGGGGGCGTCGCGCCTTGTTCCGCCGAGCACTTGGACCCGTTGATGCGACAGGCCGTCGGGTTGCCGGGGCTGCCGGTCCCGCTCGCCACGAAGCCGACCGTGACCGAGGCGCCGGGCGCCAGTTCCTTGTTCCATGCCGCCGGCTTGACGGTGACGTGCTGCCCGTTGGCCGTGTGGGTGCCGTTCCACAGGGAGTCGATCTTCGTGCCGGCCGGCAGGTCGAATTCGAGGGTCCAATCCGACTGCGCCTGCGTGGTGTTGTTGGTGATCACGTACTGGCCGGTGTAGCCGCCGGTCCAGGAGCTGGCCTTCGTGTACACCGCTCCCACGGACGTGGCCTGCGCGGTGCCCGTGAAGGCGAACGCCGCGCCCGCGATCACCGCCGCCACCGCGACCGCGCCCGCGGCCTTCGTCTTCGTACTCGCCCTGCGCCGGTGACTGGTGGTGCTGCCCATCGCGTGCCTGCCTCTGCATTGCCGGGGGTTGGGGTGAGGCAGCACGCTAGCCGCCCCGGAACGGACATTTGTTCGTTTCGGGGCGGGGGAAGTGAGTCTTAGGTTCCGCTTAAGGAAGTGATCGGAAAGGGTTAAGGGCGGGGCCGAGGCGTTCGAGCGGGCGGCAGACTGGCCCCATGACCGCATCGGATCCCAAAGCTGATCTTCACTTTTATCTGCAGTCCGCCCGCGATGCCCTCCTGTGGAAGCTCGAAGGGCTCTCGGAATACGACGTGCGGCGCCCGCTGACGCCCACCGGCACCAACCTCCTGGGCCTGGTGAAACACGTGGCCGGCGTGGAGTTGGGCTACCTCGGCGACACCTTCGGACGCCCGTCCGGCGAACCGCTGCCCTGGCTCGCGGACGGGGCTGAGCCCAACGCGGACATGTGGGCCACCGCCGACGAGTCCCGGAAACAGATCGTGGAACTCTACCGCCGGGCGTGGGCGCACGCGGACGCGACGATCGAGGCCCTGGCTCTGGACACGATCGGCACGGTGCCGTGGTGGCCGAGCGGCAAGGACGAGGTGACGTTGCATCATGCCGTGGTGCGCGTCATCGCGGATACGCACCGGCACGCAGGGCACGCCGATATCGTCCGCGAGCTCATGGACGGCGCCGTGGGGATGAACAAGGGCAACGACAGCATGGTGCCGGGCGATGCGGCCTGGTGGGAGGAGTACCGAAACCGGCTGGAGCGTACGGCTCGGGAAGCCGGCCGGGACGCGTAGGGCAGCAGTCCGCCCCCGGCATGTGGTGCCGGGGGCGGTCCAGCGCTGGGGGTTGCTGCGGTTGCAGTCCCGGAGGTAGAACTGGGTGCCGCCGTTCATGTTGCCGGCGTCGATGCAGCGTCCGGAGGCGGGGTTGTAGATGCCGCCGGTCAGGCCCTGGTGGTAGAAGTCGGCCTTGCCGTTCTCCTTGTGCATCCCACCACCGCGTCACTGCCCAGGCTGACCCGCCTCAGGTCGCCGGTACGACCGCCACCCCGGTGAGGCGTTTGAAGTCCCCGCCCGAGGCGAGCACTTGCTGCGCGCCGGTCGTGGGGTTCACCCGAAACAGGGTGCCCACACCGTTCAACGCCTCGTTGTCCGTGATCAGGATGCTGCCGTCCGCCTCGATCGCCAGCGCCTGCGGGGCGACGAACGCGCCGCCGGAGGCCACGGTGGTCTGGGCCCCGCTCACCGGATCCACCTTGATCACTCCACCACCGAAGCCCGGGAAGGCGTTGGCATCGGCCACGAGGATGCTGCCGCCGCCGTCGACCGCCACTCCGATCGGGCTGCGCAACTCACCGCCGGAGGTCACCGTCGTACGGGCGCCGCTGACCGGGTCGATGCGCACCACCCGGGCCGAAAGGTCCGCCCCGCCCGCCATGGCCTGCTCGACGACGAGCACCGTGCCGTCCGGAGCCACGCACAGGCCCACGGGCCTCGGCGGGGGATCGCCGACGCCGTCGCCCAGCGACAGGACGACCTGGTCACCGGTGGCGGGGTGGATGCGGATCACGGCGCCGGAACCGGCGGCGAAGCCGTCGACGACCAGGATGTGGCCGTCGGCCTCCACGGCCACGTCGCCCGGGGAGGTGAACTTCCCGCCGGAGCTCACCTCCGTCTGCGTCCCCGTCCCTGCGGGCAGCCGGAGCAGTACGCCGGTACCGGGGAAGAACCGGTCCTTGCTCACCAGGACACTGCCGGCCGCCTCGATGGCGATCCCGGTCGCTCCCTGGAGGTCGCCGGCGCTGGAGAGCGTCCTGTGCTCACCGGTCACCGGGTCGACGCGGAACACCGCACCGGCGCAGCCGAACGCTTGGGAGTCGGACAGCAGGATGGTGCCGGCGGGAAGACGTTCCTGGACAGCCATGGCGGCTCCTCGGGAGTAGGGACGGCCCCGCCACTCAACCCCACCCACCGGCGCCGCCGGGCGGACCGACACTCGCCACGCCGTCCGTCCGGGCGGCGAAACGCCCGTTCGAAGCACCGCCCCCGTACGGGTTCCGGCCCCCGCCCCCGTGCCCGCCGGGCCCCACCGGACGGGCGCTCCTCATGAGGGCCGCCCGTCCACGGCGTCTCCCAACTGCACCGGGGCCCACTTGGCGGTGGCTCCCTCCGGGGCCCCCACACACAGGTAGAGCCGGCACGCCCCGTCGGCATCGCTCAGGGTGATGAGCTGCCCGAGCCGGCCCGCCCCGGGCAGCCGCGGGGCGGCGTCCCCGAACCGGGTGTCGGCCGGATGGGGGGCGAGCTCGATCTGCGCGGCCTCCACGGAAGAGAAGCGGCCGCCCACCTCCGCAAAAGAGCTGCAGGCGATCCCGGCGTCGGTCTCGCTCTGCGCCCGGATGCCGTTGCCGTCCTTGCTCATCCCGATCACCCCGACACCGGTGGCCCGCGCCTCCCCGAGGACCCCTTCGCCGAAGAGGGTCTCGCCGCGCACCCCGGTCGCCTCGCTCCGGCCGCGCACCCCGCATTCGGAACCGCGCCCGGCCACGCCGACCGCACCGAAGCCGGCCACTCCGGTGGAGTTCTCGGAATTGTCCGCGATGCCGAGCACGCCCGCGCGTGCCTCCCGTTCCTTGTCCACGTCACGCGGGGCCGGGCGGGCGTACCCGGCGACCCCGCTCACGCCCAGACCGACCACCCCGGCGGCGTCCTCGGAGGTCATTTCGGCGATCGCGTCGGTGTCTGTCATGGCGAGGTCTCTTTCCCTGGTCACCCGTGGTCCCTCCCGGTTCCCGGGAAGGTGCCCCACCCACGCTACGAGCGGGCTCGCACCCCGCACACCGGAGCTGCTCCAACAGGCCGAGCCGTAGCCCGCCCAGCCCCGGCCGGAGGTGAGGGCCGGCTGGTAGCGTCCGGACCGTTCGCTCCACCCTCCGTGTGTTTCTCGAAGGTGCTCTGTGCACATACGCCGTAGGACAACCGCTCTCGCCGCCGCCCTGGGTGCATGCATCCTGGCGATCACGCCGGGACTCGAAATCCCCGCGGCGGCGCACTCGGTCGTCCCCGCCGGGGCAGTACCCGGCGATCGTCGCCTGCGACTACGCCGACGGCTGGGTGAACGGCAAGGGCTCGACCACGGTCAGCACCTACTGCAACGGCTACCTCAAGGAAGCCTGGAGCAAGGGGAGCCTGCCCTCGGTGAGCGTGCACGCACCGAATCCCGGCGGCGGCTCGATGAACGTTCCGCTCGCCGACTTCTCCGACCTCACCAACCCCGCCACCCCTGCCGGCAAGGCCTGGCACTCGACCCTGGACAAGGTCGCCGCCGGGCTGTACGACGGCGCGGGCTTCTATCCCGGGTCCTCGTACGTGGACGTCGTCGGACTGGACTGCTACATCTCGGACCCGATGGCAGCCCAGGGTTAAGACGAACTGGTCCGGCTGGGCCAGCCGTTCGCGTTCACCGAGATCGGCCCGCCCAACGCCCCCGGCAAGGACTACCGGACCCCGGCTTCGACTACGCGAAGTGGACGGAGGCCCTGCACACCCGCTTCCCGGAGACCACCTGCTTCCTGACGTGGGACAGCCCGTGGAGCCCGGACCGCAACGGCAACCTGCACGGCAGCGGGCTCATGAACGACCCGTGGGTGGTCAACCGCGGGGGGATCGACCCGACCCGGCGCACGGAGCGGTCGGGTGTGGAGCTCGCCGGTTTCGAGCCCGGCGCCCAGGGCTGGGCTTCCGGCAACACGACCGAGGGCCCCTGGACGGTCGGCGAATGGGCCGCTCGCGGGGCCAAGTCCCTCAAGGCCGACATCGGCCTGGGCGGGGGCCGCGAACCGCTCCTGAAGTACGCCACCCGGAGGGCGCGACGCTCACGCTGGATCTGTCCAAGGTCGCCGAGCTGCACGATGTGCGGAAGATCGGGGTCGACTTCGTCCCGGCCGCCGGCGCCACCGGCACCAGCGCCGTCTACGTCGACGACCTCACCGTGGAGTAGCCCACGTGCACGGCTCGTCCGAGGTGGCCGGAGGAGGGATCCGTCGGGCTTCGGTGTGTCGGTCAGCGTGGTGCGGTGTGCTGTCCTTCCGGTGGCGGACAGTGGTGACCGTGATCGATGTGGACGCGGTGACGTGGGAGTTGTACGGGTTGCTGCCGGCGGAGTTCACGGCTGCTCGTGAGGAGTCGGCCGCCCGGGCCCGTAAGGAGGGTGACGCGTCGGTGGTGAAGCGGATCACGGGCCTGCGGAAGCCGACGGTGGCGGCCTGGTCCTCGAACCTGCTGGTCAGGGCGGAGCCGTCCCAGGCCGAGGAGCTGCTGCGGCTGGGCGAGGCGTTGCGCACGGCGCACCGCACGCTGGCGGGGGAGGAACTGCGCGAGTTGTCGCACCGTCAGCACGGGGTGATCGCGGCGATGGCCCGCCAGGCCCGCCGCCTGGCCGGTGAGGCGGGCCACCCCGTGTCGGAGGCCGTCCAGCGGGAGGTGGAGCAGATCCTTCACACCGTGCTCGCGGACCCCGAGGCCGCCGCGGAGTGGGCCCGCGGCACGCTGTCCAAGGCCCCGCCCGCGCCGACCGGATTCACCGGCCTCGACATCGCCCCCGACGCCCACCCGCCCCACTCACCCCAGCCGCCCTCCGCCAATCACCCGGCGGCGCCCGAGGCCAAGCGGGCCCGGGCGGCGGCGGAAACGGCGGGTCGGGAAGCGGCGGAGGCGGAGGATCAGCTGCGTATGGCCGACGAGGAGCTCGCCCGGAGCCGGGAGCCGCTCGACGCGCTGGACGAGCAGATCACCGACCTGGAGCGCCGACTCGCGTGAGTGAAGGAGGAACGCCGCCGGGGACGCGCGGAGGCGGGGGCCGCGGAGCGCCGCCACCGTGAAGCCGGCCGGGTCGCGCGGGCGGCGCGCAAGGCCGCCGATGACGCGGCGCGGGCCGCTGCGCGCCTGGAGCCCGGCGCGGACGGCTGACCGCCACACTCGCTGCCGCCCCCGGCTTCGCCCCGCTGCTCCTTCGTACGGGTCACGACCTGCCGTCCTGCGGGGCGGCCGCCCGGCCACAGCACTAGCCGAAGGCGTCGGGCCTGCCGTCCGCCCGATAGCGGGCGACCGCGAAGCTGGTGCCACCCGCCCCGGCCCCGAGGTCGGCGGACCCCACCGCCACGATGCGGCCGCGCCGGTCCAGGGTCATCGCCTTGAACTGGTCCCGCCCGCCGGCGACATCACGGACCACCAGCCCTCCGGAGCCGAAGCTCGGGTCCAGCCGGCCGTCGGGCAGGTACCGGGCCAGTGCCAGATCGCGGCCCGAGCTGTCGGCGCCGGTGCCCGCGAACCCGGCCACGACGATCCGGCCGTTGCCCAGCACCTGCACCGCCTGCGCCTCATCGTCGCCCGCACCCGGCGCGAGCGCGGTGAACACCCGGCCACCGGTGCCGAAAGACGGGTCCAGGCGGCCGTCCGGCAGATACCGGGCCAGCGCGAAGTCTTCCCCGCCCGTCGCGGTGACGGCGTACCCCACGGCGACGATCTTGCCGTCCGGTTGCAGGGCGATCCGCCAGAGGTGCTCGTCATCGCCCCCGACCCCGGACATCTGCGTCAGCACCGTGCCCCGGTGACCGAAGGAGCGGTCCACCGCGCCGTCCGGGGTGAAGCGCTGGAGCCGCCACCGCCCTCCGCCGCCCGCCGGGCCCAGGTCGGACGAGCCTGACACCACGATCCGCCGCCGCCCGTCGACCACCAGCCCGTTCTGGAAGTCGGCGCCGTCCCCGGGCGCGGTCGCATAGGAACCCGGGGAGCGCGCCGCGGGGCGGGCGCTGTGTGTCGGGCGCGAACCCACCGGATGGCCCCGGCGGATCCGTTCGGGCGCGCCCTGGAGGTACGTTCACACGTCGCGGCGGCGCACGACGACCACTGCGAGGGCGATCGCGATCAGCGGCCAGAGTGCGTACGCGCACCACGAGCCGGAGACGGTGGCGTCGCGGACCGGACTACCGCCGGGGATTTCCCCCCAGCTCTGGACCAGGCGCTTCCAGGCGCCGACCACCATCATGTGGTGGACATCGGCGGACCACTGCTTGGACTGCGAGAAGAGCGTCGGCAGCATCAGCAGGGTGAAGAGAGTGGCGACGATGGCGGCCGCGGTGTGCCTGATGAGCACACCGAGCCCCAGGCCGACCAGTGCGCAGACCGGGGCCACCAGCGCGGACGCCACCATGGCGCGGGCCACACCGGGGTGGGTGAGCGGGACCCCGGCGTGCCGCTCGCTGAGGATGGCCTGGGAGACGAGGAAGGCACCGGTGGAGATGATCGCGCCGACGACCGTCCAGACCGCCGCGACGACGCCTGCCTTGGCCAGCACGACAGGGTGGCGGGCGGGAACGGCCACGGTGGTGGTGCGGATCAGCCCGCTGCTGTACTCGCTGACGATCGTGACGGCCCCGATGCTGCCGGCGAGGAGCATCAGCGTCATGTAGCCGGCCGCCGGATAGGCGTCGAAGCACAGGAACTCGGGGGTCTGCAGGGCGTCCGGGCGGGATCGCCCGAGGTTGTTGAGGTCGGCCAGTGACGCCACCGCCGAGGATCCGATGACGAACAGTGCGGTGAAGGCGAGCGTCCACGGCGTGGAGCGCAGGGACCGCATTTTGATCCACTCGGAGGCGAGCAGGTCACGGAAGCGGGCCGGCGGCTCGGCGACGGGTGTGGCCGAGGGGGGCCGGGTGACGGAGGGGAGTGTGGTCATCGGTGCTGTCCTGCCGTGTATTCGACGCTGTCGGCGGTGAGTTCCATGAACGCGTCCTCCAGGGAGGCGGTCCGGGTGGTGAGCTCGTTCAGCAAGATCCCGTTCTCGAGGGCGAGTGCTCCGATCCGGTCCGCGGGCAGCCCGGTCACGGCGATCTTCTCGGCGCCCCCCGAGCCCTCCGGCTCGACCGACGCCCCTGCGGCGGTCAGTACCGCCGACAGCTCGGCGGCCTGCCGCGTTCCCACCACGACGCTGAGGCGGGTGCTGCGGGCCGCGAAGTCCCGTACCGACTCGGCGGCGATGAGCCGGCCCCGGCCGATGACGACGAGCTGGTC
This sequence comes from Streptomyces sp. NPDC060031, assembly GCF_042736805.1. Taxonomy (NCBI): domain Bacteria; kingdom Bacillati; phylum Actinomycetota; class Actinomycetes; order Kitasatosporales; family Streptomycetaceae; genus Streptomyces; species Streptomyces sp. NPDC060031. Next base: position 75,589 of record NZ_JBHWVM010000003.1, read on the forward strand.
CGCGGTGTTCTCCATCTCCGACATCAGGTGGCTGGAGAGGAAGACGGTGCGCCCCTCGGCGGCCAGGCGCCTGAAGAGGTGGCGCATCCAGAGCACGCCCTCCGGGTCCATGCCGTTGACCGGCTCGTCGAACATCAGCACGGGCGGGTCGCCGAGCAGCGCGGTGGCGATCCCGAGCCGCTGCTTCATGCCGAGCGAGAATCCGCCGATGCGGCGGGTCGCGGCCTCGGCCAGCCCCACCTCCTGCAGTACTTCGTCCACCCGACGCCGCGAGATGCCGTTGCTGCGGGCGAGGGCCGACAGGTGGGCCACGGCGCTGCGTCCGCCGTGGACCTAGTTGGCGTCGAGGAGGGCGCCGACGTGCCGCAGTCCGCGCGGATGGCTGTGGAAGGGGACACCGCTGACGGTGGCGGCGCCGCCGGTGGGCGCCTCCAGGCCGAGGATCATCCGCAGGGTGGTGGTCTTGCCGGCTCCGTTGGGGCCCAGGAATCCGGTCACCTGGCCCGGTCGCACGGTGAAGGACAGATGGTCGACGGCGGTCTTGCCGCCGTAGCGCTTGGTGAGTTCGTTGACTTCGATCACAAGCGCAACCCTGCCGGGAGGCCCCCATTCCGGCATCGGGCCGTGGGCGGCAACCGGGCCGCCGGGTTGGCCCGTGGGCGTACGCCCACGGACCGATGCCGCGCCGGCAGCGGCTGGTTAGTCTCGCGGCATGGACACCACACCGCCCATCCCCTTGCCCGCGCGCCCCGTTGCGCAACGCGACCCCGCCCGCGAAGGGGCACACCGCCGATGACGAGAACGAAGGCCAAGGCCATGGCCTGCGGGGGAGGCGTCCTGTACCTCTTCGTGCCGGGTCTGCTGGTGGGGGGTGCGCCGCGGGCCTCGGGGACGGTCCACGCGATCGGGTCACTGCTGGCTGTGAGCCTGCTCGTGGGCGTGCTACGGCGGATGCCGCTACTGGCTCTGGCCATGACGCTCTTCGGGTCCACTGCCGTGGTGGTGGGCACTCCCAGCTCCGTCCACGAGAGCCTTTCGGTGTCGTATCAGGGCCAGTTCCTGTCGTATCTGGCGGTGGACCTCGTCCTGGGTTTCATCGTCGCCACCTGCACGCGGCGAGCGTCTCTCCTCGCCGCGGCCGCATCTTTCACCGTGCAGCTCTTGGTCATCGGTGGTTTCGCGCACGGGGACAATCTGACCGTCAACGTCGTGATCTCCCTCTTGGCGATGGCCGCGTCCGCCACGGTCGGACTGCTGAGCCGCGAGCGCCGCGAGCACGCGGTGGTGCTGCGCTCGCAGGAGGTGGCCGAGGCGGTGACCGCCGAACGGCTGCGGATCGCGCGGGAGTTGCACGACATGGTCGCGCACAGCATCGGCATCATCGCCATCCAGGCCGGGGCGGGGAGCCGGGTCATCCAGACACGGCCAGAGGCGGCCCGCGAGGCACTGCGAGCCATCGAGGCCACCAGCAGAGAGACCCTGTCGGGCCTTCGGCGCACCCTGGTGGCACTCCGTCAGGCCGATCTGGACGAGGCGGCCACGGGAGCCTCAGGGGCCTCAGGGGCTTCGGGGCAGGCACCCCTCGTGCCCTCGCCGGGTCTGGCGGACATCGAACGGCTCGCGGCAGCCACCGCCGACGCGGGGGTGCGCGTCGACGTGCGCCTCAGTGGTGAGCAACGCCCTCTGCCGGCCGAGATCGACCTTTCCGCCTACCGTATCGTGCAGGAGTCGCTGACCAACGTGGTCCGCCACGCGGGCACCGGGCGCTGTCGGGTGGCCATCGACTACGGGGACGAGGAGTTGTCGGTGGAGATCGTCGACGAGGGGCGCGGTGCCACCGGCAACGGATCGGCCCACGGCTTCGGCATCGTGGGCATGCGCGAGCGGGTCAGCCTGCTGCACGGCCACCTCAGCGCCGGACCGCGTCCCGAGGGCGGCGGCTTCCGGGTGACGGCGCGGCTGCCGCTGCCGCTTCCCGCACCCGTCGGAGTTCCGGTGGACGCCCGATGAGCGACGGTCCCGTACGTGTCGTGCTCGCCGACGACCAGCCGCTGGTGCGGTCCGGCCTGCGCATGATCATGGCCGAACACCCCGACCTGGAGGTCGTCGGTGAAGCCGGCACCGGGGCCGAGGCGGTCCAACTGGTCAGGGAGGTCAGCCCCGACGTCGTGGTGATGGACATCCGGATGCCCGGCATGGACGGGATCGAGGCCACCCGCCAGATCACCGCCGGTACGGAAACGACCCGGGTCCTCGTCCTGACCACCTTCGACGAGGACGACCACGTCTACGGCGCGCTCCGCGCCGGCGCGAGCGGCTTCGCGGTCAAGGACATGGCGCTGGACGACATCCTCGCGGCGATCCGGGTGGTCGCCGCCGGCGACGCACTGCTCGCGCCGGGGGTGACACGTCGTCTGATCGCGGACTTCGTCGAGCGCCCCGCAGGCCCCGGAGCTGCTCCGGGGCGGTCCCCACGGCCGGTCGAGGGCATCACCGAGCGGGAACGGGAAGTCCTGACCCTGATCGGGCGTGGCCAATCGAACACCGAGATCGCGGAGGAACTCTTCATCACGGTGGCCACCGCCAAGTCGCACGTCTCACGGCTGTTCGCCAAGCTGGGCGCCCGGGACCGGGTTCAACTCGTGATCACCGCCTATGAGATGGGGCTCGTCACCACCTTGTCCCGCTGAGCGAGCCCCTTCCCGTCCCGAGGACCTCGCGGATGACGTGCCGCGCGTTGGCGGAAATGATCGGATTGGTCGCCCGGTAGTACGGCAGTTGGATGACCGCCATGGACAACGCCCAGCCGCGGCTGCGGGCCCAGGTCGCGTCGTCGACGTCCACCGCCTCGCGGTACACCCGCCGCGCCGGGGCGGGCAGCAGGTTCCAGGCCGGGATGAGGTCGGTGGCCGGCTCGCCCATGCCCACGGTGCCGAAGTCGATGACTGCCGAGACGCGGTCCCCGGCGAGCAGCAGATTGCTCGGCATGAGGTCGGAGTGCGTCCAGCAGGCCGGGCCCGTCCACAGGGGCGCCGCGAGCGCTTCCTCCCAGGCCGCGGTGATCTCGTCGGCGTCGAAGGGTTCGTCGGTACGGCGCAACGCCTCGATCGCCGCCCGCATCTCCCGGTCTTCGGCGATCAGCGGCGCGCCCCGGTGCGCGGGCGGACCGCCGGGGAGATCGATCTTGCGGAAGGCTACCGCGAACTCCGCGAGGTCACGGGCCACGAGCTCGGGCTCGGCCAGGTCACCCTCGGACGGGTTGCGGCCTTCGATCCAACGGTGCACCGCCCAGGCGAAGTCGTACCCCTCGCCCGGGGCGCCGGTCGCCACTACCTCCGGGATCGGCAGCGGCAGCGACGGCGCCAGCCGGGGGAGCCGCCGTGCCTCCATCGCGATGGCCTCGGCGCCGCCGGGGCGCAGCGGCAGCCGGACGGTCAGGTCCTCGCCGAGCCGGTAGATGGCGTTGACCGTGCCTCCGGAGGCGAGCCGGGTGACCGGCAGGTCCGCCCACCGGGGGAACTGGGCGCGCAGCAGCCGCCGGACCAGTTCGGCGTCGGTCTCCGCTTCGTCCGCGTGCATCTTGGCCATGTGCCCCCCAGATCTCAGATTCCCGAAGGATCATCGCATCGCGGGCGCCCCGAAGGCGCAGACCTCGGGGCGCCGTCGTCTTCGTCCTGGTCGACACCCGGACCGACGGCCTGCGGGGGAGCCGGCTGTCGATGGGCTAGAACAGGGTTCAGACGATTCGGCTTGCGGGGTGATGTGGTGGAGCAGGCAGGAGTTGCGAGCGGCGCCGGGGAATCCGGGAAGGGGCCCGGGCGCAGAGCGATCCTGGGGCTCGCCGCCGCCGCGATCGCACCGTGGCCGGGCGGAACGGCGGCCGCCGTCGCCCGTGCCGGCTCCGGGCTGCAGGACGCCGTACGCGCCACGCCCCCGGGCGACGGGCTCGACGTGCGGGCGGAGAACGCACGGCCCGGCTCCCCTGACTGGCGGATCACCCGGCGCGGCCCGGCCCGGGCCGTCGAAGGATTCGCCGAGCGGGTCAGCACGCGCTCCGGCGAGTCGTTCGTGTTGCGGGTGTCGACGACGGCCGTGTCCTACACCGTCTCCGCGTACCGGATGGGCTGGTACGGCGGGGCCCGGGCCCGTCTGGTGTGGCGGTCGGCCCCCCTGCCGGGCGTCCTCCAGCCATCGGCCCGGCTCGACCCCGAGACGCGCATGGCGCACACCGCATGGCAGCCGACGGCGCAGGTGGACACCTCCGGCTGGCCGGAAGGCAGCTACCTCCTGCGCCTGGACACCCGGGACGGCCACGCCCAGCGGTACGTACCGGTCACCGTCCGGTCCTCCTCGGCCGTGGGGCGTACGGTCGTGGTCAACTCGGTGGCCACCTGGCAGGCCTACAACCGGTGGGGCGGCGCGGACCTCTACAGGGGTGCGACGGGCAAGAGCGGGTCGAGATCGCTGCGGGTCTCCTTCGACCGCCCCTACTCGGGCAGGCAGGGCGCCGGTCAGTTCCTCCCCTTCGAGGCGCCCCTGATCGCGCTGGCCGAGCGGATGGGTCTCCCGCTGGCCTACGCCACCGGGGTGGACGTGGCCCGCGATCCGGAGTTCCTGCGCGGGGCGGCCGCCGTGGTCTCCCTGGGCCACGACGAGTACTGGAGCCCCGAGCAACGCCGGCACGTGACCCGGGCGCGCGATACGGGGACGAACCTGGCCGTGCTCGGCGCCAACTGCTGCTACCGGCGCATCCGCTTCGAACCCTCCGCCGTCGGGCCGGACCGCATCGTCGTCTGCTACAAGGGGGACTACGCCAAAGACCCCGGGTTCCAGCGAGGGGCGCCGCCCACGAACGACTTCCGGCGGGCGCCCGCCCGCGAGCCCGAGAGCGCGCTGCTCGGCGTGATCTACGACGGCTATCCCGTCGACGCCCCGTACGTGGTCTCCCACCCCGATCACTGGCTCCTCGCGGGCACCGGGGCGAGGGCGGGCGATTCCTACCCCCACCTGGTGGGGGTCGAGTTCGACCGCGTCAACCCGGCCCATCCGACACCGCGGCCGGTCGAGGTCCTGGCGCACTCGCCGGTGGTCTGCAAGGGCCGTCACTCGTACGCGGACACCGCCTACCTGTCCCTGCCGAGCGGGGCCGCGGTCTTCGCGACGGGCACCATGCGCTGGGTCGAGGCCCTCGACGCGAGCGGACCCGGCGGGCGCAACGGCCGTCACGGTCTGGACGCACGGGCCGGGCACTTCACCCGTACGGTCACCGCCAACGTCCTGCGGGCGTTCGCGCAGGGGCCGGCCGGGCGCGACCGGCCCGCCCAGGACAATCTGGCCGCCCACTACGGAGACACGGCCGCGACTCCCGGCGCGTAGCACCGTCCCCCGCACCCCGCAGCAGTAATGTCCCAGTTTGTCAGTTATGGCACCATTTCGGGGATGTGTGTTGCGTCGACTCACCGTTGCTCTCACGCTGCTGGCAACCCTCGCCGGGGGCGCCGTCGCAGGCTCGCAGGCCATCTCCGCCGAGCGTGAGGCGCCAGGCGGCCGGGGTACGAACATCCTGGTCGTCGGCATCGACAGCCGCGCGGGCCTCTCGGCTGCCGAGAAGCTCCGCCTCCACGTGGGTGGCAAGGGGTGCAACTGCACCGACGTGATGATGCTCGTGCACCTCTCCGAGAACCAGCGGCGCGCGAGCGTCGTCTCCATCCCGCGCGACTCCTACGTCCAGTACGCCGACGCGGCTTCCCCACCCGCGGTCCCCGGCCCCGCCCGCTTCGGAAAGATCAACGGGGCGTTCGCGATCGGCGCCGGCCCTCTGAGCGTGCGGACCGTCGAGAAGGCCACCGGCCTGCACGTCGACCACTACCTGGAGACCGGATTCACCGGCTTCGAGCAGACGGTCAACAACCTCGGCGGCGCGACCGTGTGCACGGACAAGCCGCTGACGGACGACGGCTCCGGTCTCGACATCAACGCCGGTGTCCACCGCCTGGACGGAAACGGAGCGCTCCGCTACGCCCGCGCCCGGCACATCAACCGCCCCGGAGACCTCGGCCGCGTCCGCCGCCAGCAGCGGATGGTGAACGAACTGCTGGCCCGGCTCACCTCCGAGGGCGCCCTCTCCAGCCCGATCAGCGCGGCCCGCACTGCCCGCACCCTGCTGAAGTCCGTACGCACAGACGAGCGGACCGGACTGGGCGACCTGATCCGCATCGGATGGAGCCTCGGCCACCTCCGGCCCGACCGCATCGAGTTCGCCACCGTACCCATCCGGGTCTTCGACCACCGGGTGCCCCAAGTGGGCTCCACCCTGCTGTGGGACGAGGCCCGCTCCGCCGCACTGTGGGACGCCCTGGCCGCGGACCGCCCCCTCAAGGGCGACGCCCGCATCCAGCCCGTCCCCGAAACGCCGGCCGAGACCAACCCCGGGGGGATCGCGGTCCGCGTGGACGACGGCGCCGTCGCCGCCGCACTGCGCCGCAGCGGCTTCGACGTCACCGACACCTCGCGGTCCGCACCGCCCGCACGCCCCGTGGGTCCGCCGGTCATCACCCACGCACCCGGGCGGGAGGCGGACGCGGCCACCCTCGCGGCCGCGTTGCCCGGCGCGCGGCTCCGGGTCGTCGCGAACCACGACAAGTCCTTCGACGTCACCATCGGCACGCAACCCGCCCTGGTCAAGACCGTCACCTACGACCGCAACAGAGCCGAAGGCGCCCCCGTGACCGCTGACACCCTGCGCTGCCCCGGGGCCGGGGCCGGGGCCAACGGCTGAAGCACTGGTTCCACCTGTGGCTACCGGACCTCGAGCACGTCGGCCGCGGGGCGCCTGGGTGTGGCCGGGCCCTGCGGCCCGTAGCCGAGGCGCAGGACCATGTGGACGTGGCCCATCGTGGCGACCGGGTCGCGGACGGCCCAGCGCAGTTCGGGCCACTCGAGGGGCTGCGAGGTCATGGAGGCGACGAGCCCGTCCGACGTGGCCTGGAGCAGGACCCGTTGCAGCGCTTGGCCGGCTCGGAGCCAGTCCGCCGGGGTGTCGTCCCGGGTACCCAGCAGCGCGATGCGGGGGCGCTGTTCGAACACGGCCGACTCGCGCCCGGGAACGGGGCGCCAACTGCCGAAGTCGCGTACCGGCGCACGGGATCCCCTCTGGCGGGGCCCGAACGCGTAGGCGGGGATGCCCGCGTCGCGCGGCCCGTCGGCCGCCGTGTCGGTCTGCGTCCACCGGGCGGTTTCCTCCCGTGCGTCCGGGTCCTGGGCCTCACGGTGTTCGGAGTCGTGTACGAGGTCCAGTACGGCCTCGGTGTGCCAGGCGTCGGGCAGGACCAGCCGGGCCCCTTCGCGGAGGGCCGCCGCGTGCAAACCGTCCAGTACGGCGGGTGGGATCTCCTCGTCGGTGAAGGGGAAGCGGCTGGTGTGGCGGCGCCGCAGGGCGGGGTGGAGGGCCGCCAGGTCGCGGTCCGCGGCCGCGGTGTCGCGCAGCGTCACCTCCGCCAGGTACAACGGCCTGTCCCGCTCGGGCAGGAGCACGACGGCCGTCTCCAGGCCGTCCGCTGCCGCGGCCACCCGGAGGTTGAACAGGGCTGCGGCGCAGCCGAGGTGCAGGGCCCGCAGATCCGGGTCGGTGTGCGGCATGGCACGGTCGAAGTCGCCGTGCAGCTCGATCGTGCGGTCCTCGGGCCGCAGCACGAAGTGCCACGGCTGCGCGTTGTGCATGGAGGGTGCGGTGACGGCGTCCTCGATGAGGGCGCGGGCGGCGCTGGTGTCGAGGCGTGGTGCGGACACGGTCGGATCCTGTCTGTGCGGGCGCTTCAGTCCTGCGCTTGTTCTCGTTCCAGCGTCCACCTCCTGGGATGCGGCGCGCGAGGGTCCACATGGCCTCCTGGGGGACCGACCGGCCCCATACGGGCTCAGCCCATGGAGGTCACGTGCTCGTCGCCGCCCACGTCGGGGGCGGAACGGCCGGTACCCGCGTCCTGGCGAGGACCGCGACGTCGGGCTTGAGGGACCGCGGGCGCGGGCCTTCTCGGCCGTGGACGCATCACCGGCGACCTCGATGCCGGGTTCGGCGTCGAGCAGGAACGCCCGGATGGCCGCCTCCGCGGAGGCAGGCGCTGCTGCATAGGACATCCACACCCCCAGGGGTCCGTGTCCGCCTCAGCAGCATTGTCGCAGGGGAGCCCCGGATCAGCCCGTGCGAGCTGCCGCGGCTCCCGCCGCCCTTCCGGGCCCAGCGGCAGCCCTGGGGGAGGGGTCTACGAGGGGCCCGCGCGGGCGCGGGCAGCCCGACGGCCGTCGCCGACAGTCCGGACGTGGCCACGCCCGGACGGACCAGCGGGACCGGCGCCCGGGCCGCCTGACCGGAACCGGCTCCACCCGACCTTGAACGTGGCATGCTCGTCTTATGGAGGGCGATTTCATGCTTCCCAACGCCGGTGCGGGGGCGGCACCCGAGGTGCTGGCACTGGCCAAGGTCGTGTCCAAACTTCGTGCCGAAGTCGTGGAGCTGGAAGGCGTGGCCTCGGTGACGGCCGTCCTGGAGCGCGCCAAGGGCGTGGTGATGGCCCAGGCGGGCGTGACCCCGGACGCCGCGTACCGGCTGCTGCTCGACCGTGCCGAGCAGAACCGGCGGACCCTCCTGGAGCAGTGCTGGATCACCCTGGGCCGGACCGGCGCGGAGCCCGTGGCGCCACGGCCGCAGGCTGCCGGGCAGACAGCGCCCGTCGTGCCGCCGAAGCCGGGCGCCTCGCCCTTCAGCACGAGCCGCTACGTAGCCGGCGGCGGCCGTCCGGCCGGGCACCGCACGCTCCTCGCCCGCCTCGCCGAGGACCTGGCCGCCGCCCGTACCCCGGACGAGATCGCTCGGCTGCTGCACGCGGTGCTGGCCGACCCGGAGGACGTCGACGCGGTAATGATCTACACCGTGGCCACCGCGGGGAGCCTGAAGCTGGCAGGGCACGCCGGTATCAGCGACTCGATGGCCGAGCAGTGGAGCCACATACCCCCGCTCAGCGGCGTCGCCGCGATGGAGGCGATCGCGGCCCGGGAGGCGGTGTGGCTCGAAGACCCGGAGCAGGACGCCTCCCGGTACCTCCTGATCGGCGATCCACCCGAGCGGTGGCCCTCGCGCGCCTGGCTCCCCGTACCCGGCAACGGGCCGGTGACCGCCGTCGTGGGCTTCTTCCGCACCCGGCAGGGTCTCTTCGACGCCCGTACCCGGACCCTGCTCAGGCGGGCCGTCAGGCTGTGCGGCGGGCCTCTGCGAGCGGACCGGGGCCCCTACGGACACGACCCGCTCCACGCCGACGTGGACGCCATCCAGACGGTCTTCGACGCCCTGTCCGGACCGGCGATCCTGCTGACCCCGCTGCGTTCCCCGACGGGTGAGGTGGAGGACTACCGGATCGACGCGGCGTCGCCGGAGTCGCTGGACGTGGCCGGGCGGCACGGCAAGGAGCTGGTCGGCCGACGGATACTGGAGAACTACCCGACGGTGGCGGGCACGGCACTGTGGGAGGGGTACCTGGACACCCTGACCATGGGGGAGGTCTACGAGGGAGAGCCCTTCGTCTACGAGGAAGTGACCGCCGGAGTTCCACAGCAGTCCGTGTTCTCGGTCCGGGCGTCCCGGCTGGGGGAGCGACTGGTCGTGTCCTGGATCCGCCACGATACCAGCGAACGGGAAACCCGCAGGCTGGACGACCTGCAGAGGCTGGGCAACCTCGGCTGGGCGAGCTGGAACCTGGTGACGGACACCATCACCTGGTCCGACCAGGTCTACGCCATCTTCGGCCGCGACCCCGCGCTGGGACCCATGCGGCTGGAGGAACTGCCCCGGCACCTGCTGGCGGAGGACCTGCCCCGGCTGGGCTCGGCCGTTCAACGGCTGCTGGCCGACGGCACGGCCATCGACCAGTTCTTCCGCATCACCACCGAGCACGGCGTACGGCACCTGCGGATCGTCGCGGAGGCGCAACGGGACGTGGACGGCAGCCCGTTGGAGGTGCACGGCTTCTTCCAGGACCTCAGCGCACTGCGGGACACCGAACTGGCTCTGCGCGAGAGCGAACGCGCCAACCTCGTCCAGCGCGGCGTGCTGACGGCCGAACGCGCGATCGCCGTCCGGCTCCAGGAAGCCCTGCTGCCGATGCCCGAGCAGTCCCTGGAACTGGCGGGCCTGGGCGTCGACGTCGCGTACCTCCCCGCCGACAGCGGCCTGAACGTCGGAGGCGACTGGTATTCCGCGATCGAGCTGCCGGACGAGAGCGCGCTGTTCGTCGTCGGGGACGTCGCCGGTCACGGTCTGGCCGCCGTGGGCACCATGGCCCAGCTCCGCTTCACCACCAAGGGCATGATCGTCACAGGCTCGCCCCTCCCCGACGTCCTGCGCAGGCTCAACGCCCTCCTGCTCCATACGGCGACGGACCCCGACGGCGCCACCGCCACCATGGTCATGGGGCGCTACCAGCCCTGGGACCGCCGCCTGACCTGGGTGCGGGCCGGGCATCTGCCGCCCTTGCTGATCCGCGGGGGTACGGCGGAGTTCCTGCCACAGCCCGTGGGCTGCCTCCTCGGCGCCACCTTCCACCCCGTGTACGGGCAGGCCGTGATCGACCTGCTGCCCGGGGACCGCCTGCTGCTCTTCACGGACGGCCTCGTGGAGGAGCCGGGCGAGGACATCGAAGCAGGGCTCGACCGCCTCGCCGAAACGGCTCTGCGGCTCGTACGGGAGGGCGGGAACGAGACGCTCGCCAGGACCTTGGCCGCGCTGCGGCCAGGGAACCGGGACGACATCTGCGTCCTCGACATCCACGTACCCGACGAGCCCTGATCCCGACCCGGGAGGCGGCCGCCCGGAGCCAGGTCCCGAGCGATGCCGAGCACATCCTCACTGTCAGACCCTTGAGCGAGGATCATGCTCATGAAGACCCTTCCCGCCGATGAGGCGTTGTCCGTCATGTCCGGCCACACCGACTACGAGGCCGCCCTCGCCCGCCTGCGCGAGGCCTCGCGGGCGTATTACGGCGACGGTGACAGCCCGATCGATGACGCCACGTACGACCGGCTCCGGCTTGCCGTGCTGTCCTGGGAGCAGGCACACCCGGACGGGGCCGCCCAGGAATCCCCGACCGGCCTGGTCGGGGACGGTGCCGCCCCGGCGGGCGACATCGCGCACACCACGCGACTGCTCAGCCTCGACAACGTCTTCGACCCGGCCGGCCTCGTCGCCTGGGGAACCTCCCTCCAGCGCCGCCTGGGCCACGAGAGCGCCGGCGGGTTCACCGTCGAGCCGAAGATGGACGGCGCGGCCGTCGCCGCCCGCTACCGCGCGGGGCGGCTGGAGCAGATCATCACCCGAGGCAACGGCACCCACGGCGAGGACGTCAGCCATGTCATCGGCACCCTTGAGGGCCTGCCCGAGCAGCTGCCCGTGCCCGCCACGTTCGAGGTACGAGGCGAAGTCCTGTTCACCCAGCAGCAGTTCGAGACCGCGAACGAGGTCCGCACCGCGCACGGCGCGCAGGTATTCGCCAACCCGCGCAACGGTACGGCCGGCACCCTGCGCGCGAAGGACCGTCCGTACCGGCTCGCGATGACGTTCTGGGCGTACGGTGCGGTCGAGCTCGACGGCGTCGCCTTCGTGCCTCCCGGGGCCACGCACGCCGAGGCCCTGGCCGCCGTCGCCGAAGCCGGAGTGCAGACCACGGCGGACACACCCGCGGGCCTGCACGTGGTCGCCACCCTCGACGAGGCGCAGCAGAAGGCCGACGAGATCGCCGCGCTGCGCCCCGCCCTGCCGTTCGGTATCGACGGGGTCGTCATCAAGGCGAACGACGCGGCGGAGCAGGCAACGGCCGGTTTCGGCAGCAGGTTCCCGCACTGGGCGATCGCCTACAAGCTTCCGGCCGTCGAGCGGCAGACCGTGTTGAAGGACGTGGTCTGGGACGTGGGCCGCACCGGCGTGCTCGCCCCGACGGCCCTCCTCGAACCGGTCGACATCGACGGATCCACGGTCACCCGGGCCACCCTCCACAACCCGGCCGACATCCGCCGCCGTGACCTCCACCTCGGGGACACCGTGACGGTCTACAAAGCGGGCGACATCATCCCCCGCGTCCAGGCCGCCGTCACCGGCCTGCGCCCGGCCGGGGCGCAGGAGGTGCCGCTGCCCGCGGCATGCCCCAACTGTGGTGGGGAGATCAACAAAGACCAGGAGCGGTGGCGCTGCGCGAAGGGAACCGCCTGCGCGCTGCCCGCTCTGATCGAGTACGCCGCCGGACGCGACATGCTCGACATCGACGGCCTGGGCAAGACGTACGTCAAGGCTCTGATCGAGTCCGGTGACGTCACGGACGTCGCGGACCTGTTCACCCTCACCGAGGACCAGCTCACCGTCGCCTCCGGCAGCGCGAAGCGTGGAGCGAAGCTGGCCGAACAGATCGCCGCTGCCACATCCCGCCCGCTCAGCCGCGTCTTCTGCGCTCTCGGCGTGCTCGGCACCGGGCGCAGCATGTCCCGCCGTATCGCCGCGCACTTCGGCACCATGGATGCCATCCGCCAGGCCGACGCCGCAGCGATGCAGGAAGTCGACGGCATCGGCGCGGAGAAGGCTCCGGTCATCGTCGAGCAGGTGGCCTCCCTGGCTCCGGTCATCGACAAACTGGCCGCAGCCGGGGTCAACATGACGGAACCACAGGAGACGAAGGTGGCCGGCGAGGGCCCGCTGGCGGACGCGACCGTCGTCGTCACCGGCAAAATGTGCGGTCCGCTGGAGAAGCTGGGACGCTCCGAGATGAACACCCTGATCGAGAAGGCGGGCGGCAAGGCGGGCAGCAGCGTCAACTCCAGGACCGCCTACCTGGTGAGCGCGCCGTCCCCGAGCGGCAAGCCGAGCTCCAAGGCCCTCAAGGCCGAGGAGCTCGGCGTCACGGTTCTCACTCCGGAGGCCTTCGCCGAACTCGTCACCGACTACGTGGGCTGATCCGGCGCACCCGTTTCACGCGGGAAGCCCAGGTGCGTCCGCGGGCGGGGGCCAGTACGGTGCTTCAGGTCGGGCCGAGCCGGGCCGGGTGGGACTCAGCGTGGGCGCCGGGGGCTACTTGCCTTCCAGCGCCGCCACCAGCTGAGGAAGGTTGTCGCCGGCCATGACGAGGGCGAGATGGTCGTGGTAGTCCCGGCTGCTGACGATCAGGCCGTCGCGGACCCGCAGTACCTGGATGTTTGCGGCTTCGAACCTCCGCCCGGTCAGCCGGTGGTGCACGTGGTAGTCGAACTCGGCGACGACCACCTCGGCGTCGTCGGTTTCCCGGACGACCACGTTCGCCGGGGTCAGCTCCAGGGGCGAACTCGAGGAGACCAGCGCGAACCGCTCCCTGAGTGCGGCCCGCCCCTCGATCCGGCGCGGACCGACCGGCTCGAAGACGGTCTCCACCACGGCGTCCTCGGCGTAGAGCTCGGCCAGTTCCGTGTACCGCCCGGCGCCGATGCCCTCGATGAGCTTGTGGAAGACCTCGCGCGGCGACAGCGTTTCGGGCATGACCAACCTCCGGTGGGATCCGTGGATAGAATCGGACTAGCGACTCCGTTTTTACGATACGGACTGGAGAGTCCGGTTGTCCATAGTGGTTCTGCCGTAGACGGCGAAAGGTGGGAGAGGGATGGGTGGCGCTCAGGAGCGTCCGCTGCGGGCGGACGCGGCCCGCAACCGGGCCAGGCTGCTGGATGTCGCCACGGAGGTGTTCACCACCCGCGGCGTCGGCGTGCCGACCGAGGAGATCGCCCGTATCGCCGGGGTCGGAGTCGGCACGCTCTTTCGGCACTTCCCGTCCAAGGAGGCGCTGCTGGAGGCGGTGATGGTGCGCAGGCTGGAGGAAATGGCAGCCCAGACCGGGCAGCTGGCCGCCGAGGCGGGCCCCGCCGAAGCCTTCTTCGCGTGCTTCCGCCTGGTGGTGGAACAGTCCGAGGGGAAGAACGAGTTCGCCCAGGCTCTCGCCGCGGCCGGGGTGGACGTACATGCGTCCCTGCAGGCGCCGACCATGGAGATCCAGGCCCGGCTGGCCGATCTGCTGGCCGGGGCGCAACGGGCCGGGGCGGTCCGCCAGGAGCTGGGCCTGCCGGAGTTCATCGCCCTCCTGGCCGGTACCGGCAGGGCGATGGAACAGCTCGGAGCGGATCCCGCGCCCAGGGAGCGCATCTTCGAGGTCGTCTTCGACGGACTGCGGCCACGCTGAACCGAAGGCGCATCAACCGCACCTCCGCCGGCGTCCGGTCACGGCACGCGGCACGGAGGCGCGCCGGCAGAGCCATCCGGCGGGTGCGTCCTTGGTCCGCGGGCGACGTCGGTCAGTAGCCGATGGTGAAACGGCGTTGGACGAAGCGCGGCAGCTCCGCCTCGTCGAGGAGGGCGACGGCGGCGTCCTCCATGGAGATGCGGCTGCGCCCCTCCGCGTCCAGGACCGGCTGGTCGCCGCCGATCCGGAACCGGCCCGTACGTTCGCCGGGTGCGATGTGCTCAGCGGGGCTGAAGTAGGTCCACAGCCGGTTGGAGGTGCGCAGCACGTTCAGGGCGTCTCGGTGGCCGCGTACAGCGGCGGCATATTCCCTCGGCAGGCCGATCTCATCGAGGGCCTCGTGCAGGAGTCCGTCGGAGTCGGCCCGCACGACTCCGGGCGCGACCTCCAGGCTCCCGGCGCCGCCGATGACGATGAGCCGGGTCCTGGGGTGGCTCTCGAGCGCTTTCAGGAGTGCTCGCGCGGCAGTGGCGTACACCGTGGGATCTGCGATCGAGCGGGCCACGGTGTCGGCGATGTCCTTGGCGGCGTTTCCGGGCTGGAACCCGCTGATCAGTACGTCGAGGCCGGGTATCGCCTCCGCGACGGCGTCGGCGTCGAGGACATCGACGCTCTTCCAGGCGACGTTCTTGCGGTCCTCGTCGATCCGGGTGGCGTCGCGGCTGTAGGCCGTGACGTGATGCCCCCGGTCGAGGGCTTCGGTGACGACGCGACTGCCGATGCCGCCCGTGGCCCCGATGACTCCGATGTGCATGGCTCTCCCTGGGTGGTTGCTCCTACCGCCGCGCTCTTCACGGCACGCCGAAACTATATGGCACGCCGAAACTATACGGCGTGCAGTAACAATACGGGGCGCATTATCGCGACGCTGTAGAGTGAGCGGCCATGGGAAGCGTGGGAAACACCAAGGGGCGCCGCGAGCGGCTGAGGGCCGAGACGACCGCTGAGATCAAGAAGGTCGCGCTGGGGCTGATGGCCTCGGGGGGACCGGACGCGATCACGCTGCGGGCCATCGCGCGCGAGATGGGCATGACGGCCAACGCCATCTACGGCTACTTCGCCACCCGCGACGACCTGGTCACCACGCTGATCAACAACGTCTACACCTCACTGGCCGATACCGTGGACGCCGCCTGGGACGCCGCCCCCGCCCAGGATCCGGCCGCCCGGATCCAGGCATGGGCCCGCGCCTTCAGGAACTGGGCGTTGGCCAATCCCGAGGGCTTCCGCCTCATCTACGGGGACCCCGTCCCCGGCTACCGGCCCCCCGAGGGCGGCGCCGCCCCGGAAGCCGCTCACCGTGTCTGCACCGGCATCACCGCACTCGCGGCCGCGGCCTGGCCGCACGCCGAACCCCGTTACGCGGAGAGCGACTTCGAGTGGTCCGACTTCGACCCCGGTCTGCTGGACAAGGTCCGCCCGGCCTTCCCCGACCTGCCCCCGGCCGCCGTGGCCCTCGCCCTGCGCATCTGGAGCCACCTGCACGGCCTTGTGTCCTTGGAGATCTACGGCCACCTGCAGACCCAGGCCCTCAGCCCGGAAAAGCTCTTCCGCGAAGAACTCACCCAGCTCCTCCGGTCCTTGGGCATCGCACCGTAGGGGTGCGTGACGGTCGGCGCCGCCCTGCTTGAGAAGCGGCTACCAGACGACCGGGCCGGCCTTGTCGAAGAAGCCACCGGTCGGGCCGTGGGCTCCGATGACGGCCATGCGGACGATGATCTCCGCGCCCTCTTCGACGGTGTTGCTGCCCTGGTGGCCGTTGAGGTCGGTGGCGGTGTAGCCGGGGTCGACGGCGTTGAATCGGATGGCGGGGTACGCCTTGGCGTACTGCGATGTGATCATGACCAGCGCCGTCTTGGAGGAGTTGTAGTCCAGCAGCGTCACGTGGAACTCGATGCGGCCCGGGTCGGCGCATGCCGCCGGCGAGCCCAGACCACTGCTGACGTTGACGACGACCGGGGCGACGCTCGCTTCCAGGAGCGGGAGGAAGGCGTGCGTGACGCGCACGACGCCGAAGACGTTGGTGTCGTACGTGGTCTGCATGTCGGCCCCGGTGACCTCGCCGACCGGCTTGCCCGCGCCCGCGATCCCGGCGTTGTTGACCAGGACGTCAAGGCGGCCGGCGTCCGCGCGGACGAATTCGGCGGCGGCCTCGACGGAATCCCCGTCGGTGACGTCGATCTGGACGAAGCGGGCGCCGAGCTCCACGGCCGCCGCCTGGCCGCGCTCGGCGTCGCGCGCGCCGACGTAGACGGTGTGCCCGGCCTTGACCAGGCGCCGGGCCGTCTCCAGTCCGAGTCCCTTGTTCGCTCCGGTAATCAGGGTGGTGGTCATGCGCTCACTCCGGTGACAGGTGGGTTGGTGATGCGGTGATGACCCCACCCTCACCGCACCGCGTGCGAACAGGCAGTGCCCGCGTTTGCCTGTGGACTGCCAGTACCAGGCTGTCCGGCCGCGGCCGCCGGATACTGGGGGTGTGAGCGGATCAAGGGAACTCGGCAGGGCATTGCGCGGCTGGCGCGACCGTACGGCCCCGGCCGCGGTCGGACTGCCCGCCGGCGGAGTACGGCGCGCCGCGGGGCTGCGACGCGAGGAACTGGCGCAACTCGCCGGCCTGTCGGTGGACTACGTCGTCCGCCTGGAACAGGGCCGGGCCACCTCCCCGTCCCCGCAGGTCCTGTCCGCCCTGGCCCGCGCCCTGCGGCTGTCGGCGGCAGAGCGCGCGCACCTCTATCTCCTCGCGGGCCAAGCGGCGCCGGGCCCCGGCCAGCTGTCGGCACACATCCCCCCAGGGGTCCGAAGGCTGCTCGACCAGCTGGACGGTGCACCGCTCAGCGTGCACGACGCGGCCTGGAACCTGACCCTGTGGAACCCGTTGTGGGCCGCCCTGTTCGGGGACGCGTCCGCGCAGCGCGGACGCGAACGCAACATCGTCTGGCGCCACTTCGCCGGCCTGCCCAGCCGGGTCAGCCACAGCCCCGAGCAGGAGGCCCGGTTCGAGGCGGCGGTGGTCGCCGATCTCAGAGCGGCGAGCGCCCGCTACCCCGCCGATGCGGGCCTGCGCTCCCTGATCAAAGACCTGCGGGACAACAGCACCGCCTTCGCACGCCTTTGGGACACCGGGATCGTGGGCGTCCACGAGACGGACACCAAAACCATCCACCACCCCGATGTCGGCACACTCACCCTCGACTGCGACGTGCTCGTGGCTCCCGGCAGCGATCTGCGCATCGTCGTCTACACCGCTCCCCCCGGCAGCGACGCCTCCGCCCGGCTGGCGCTCCTCAACGTCATCGGCACCCAGGCCATGACCGAGAACAGTGCCCCGGCGTAGCGGTCAGCCACAGAAGAGCGAGTTCAACGGCCGGCGTCAGACGGGTATGGCCTGCCGGGCTCCCGGTTCCCGCCTCCGAGGACGGCGGAAGCCCAGCAGGTTCTGTCGCGCACGATCGTCGATCCACGCGCGTGGGGACGCTCAGCAGGTGACGGTGACCTCGTGGACCACCGGCCTGGCCGTCCAGGGGAACGAGGCCACGCTGAAGGTGCCGCGGACGGTCGAGCCGCACGGGACGGTGCTGACCAGACCGTGTACCTGGAGGTTCGAAGAGGTGAAGATGACCGGCTTGGACTGGGTGAC
Organism: Streptomyces sp. NPDC060031; assembly: GCF_042736805.1. Lineage (NCBI taxonomy): Bacteria > Bacillati > Actinomycetota > Actinomycetes > Kitasatosporales > Streptomycetaceae > Streptomyces > Streptomyces sp. NPDC060031. Next base: position 93,520 of record NZ_JBHWVM010000003.1, read on the forward strand.
GGGCGTGGTGCCGCCGACGACTTCTGCGGACAGGGTCGTGTACAGCTCCTTCGCGCTGGGCGCCGGGCCGCCCGGGGAGGGCGGGCCGGCGAGTCCGACCGTGCCGTAGAACTCGACGGTGGTACCGGAGATCTCGGCGCACACCCGCGTGGCCAGACCCGCCTGGAGACCGGAGTTCCCGCAGGAAGTGACGGTTTCGCTGGTGCCGGCCGGCAAGACGGCGGCGCTGGCAGGGGTGATCGCGTATACGGCCAGGCTCACGGCACCGGCGGCAAGCAGTGCTAAACGGTTCATTGGGGTTCTCCTCGTCATGAATCACCGTCCCAGGGGCTTCCGGGCGGTGCCTATGACATGTGATATTTCACATGTTATCAAAACGGGAGATGTTCGAGACCTGAACTTCCCCTGACGGCCGCATGACACTCTCGACGCAGAAGGTCGATGCCGGGTGCGGCCCTGCCCCTGCGGCCTTGCTGCTCGCCCTGCACGGGCGGGGGGACGGGTCGCCGTTCCAGGCCGTGCGGCTGGTGCGATCACAGAAAGCAACGCCGTGCGCGCCCATGGACCGGGGGCTCGGCGGCGAGCCGCAGCCCTGAAGCATCTCCAGGACCGGGCGGCGCCCACCTGGGCACCCGCGGCACCGTGAGCGCCACCGGACACCGGCCCGCCGCCGTGTGCGCACCGGCCGCCAACCTCGAGGTCTGGGACACGGAGAGAGGAGCAGCCCCGCCCGGCACCGCCCTCACAAGCTGGCGAGGAGGTCGTCCAGCGGGGCGGGCACCTGGTCGGGGGCGAGGGCTTCGATCAGGAGGCGGCCATAGCGGATCTTGCGGCCCTTCTTCGTACCGAGGAAGCGCCGCAGCTGCTGGTGCCGGGGCCGGCCGTGCTGGGCGGGCTGCCGTACGAAGGTCTGCCAGGCGCGCAGCTCGTCCTCGGCCTGGATGATCTGTTCGATCCGCGCCGGGCCCAGCGCACGGATGAGCTCGTCCTCCAGGTCCGCCGTGCAGACGAAGACACCCGTGCGCGGCGCCCAGGCCGGGTTGAGGCCCCGGTCGAAGAAGGGCTTCTCGCGCTCGTCGCACAGACCGACCAGGCGCAGGCCGAGACCGGACGGCCCGAGGAGCCCTGCGTAGCGGCCGACGCTCATCGCCCCGCCCATCGGAACCACGCACACCCCCTCGGCCGCCAGGTCTCGGCCCCGACCCGCGGCCAGCGCCTCGACGGCCGCGAGGTCGCTCAGCCCTTCCAGCAGGACCGCCGTGTGCACCCCGAGGAGCTCCGCTTGCTCCCTCGCCAGCCCGCCGGAGCCACCGGCCGCCCAGGCTGTGACCTCGTCCCGGAACATGCGTATGTCGACCATGCCAGGGAGTCTCTACGTCCACCGACGGCGTCGCACGCGATATTCGGCCGCGCGCCCGCGCAGTCTCCGTTCCGGATCGGCCGCGGCCGTGCACCCCGGGGCCGAACGACGGGCGGCGACCGGCCTGCGGGTGAGGTCGAAGACGTCCGGCGTTCCACAGCCGCACGAACGGCGCACGACAGCGCCGGGCCGAAACGGGGTCGAGGTAATCGCCGGCGGGCGGCCCAGCGGACCGGCTGGCGCGTCGGCCACCGCCGCGCGCCGCCGGGAGGTGGCGGCGTTCACCTGGTCGGGTCAAGCGAAAGCGCCCGGCTCCCGCGAATGGCCCAGCATCGGGTCATCAGACAGGCGCGAATCGGATGAGATGCCTAACGTCGATGCCAGACACATCCGTTCGACGAGCGTGTGGAGACGTCATGCCCCATCGAGGCCGCTGGCTGGCTGGCGCCTGCGCAAGTGCGGTTGCTGCCTGCCTGCTTGCCACCGGGGGCGCCCTCGCCGCACCGGCGCAAGAGGATTCCGACGGTAGCGCCGGGAGCGAGGTCGCAGTGGGCGCCTACCTCCACTACGGCTCGCCCGGCGTCGAAAGGATGCGGGAACTCTCACGCTGGCTCGGGGGCGCCGAGCTGCGCGCCGGGCACACCTACCTGCCCGGCGACACCTGGTCGAACATCGAGGGGGCGCCCGATTCCTTGCGCAGCTGGGCACGGTGGCGCAGGGCGAGAGCCGATCGGCTGTTCGTCCTGAACGTGCCCATGCTGGACGACAACGAGGCCGGCGTCCCTGACGGCAGGGTCGCCGAGCTGCTCCGCTCCGGCGCGCAGGGTCAGTACGACCACCACTTCCGGCGGCTGGCCAGGCGTCTCGTCGGCCTCGGGGTCCCGGACACGGTGATCGTGCTCGGCTGGGAGATGAACGGCTTCAACTACACCCACCGATGCCGGCCCGACCCCGGGAACTGGAAGAGGTACTGGCGGCGCATCGTGGCCGCCATGCGCTCTGTGGAGGGGCAGCAGTTCCGATTCGACTTCGCCCCCAACCGTGGCCGTGACGCGATCGCCTGGACCAAGTGCTACCCGGGCGACGACGTGGTCGACGTCATTGGCATGGACTCCTACGACCAGCCGCCCGGCGACACCTTCGACGAGCAGGTCACCCAGCCCTACGGACTCCAGCACCACGTCGACTTCGCGAGGGCGCACGGCAAAGAGATCTCGTACCCCGAGTGGGGGCTGTTCCGCAACGGCGACAACCCCCGGTACATGCGAAGCATGCTGGCCTGGATCGCCGAGCAAGAGCCCCTCTACCACAGCATTACCGACTACTGCCCGCACGGCGTGTGGCAGTGCAGCCAGAACCCGCGCTCCGCCCGAGTGTTTCGGGAGTTCATGTCCAACGAATAGGGCTGGCGGCCGGCGCCGCTCCCCAGCCATGGAGGCCTGGGTCCGATGGAGACCCGTGCGTTCGGTGCGCGGGGTATGTGACGAGGGCCGGGCAGGCGGGTTGCGATCCTGGTTCCGAACTCCCTGGCGAAGCGAACCGCCCAGAACTACGGCTTCCCGGCCGGAAACTGAAATTCGCGAGTCCAGGGGACCAGTTGCGACGCAAGTCCATACCCGGATAACCGCGTCGGCGATCGTTCTGGCCTTGCCGACGGCGCCCTTGGCGCGGTCGAGCCCGGCCGTGCGGTGGGGGAGTTGGGGATGGGCCGATCGCCAGCCCGCGATGAACAGCGACGGTGATGCGGGCGACGGCGTTGGCGCACGTCCTCGACATGGCGGCGACTACCCCAGGGGTAATCGCACCGCCCAAGCCTCCTCAGCTACGTTCCGGCCATCGCTCACACCCCCGGAACGAAGGAGCCCCGTGGTGTCCGCTTATGGCTTCGCTCATCTCCGCAGCCGCCGGAATCACTCAGACGTCATGAAGTACCTAGAGCGCATCCAGGCAACCCTCGACCCGTTCGCGGGCCGTTTCGTCATCCACGGTCCGCCGGCCGAAGTCGTGGAGGGGACTTGGCCCGGCAGCATGGTGCTGATCGAGTTCCCCAGCCTGGCCGAAGCCCGTGCCTGGTACGGCTCTCCCGCCTACCGGGCCATCCTGCGTCTGCGTACCGACCACATCGAGGGCGACTTGCTGCTGATCGAGGGCGTCGGGCCGAACTACGACCCGGCCGAGCGTGCTCGCACATTGCGAACGGAAGCCGGGCGAGCGGGCCAGTCGGCCACGTAGTCCGCGCAGCCGCCCCTCCCGACCTTGGGACAGATCGTGGCCTTCTGGCCGGATCCGCCGAGCTGAGTCGTGCCTTCCGGAGCAGGCCGCCGAGTCAGTCCCCGGCCCTGGCGTCCTGGGGAACGGACTCGGCGGCCTGCGCCGGCTCCCGAAGCGCGAGGTGTTGCACCGGCTTCAGGAATGTCTTCTGCGGACCGAGCCCGGGTTCCTCCTGGTGAACGCGGGCGAAGGCTGCGCGTACCAGTTGCTGGACCGCCTCCGGCGTCTGCCGAGGAACACTTCCTCATCACACAGGCTGCCGCGCCGCTCGGTCTTCACGAGGTGGCCCAGGGAGCCCTCCAGGCGGGGGAAGAAGCCATGCTCGACGGCAACCCACCGGACGGGAATGCTCACGGGAGCCCGTCTGCTCGGCGAGCCCGCCGTGGGCGTACCCCCGGAGGGGGTGACCGTAGGCGCGTCTCGGACGCGTTACGGAACCGCCACAGCGTTGCGTCCCGCAGAACCGCGCAGGACGTGGTGCTGTGTTCACCGACGCGTGCCGGTGTCGGACCGGTCGTGAACCTCGGGGAGACCTCATGCAGTACTCAGCAGGTGTCGGCCGGACCACGGCAGCACTGATGGCGGCGGTGGCGGTCACCGCCTTGGCGGCGGGATGCACCCCGTCCGCCGGCGACGGCGCGATCGCCAAGCCCTCGGGGCCGCCCGCGGGGTCGGCGTCGCCGACGGCGACCGTCGGGTCCTCCTCCGTCGGGGGCACGAGCGGCGGTGCCGGCCACACCGCCCCCAGCGCCTCGGCACCTGCCCCGGGCGGGGGTGGGAAGCCCTGCACCGCCAGCCAAGTCAAGGTCTCCGAAGCCCACCAGGCCGCCGTCCGACCGACGGGCACGGGAACGGGAGCCGCCCTCGTCTCGGTCACCAACTCATCGGCGCACGCCTGCACACTCAGCGGATTCCCGACGGTCGCCGGAGCGGGCAACGGCTCCCCCCAACGGAACACCCCGCTCGCCACCAGCCACACCGGCTCGGCCTCCACGGTGTCCCTGGCCCCGGGCGCCCGAGCCTGGACGAAGCTGACCTTCGTCAACGTCCAGGGCGAAGCCGACGGCTCTTGCGTATCCGGCGCCACGCCCGTCACCTTCCCCACGCTCGTCCTCGGCGTCCCCGGCGCGGGCTCGCACCAGATCGCCATGGACGACGGAGTCCTCGCCGAGTGCGACAACAAGGTGACCGTCACCGCCTTCTCGTCGGCCAAACCCTCCTGAAGGCAGCCCACCAGGGCCACACGGAGGGCGAGGACCACGGACCTGATGGCTGGGGCGGTACGGAGAGGAGTTGCCCCGGCCCGGGGCCCGGTCAGCCGACCTGCAGTTCACCGCGCGCGGCGAGCCCGCCGTGCACCCGGGCCCGATCGTCGCCGTACGCGTCCCGCTGATCAGCCGCTCGGGAGGTGTTTCGCGTACGGCGAGCACACCCGGATGTGGAGGCCTTCCATCGGGGGGTGTGTCAGTGGCCCTGGATATGGTCCGCGTCATGGACACGGAGCAATTGGCCGGGGAGCTCACCGGCTCGTGGGAGTCGACGCGGGCGGTGCGGGACGCGCTGGTGCAGCAGGGCGCCGAGGTCGTGGGACCGGTGCTCGAGGTGCTGTGCGATGAGTGGTCGCCGGTGGAGTGGAGCGTCTCCTCGGACGTGTTGTGCCGGATCGGGCAGCCCGCCCTTCTGCCCCTGGCGGAAACCATCGCGTCAGCGGATTCGCCCGAGGTCGCACGCAGGGCCCGCTACTCGCTCGGACGGCTTCAGGTGTCCGATCCGGCGGTCTACCTCCCTTTGCTCATCCACCCGCATCCCCAGGTCCGTGCCGACGCGCTTTTCGCTTTCCAGCGCCTGGGCGAGGCCGCGCTGGCTTTCGCGGATCGGCTGATCCCGTTGCTGGATGACGCGGACACGGCAGTCCGACAGCGGGCCGTCCGCGTGTTCGAGGAGATCGGCGGGGCGGCGGTTCCCGTGTTGCGGCGGCTCCGCCGGACGCCTGTTCCGGGTCGGCGGCTCCGGAGCGGTGCCCTGGAGGCCCTCGCAGCCATCGGGGGGCCGTCCGCCCTGGACGAAGCCGACCGGAACGCAGTACGCCGACTGACCCGGATCAAGCAGATCGACGAGGTGCCGGAAGGCATGCATCTGTGCGGCTCCTGGTACGCGGTGCCCACAGCGGACCAACGTGCGGTCCTGCAGGCTTTCGACCTGGGTGCAGGGGAGCCGGTCACCGTACGGACGGGGGCTGCCGCCTGGAACCACGATCACCACAACTGGAACAGGCGAGGCCACGACGCGTGCGCGCGGGTGTTCGTCAGCCCCGTACTCGACGGCTACACGCTCGTGTTCGGCGATTCCTCCCAGGACACGCACCGCATCGAGGACGCAGGCGACGACGGCCGCGACGCGGCCATGGAACGCGTCGTGCGCGAGCGGTGCACGGACCTGAGCCGCCGGTTCGGGGCCGCGCAGTGGTACGGGATGAGTTGCGGGGACGGATGGACTGCCTGGTGCATCGCCGAGAAGGGTGAAGTGATCCGCTTCTACGATGCGTTCGACGCGGAAGGGTCCGGCGACGACGGCCCCGGACATTCGGCGGAAGCCGGCTACCTGCTGCCGCACGAGGACCGTTTCCCGGACGACGCCTTCGACGGGGTGAACCCTTCGGATGCCGGGGCGTTCGCGGCCCGGTACGAGCACGTGAAGCGGGAGCTCGAGATCCCCGACACCTGCTACGCCGTCGACATAGCCGCCCGGCTGTCAGTCGACCCGGGATCGGTCGGCGCTGCCACCCTCGTCAGGGGCCATGGCCTTCTTGCTCTGACCGCGTGCGGCCGCGAACACGGCCACCCCGCCGGTGCCCTTCCCGTCTGACCCACCGAACCCGCACGGCCTCCAAGCCTGCTCGTGTGTGCCGCACGCCCGGGTAGAGTCCGGGTTCCGGTCCGCACCCGGGCAGCTGGCCGGGATGCCACCGCCATCAACGTCGGCGACGAGACGGGCTTTGTGGAAGCCCAGGCCATTTGCCGGCCCGAACGCGTCTCGGAGCAGACCCACCGGGAACAGCGGAAACCCCGGCGGGGGCCACTCATCCGGCTGTGCCGTTCCGCGCTGCCAGTCGTTGTCGCGTCCACGTGGCGAAGTTGTCGCCGGGACTCGCCACCTGCACGTCTGTCAGCAGGGATTCGATCTCCTGCTTCGGAGCGTCGTCGACCCGAAGGAGGATCTCCACTCTCGTGAGCGGCACGAGTCGCACGACCGGCAAGGCCGGGTGGCGGCATTCCTCCAGGAGATTGCTTCGGTCGAGAAGGTGGACGATCTGCGGGACGGTCTCATCGCGCAGGACCGCCGCCAGCGCCTCGCCGCAGACGAGGCCGTTGTCCGCGCGCAGGGCCCACCGGTCGCGGAACGACATCCCGGAGTCCGGAGCGTGCGCTGCCTGGAGCGGCGGGATCACGCTGCCGGCCAGCACCGCGGGGCCGAAGGCGATGGGGGCTCGGGTCTCACCGTCGACCGAGTACCGGTCCATCCACTCCCGGTACGGCGCCGGCACGATGCGGTAGCCGACCTCGAAGACCGCCGCACCAGGGTCTACGTAGTGACGGGCGAACCCGAGAACGGCCTGATCGCCATTGCTCGCGATGAGGCGGAAGGTGCGGCCGGACCTTTCGAAGCCAGCGGCTTTCATCACGGGGGCCACGTGCTGTTTGACCAGCAGGTCCAACGGTGTCATCGATGTCTTCCCGGTTCTGCGTCCACGTCCCTCGATCTTCCCCGATGTCGAGCTGAGCGAAGCCGAGCGGCACTGACCGCACCGCGCCTCGAGGGGTCGGCTGGGGGGTGGTGTCGGCATGGAAAGACATAATCCGGGGTGTGGACCTGAGACCGGAGTTGTTGCCGCCACCCGTGAGCCGGCAACGGCTGGACGAGCTGTGTGCCGAGGCCGATCGGATCGCTGAGCTGCTGGCCGCCCGCCCTGAGGCGGCGGGCGAGGCGATCGCGGCCTTCAACGCGATGACCGGTCACGACTACGTGGCCCTCGACTTCGCTGAGTACGACGGAAGCAGGAGCCTGGAGGAGTTCGCGCGGGAGGCGGCCAGGCCAGCCCGCCCCGTGGTCGCGGACACCACCCGGGACGAGCTCGTCGAGATCGTTCGCAGACTCCAGCTGTCCTTCCCGGAGAGCGACCACTATCTCCGGCTTCTGGAGGCGAACGTGCCGCATCCCCGAGTGGGTGACATGGTCTTCCACCCCTCGGACACAATGCAGGGCGCGTCTGCGGAGCAGATCGTCGATGAGGCTCTGAAGTACCGACCCGTCGCGCTCTGACCTGTAACCGAGGAACCGCTCGAGCAGGCCGCGCTTATCGGTCACCGCATGAGTACGCGTACTCATGCGCACCCCTTGGCCGGCTTGGCAGGGTGCGGCCATGACGCATGTACTCCCCGAACCTTCGCCTCGACGCCGATGGCCCTGGTCGAGCAAGACGACCCGTGCGAAGGACGTGGCCATTGGCATCGTGCTGTTCCTGACAGAGGTCGCCGTATACGTGGGGAAGAGCTTCGGCGACGGCATGGAGGTATGGGCTGCGCAGGGGGACGAAGCGAGGATCGAAGCGGCGCGACTCGCGAGCCTCGCCTGGACGGAGCACTGCCTCGTCGTCATTCTGGTCCTTGCCGGGCTCGCGGCGCTGGCCCGCGCACCGTGGACGGTGCTCCTGCAACTCCTGGCGGCTGGTGCCGTGGCCGCGCTCCTCGTGCTCGCGCAGCACGACTACGACCGCACCCACCCACGTCCCGCGCCCATCCCGAGCGCCGGGTACTCGCCCTGCTACAGCGGCAGCGGGAGGTGCAACTGATATGCCCGGTTCCGCCAACTAGACTACGCCATAAGCCAATTGAACCGTCCAGTCGCATGCCGGGAGCGTAGTGAACGGCCCCTGCCGAACCAGGCACTGCCGGAGGCGTGGCCAACGGAGGCTGACCATTGGAGCACCGGGCGCGAACGGAGCGTTCCCACCCGGCGCCACGACAGTCAGTACAGCTTGTTCACCGCGGTCCGCAGGGTGTTCTTCCAGGCGGCCACGGGCGGTTCGCCCCAGTAGCTGGACCACAGGACCAGCGTGACCGTGTCCCCGTCGCGGCCCACACCCCACAGGTAGTTGAAGTCGGGGCGCTCGTGGGCGTCGGCGTTGAAGGTGTGCATCCCCTGGAGGGTGGCGCCCTCTTCCACGTCCACCACGCCGTGGTCATAGGCGGTCGCGGTCACACCGGGCGCCTGTGGGCCGTTCGCGCAATCGGCGTAGCCCTGCCGGGTCGCGTCCGCGAACGTGATGGCCTCGGCCTCCGTGGGGAAGACCACCACCTTCTGCTGAGCGGATGCGGTCTCCGCGGTGCTGAAATCCCGGTTCCAGACGTTCACCTCGGGGCGCTCCGCCGGCCAGCCCGCCAGACAGGTGTGTGCCTCGCCCCAGCCCCGCGAGACCGGGGCGGCGCGCCACGACTCGGTTTTGGGCAGGTCGGAGATGTACAGCGTCCCTGGTCGCGGCCGCCACTGGTCGGCGCCCGCGGCCGAGCCCGACGCCACCCCGACCGCCAGCACCGCGGCCCCCACCGCGATGCCGGCCCCTCGCATCCGTGTACGTACCCCCATGGTTTCCCCTTCCCCCCGTGTGTCGCGATCGCGATGCCCCGTCCCGGCGGGGACGGCACTCCGTTCCAGCGTGAGGTTGCCTCCGTCCCGGCGGCCGGACCTTCGGACACAATGACCTGAAACCCGGCTCCGCTGGCCGAAAACGACAAACAACATCAAAGGGGAGTCGTACGCGAGCGCCACGAGTCCCGCACCGGGGAAGGCGCGCTGGGCAGTTGCCGGGATCGCCCGCGGGCCGACCCGTGGTGATGACACGGCGGCCGGCGGTAACTCGCGGCGCGGCAGGGCGGTGTGGGTCTATTCTGCCCGTCATGATCGACTGGAACAGCATCGAAGCCGCAGACTGCGCCGTGCCCGCCGACCGTCCCATGGAAGAACTGGTGCGCGGACTCTCCCACGCCCTGGCGGATCCCGATCCGCTGATCCGGGACGGAGCGGCCTACTCCGTCCTGTCGGCCTGGATAGACCGCGGGGTGATCGACGAACCCCGGCGGCTGGCGCTGGGAGACGAGATGGCCGCCCGCTTCTCCGACCGGGAGATCCAGGCACGCACGTTCGCTCCCCTCGTGCTCGACATGCTCGTGGGCAAGGGGGATTTCAGGGCCGACTGGGTGGCCGCGTTCGAGCGGTGGTACCCGAGCGAGAGGGACCTGCGCGGCCACGACGAGAAGCTCGGCTGGCTCCACGCGGTCGCGCACGGCGCGGACCTGCTGGGCCGGTTCGGGGGCCACCCCGAGGTGGCGCCCGTACGGATGCTGGACCTCGCCGCCGCCCGGCTGACAGCGCACACCGATCACGTATTCGACCAACTGGAGGACGACCGTCTGGCAACGGCGATCGCCCGTATCCTCACCCGGTCCGACATGAGCGAGCGCGACGCGACGACCTGGCTGGAGCCGGTCGGCACCTGCTTCGGAGCCGATCGCATCAGGACCCCGGTTCCCGCACACCTCACCAACTGCCTGCGCACGCTGCGCATGCTCTACGTATTCGCGGACCGGGGCGTACGGCCGAACGCCGCGTCGGCGCCGCAGGCCCTTCACCACCACGAGGCAGTCAAGGCTCACCTCGCCGCGGTCCTCGATCTGATCGTCAAGCGGTGACGACGATCTACGGCCGGGCTCGACCGTAGGCCCCGCACGCCGCGGCCATCGGTGTGAGTCCCGGGCGAGCGCCGTCCCCCGGCAGACCCCGCGCCGCGATCACCAGCCTCTGGAATCGCGGACCCGCTCGTCGTCCCTTCCGCAGGCGGGCAGCCAGGGGGCATCGTGTCTCCCGTGAATGACGTTGCGCTCTACTTCCCGTACGTCAACTTCCCCGACGACGCATGGGTCAAGGCGGCGGCCCTGCACTGGCCGCAGCTCGGGCGGATCCACCCGACGGGCTACCACGGCCTGCGGGACTCCGACACGGTCAAGCGTCTCCAGGACGAGCTCGACTTCATCGTGGATGTGAGGCCCAACGGCAGCAGCCCGCGTTGGGTGGGCGACGACGTCGTGACGAGGGTCGATCCTGTCGGTGCCCGTTGGAGCCGATCGTTGGGCCACGAGGATCAAGTGGTCGTGCTGTTCTTCGACTTCCTCGACAGATACCAGGATCAGATGATCCCGCGGTACGGGGCCGATGCGCTCGGTGTTGAATCCCTGCGCACTTGGGACGTCTATGACGAACTCCTGCCACTCGATCCCCGGTTGCAAAAGGTGCATCCGGGAAAGATGACTTACGGTCTCGCGCAGCGGCTGGCGGATGTCGGACTGCTGGTGTCAAGGAGCTATCAGTGGCGCCGCGCAGATGACGGGAAGGTCCTCCACACAAGCGACCTGGCGATGCACCACCGCTTGGCCGGCGCCTATTTGGCGATCCTCGCGGACGTGGTCGCTCGGGAGAACGGGATGACCCCGGTCACCGATCAAGCGTCCTTCTGCGCCGCCCCCTTGGGGTGGACAGTCGAGGCCATGGCACAGATCCTGCTCGCCGACGACAACGAGACCTCGGCAGAGGGCCCGACGGACTCCAGCCACATGTTCGCGGTACTGGCCCTGCAAACCGTCGTTCCCCGGGACCTGGCCGAGGTACCGGTCGAACGGATCATTGAAGCGCGGCGGAGGCTGCTGCCGGAACTGATGCGCTATCGCGAGTTCCTCGACTCGCTCACACCGGACTTCGTCGAGATCAGTGCGGTACGAGACCACGAGGTGCGAGCGGCCAAGCTGCGCAACCACGTGGAGAGCAAGATCGGGCAACCGCTCGAGACGATGGAACGTGAGCTCGGACGGCTCGGCCTACAGCCGGTCCGAGCCGCCCTGAGCCTTCAAACGCTCGCACCGTCGGCGGCGTTGGGCGTACTGGCCGGCACCCTTCACCTGCCGTCCTCCGTCACCAGCGCAGGCGTGGTCGCAGGGTGCCTCGTCGGAGCGGCAACCAGTGCCCTCGACCAGCGAAGGCAGGTGCTCGCCGGCCACCCCGCCAGCTACCTGTTGAACCTGCGGCACGAGCTCGGCCCCTCTGACGCCGTCGCACAGATCCGCTCTGCCATCCGTCGGGCGGCACCTCAACGACGACGCCGGGGCTGGCGCAGGCGGGCCCGTCGATGACGACCCTCACCCGGGCGGATTTCCCCTGCAGGAAGTCCTGGCCCGGGAGTCGGTCAAGCAGCACCGGCGCGCTGACCCGGCCGCTCACAGCCGGCCCGGTTCCTCCCTCAAATCGTCCAGCCCCAGGGGAGCCGCGCGACAGCGCGGCCATGTGCCACCGCTTGAGTTCGAAATCCGCGCCCTGCCTGGCCCGGGCCGTCTCCCGGCCCTGCAACCAGGCCCGTTCGCCCAGCTTGTACGTGATCGCCTGCGCCGGCCGGTCCAGGTAGCGGACGATCTCACTGTGCCACGGGCATCAGCGAGAAGATCTTGCGTGCCTGGTGCAGTGGCGAGGAGAGGTTGGCGACCGCACGCAGGTGCTCACCGGCCTCGAACTGCGCCAGCTCCGCCCCGAGCCTCTCCTCCAGCAGGTTCGCGCACCGCCGCTCCACCTCGCTGCCCGCGCCCGGCGCCCGCTCAACAGCCCGGAGCCGTACAAGGGTCGAGCGCGCGAGCTCGGCCACGGCCCGCCGGCCGTCCGGCGAGAGATCGGGGAGCGCGCCCGAAGCGCCGGGTATCCCCAGGACGGTGCCGACGATCGGATCGAGCTCGACCAGGGCGTCGACGGAGGCGTCTGAGATCCGACGGGGCAGGGCGTCCGATGGGTTCAGCGCCCCGAGCGCGTGCTCCGGCGGGGCGCGGGGCCAGGTCGCCCGCCCGGGCGGTGGTGGAGTTGGGTACACCCCCGCCGGGGGGCCAGGTGCAGTGTCCGGGGCCGCCCGGCCCGGCATCGTCGTCTGCGTAGGGACACGAGCAGACGGGTGGGATGGCCATGGAAACGGTGGCGGTGGACGGCGTGGAACCGGCGGGGCGCGGCGGCCTGTGGGGTGCGGCGGGGGTGTTCACCGCGGTGGCCTTCGTGGCGGCCGGGATATTCGGGGCGGTGCAGGCGGGGACCGGTGTGCCGACCGAGGTGGTGCAGTTGACCCAGTTCGGGCCGGCCGTCGGGGTGGGCGCGGTCGCGCTGTACCGGGGGAGGCGGACCCGCGAGCTGCTGCGGGGCGGGGGCAGGGGTAGGGGTAGGGGTGGTGGCGCGGGCGGGCGGGGACCCGGCGGCTGGAGGGCCGTCCTCGGCACGGCCGCTCTGATCGTCGCGCTCACCGTGCTCGTGCACGGGGTGGCTTCCGGCGGAGTGGGCTTCACACCTCCCGGAGCCCTGCACCACCCCTTGGCACTGATCGCGGCTGCCCAGCTGGTGGGGGCGTGCGGCGAGGAGATCGGCTGGCGCTGCTTCCTCCAGCCGCTGCTGCGGACCCGGTACGGGACGCTGGTCTCGTCGGTGACGGTGGGCTTGGTGTGGGGTGCCTGGCACGTACCGGTCTTCGAGCAGGCCCCGGCCTACGCCGCGGGATTCCTCGTCGCCACCGTGGCCATGTCGGTCGTGCTGGGTGTCGCGCTCGACGGCACGGGCGGTTCGTACCGCCTGATGCTCTCGGGCGGCTTCCACACGCTCGTCAACCTCGGGCTGCTCCTCTTCATGGACGAGGAGACCGGGGCGGTCCTCCCGATGCTCTGCTTCGGGCTCTCCTGCCTGGTGGTGGCCATGGCGTGGGCCGGACGGCACGCATCGGCACCCGCACCCGCACCCGCACCCGCACCCGCACCGACTACCCTGCACAGGACATGAGTTCGATCACCTCCCGCTTCCTTACGGCTTCCCTCCGGGGCCTGACCGTCGTCGGCCGGTGCCAGCTGGCCGGCCTGTTGGGCCTGGCGGTGACCGTTGCCGGGGCGGGAGTCGTCGGCGCGTTGCTCCTGCTGCCCGTCGGCCTCGGCCACCGGCTGCTGCCGCCGGCCGCGGCCGCGCTGCGCCGGTGCGCCGACCGCGCCCGCGTACGGGCGGCACACTGGTCGGGGGTGCGGATCAGCCCGCCGGGTCCGCTCCCGCGGACGGCGGGAGCCCGCGCGGTGCTGGCCGACGCGGGGTTCTGGCGGGACCTGGCCTGGGCGTGGCTGGAGCCCTTGGTCGGCGGTCTGCTGGTCGGCATACCCCCGTCCCTCGTCGCGTACGGGGTGTTCGGGGCGTTCGTCCAGCCGTTCGTGTGGCGGCTGCTCGACGACGGGAACTGGTACGCGTTCGTCCCCGTGCACAGCCCCGTCCTGATGCTCGCGGCGCTGGTGCTGGGCCTCGTCTTCACGGCGGGGGGCCTCCTCATCGCACCCCACGTCCTGCGCCTGCACGCCCGCTGGAGCCGGCTGCTCCTCACCGCACCTCGAACTGCCGAACTCACGCGCCGCATAGAGCAGTTGACGCAAACGCGGACCGACGCCCTGGACAGCAGCGCGGCGGAACTCCAGCGCATCGAGCGGGATCTGCACGACGGGGCACAGGCCCGGCTCGTCGCCGTGGGCATGCGCCTCGACAGCGCGATGCGCCTGCTGCACCACGATCCGCCGGGCGCCCGCGCCGCGCTGCTGGAGGGGCGCGAGCTGTCGGCGCGGGCCCTGAAGGACCTGCGCGATCTGGTCCGGGGCATCCAGCCGCCGGTCCTCACCGACCGCGGGCTGGGCGACGCCGTGCGCTCCCTGGCCCTCGACAGCTTCCTCGACGTGCACGTCGAGGCCCGCCTGTCCGGGCGGCTGCCGGCCGCCGTCGAATCCGCCGCCTATTTCGCGGTCAACGAGCTGTTGGCCAACGCCGCGAAGCACTCCGGCGCCGACCGCATCGACATCGTCCTCACACACGACACCGTCCTGGCGCACGACGGCGACGGCGCGCACGACGGCGACGGCGCGGGTGACGGCGACCCGCGGCTGCGCATCACCGTCACCGACGACGGGCGCGGCGGGGCGGATCCCGCCCGGGGGAGCGGACTGCTCGGCGTCCGGAGGCGATTGGCTACCTTCGACGGGAACCTCGCCCTGCACAGTCCGCAGGGCGGACCGACCACCGTGACCCTGGAGATACCGTGCGCGTCGTTCTTGCCGAAGACCTCTTCCTCCTGAGGGACGGCTTGGTCCGCACGCTCGAGGAGCACGGCTTCGACGTGGTCGCCGCCGTGGACAACGGTCCGTCCCTCCTGCGGGCCCTGTTGGCGGAGAAGCCGGACGTCGCGGTCGTCGACGTACGCCTGCCGCCGACCTTCACCGACGAGGGCCTCCAAGCGGCCCTCGAAGCCCGCCGGCACCATCCCGGTCTGCCCGTCCTGGTCCTCTCCCAGTACGTCGACCAGCTCTACGCCAACGAGCTCCTGGCGAGCGGCGACGGTGGTGTGGGTTACCTGCTCAAGGACCGGGTGACGGACACCGGCCAGTTCGTCGACGCCGTACGCCGCGTCGCCGTCGGCGGCACCGTCCTGGACCCGCAGGTCATCGCCCGGCTGCTGTCGCGCGGCGACGCCCGGGGCACCATCTCCGCGCTCACCCCCCGGGAACGCGACGTCTTGGAACTGATGGCGGAGGGCCGCTCGAACACCGCCATCGCGGGCACCCTCCACTTCAGCGAGAGCGCCGTCGCGAAGCACACCGCGAGCATCTTCGCCAAGCTCGGCATCGCCCCGTCCACCGAGGACAACCGCCGGGTTCTGGCCGTCCTCGCATACCTCCGGCGTTAGGTACCACTGGCGCCGGGCGCCCGGCCCTGGCCGGTGGCGGCGTCACACCGTGGTCAGAGCCGCCGCGCCGAAGGAGACGTCGAAGCGGTCGCACCAGATGGTGACGCTCGTGTAGTCGGCCAGCTCCACGTCGGCCGGAACCTCGTAGTTCTGGTCGCCCTTGTTCCCCTTGAGCTTGCCCAGGCTCACGTATGTCCCGTCGTCGAAGACGGTCCAGCCGGCGGCGCCCTCCCGGACCGGAGCGTCGGTCAGCCAGACGCGGAGGTCCGGGCCGTTGCTGGTGTCGAGGTTCTCCAGGCGGAGGATGCGTGAGCCGTCGGGGAGGCGGATCAGTTTCGCCGTGCCCGTGGTGGTGTGCTCGTGGCTGATCAGGGCGCCCTGGGCGAGGGTCTGCGGGCCCGCCGGGGTACGGGACTCGCCGGCCGCCGGAGTCGGCACCGAGGGCCGCGGCGCCCCGGCCGCACTCGGCAACGCCTCCCTGACGGTGTCGTCCTGCCACAGCTTCCACGGCTGGAACCAGTACAGGCCGATGCCCAGCACCACTGCCGCCGCGATCAATGCCCCGGCCCGTACCCGACCGGGCCGCTTCGTATCCGCCACTGCCATCCCCACCTTCTCACCGGTCCACTCACCGCATTCAACGCGGCCGGGACACGAGGCGCCATGGCTGCCCTGGTGACGAAGTGCTTACGTCTGAGGCCGCCTCGGCAGGTGATCCATTCGGTGTGCAGCACCGAGGCGACAGTGAAGACCCACGTGGCCCGGATCTTCGCCAAACTCACCCTGCGCGACCGGGCCCAGGCCGTCGTCCTCGCCTACGAGACAGGACTCGTCGCACCGGGCGCGTCCGCTGACACCGTGTCACCACACCGGGGCGCTGCGAAGGACACCGGAGCCGGCCGGCCGCCGCGCTGAAACGATCGTCCTCGGGCGGGGCCGCTCTACCGTTGACGGGGTGCACAACCTCGTAACAGGCCTTGCCGCGTTCGCCGCCGTCACGAACTCGGGCGCGCGCTCGGGCTGTGCCACAGGCCGGGGAGCGGCAAGAGCGCCGTGCCGTCGGTGATGTGGCCTGAGGTCGCCCGGTACCCCGACGATACGCCGAGCCGGCGGCACGCCGGGTGTTCGCCTTCAGGGGCGTTCCAGTATCCGGCGCCGCAGGCTGTCGTAGATGGGTTCGCTCTCCAGCCAGTCCGCGGTCACGGTCGCGGCGAAACACGCGATCAGCAACGGGACCATCAGCACGGCGGTGCCGGTCATCTCCACGACCAGGACGACGCCCGTGAGCGGCGCCAGTACGACCCCCGTGAACAGGGCGGCCATCCCCACCACCGCGAACGCGGCCGGCCCGGACGCGCGGGCCGGCAGGAGAGGGGAAGCGAGCGCGTGGGCGAGGGTTCCCCACAGGGCCCCCAGGGCCAGCAGCGGGGCGAACAGCCCGCCGGGTGTCGCGGCCGCGTAGCTGAGCGGGCCCGCCACGAACCGGACGGCGAGGAAGGTCACCAGCGCCACCACCGTCATGCTGCCGCCCGCCAGCAGGCGCCTGCTCAGCGGGTCGCCGCCGCCCGTCAGGAGCGGATCGACGGCCATGAGAGCTCCGACCACGGCCCCGATGGCAGCTGCCCGGACGGTGAGCGGCACCCGGGTCAGCCGGTCGCACGCGTCCAACGTCCGTACGACCAGGGCGCTGTAGGCAGCGCCCAGCGCCCCGGCAGCCACGCCGAACAGCAGGAAGACCGGCAGCATCCACACCGGTGCGGCGGGGATGCCCGGCACCGGGAACGCGGTCGCGCCACCGACGAGCAACCGGGAGCAGACCACCGCGGTGACGGTGCCGACGAGCGTCAACAGCACCAGGCGGGGCCTGATCGTGCGGGTCACTTCCTCGCAGACGAACAGCAGCCCGGCCAGCGGAGCGGTGAACGCCGCCGCCAGCCCCGCCCCGCCGAGCGCGGTGTGGAGCAGGCGGGCATCCTCGGCATCCAGCCGACTGCGACGACCGGCCACGAACCCGATCGCGGCGCCCATGTGGACGATCGGGCCCTCCCGCCCCAGAACCAGGCCCGAGCCGATCGCGATGAGGCCGCCGATGAACTTCGCCGGCAGCAGCCACAGCGAACACGGACCGGACTCCTGACGCCACACGGCCTCCACGTGCTGGATCCCGCTGCCCGCCGCGTGCGGGACCCGCTGGGCGATCACACACGCCACCGCCGCGCCCACCGCACAGAGGGCGACCGGGACCAGCCAGCCCATGACGCCCAGACCCGCAGCAGCCTCCACGAACGAGGCGCGCAGCCTGTCGGCATGCTCCAGGCACCACCGGAAACCACCGCCGACCAGACCGACCAGACAGCCGGCCGCCCCCGCGACCACAAAGGCTCGGCCGGTCTTCCGGCAAGGCCGAGCACCGGGCATGGACTGCCTCCACCAAGCCGCACGGGGACGTCCGCCGAGCCTGCACCCCTCAGCCGGTCATCACGACGAACCCCGCCGTAGCCACGCCCCGACCCACCCCGACCGGGCGAACCCGATCGCGGGTCCCCCGCGCGCCGTGCCGGCCCCGCCGCCCTTCCGGCCCCCGCCGGCCCGGCCGGGCCCGTCGCCGGGCGTCAGGCCTCCGCAGCGCCCGAGCGTCGGCGGAGGAGGGTGTGGCCGGCGGGGAGGAGCGTGCACAGGGCCGCCAGGGTGGTGCAGACGGCGGCCACCGCCGCCATGGGGAGCCAGGGGACCACGACGGGGGAGTCGACTCCGAGGACCGCCAGGGCGGCGCGCATGCCGCTCAGGTTGACCGCAGTGACCGCCGTGCCGAGGAGGGCGCCGACCGTGGTCGTCAGGAGGGACTCCGCGGTCGTCACGGCGAGGATCTGGCTACGCGTGGCGCCGGCGAGGCGGAGCAGGCGCAGTTCGCCGGCCCGGTCGGAGGTTGACATCAGCAAGGTGTTGGCCAGCGCGATCGCCGTATAGGCCAGCGCGATGCCGAGGACCAGAACGAACCCGAGCACGGTGTAGCGGTTGGCGCGGGGGTGGGTCTCCGTGACCCAGTCGGCCTTGGTGCGCACCATCGCGCCGTATCCGGCCGCCGCCCCCCGGACCGCGGCGGCCGCGCTTGCCGGGGCCTTGACCTCGATGCGGGAGACCTTCGCGCCTGGCGCGTTGCGCGCGGTGACGTAGGCGCCGTTGTTGCCCGTGCCCGTCTTCATGACGGCCACGACGCGCAGGCTGGTCCTGGTGCCGTCCGCCAGCCACAGCGGTACCGAGTCCCCGACGGCGTGCTGCCACCACTCCTCCGTGACGATGATCCCCCCGTCGTCCAGGTCCGCGACCGAGCCGGCCACCACCGGCAGCCGGGAGACCTCCGCCAGCGCCGCCGGGTCGGCCGCCGTGGCCTGCGTCGGGACCTTGACGAAGCCTTCCTCCAGCACCGTCAGCCTGGTGTCGGACAAGGACAGCGCGACCGCCCCGCCCGGGACGGCCAACCGGTCCGGCAGGCGGTCGCCCGTCACCACGTAGTCCGCGCGCGTCTGCGTACGGGCCTCCGTGGCCTTCGCCTCGTTGAGGGTGGCGGCCGCGCCGAGCAGCGACCCGGTCAGCGCGACCATCACCAGGACCGGCGCCGCCACCGCCGCCGTCCGGCGGATCCCGGCGGAGGCGTTCGCCCGTACCAGCCGGCCCGCGTACGAGGTCAGCCGGGCCGGGGCCCACATCAGCAGCCGGATGACGGGCCGTACCAGTACGGGGGCCAGCAGTCCGCAGGCCGAGACCAGCAGCATCGGCTGCCACGTGTACGTCTTGCGCTTCAGCAGATCGCCCGGCTCGGAGCCGAGCCGCCACCCGATGAAGGCGAACGCGAGCAGCAGCAGCCCGCCCCCGGCCGCCCACCGGCCCGGTGTCATCGGCCGCTCGTCCGTCACGGCCTCGCGCAGCGCCTCCAGCGGACCGACCCGCCCCGCCCGCCGGGAGGCGGAGCAGGCCCCCGCCAGTGCCACCAGCAGCCCGGTGCAGAACGCCGCGTACAAGGGCCAGCTCTGATCCCCGATCACGTACGTGGCCGGCGCCAGCCCTTCCGACACGGTCCACCGGGCCATCAGCGGCGCACCCGCCCTGCCCAGTACGCATCCGACCGCGCCCCCGGCCAGCCCCACGGCCGCCGCCTCCGTCATCACCAGTCGCCGCAACTGCCCGGGCGTCGAACCCGCCAGCCGCAGCAGCCCCAGCTCCCGCCGGCGCTGCGACACGGCGTACGAGAACGTCGACGCGACCACGAACACCGATACGAACGAGCTCACCCCGCCCGCCGTGCCCAGCATCGAGTTGATGCCCGCCACCTCGACACCCGGGGGCAGCGCCGCCGACGCCGCGAGCCCCAACCCCATGACAGCCATCAGGGCGACCCCGAGGGCCACCGCCACGAACGTCCCCACCTGTGTCATCCAGCGCCGCCGCAGCGACCTCAACGCGATGTTCAGCATGGCCCGAGCCAACCGCCGCGGACGTTCCCGGTCAGCGGGGCAGGGGCGAGTCTCGAAGGTATGGCCAGCACTACTGTGTGCCGCCCCGGCCGCCGCCTACCGTGACCGCATGCCCCCAAGCCCCCTCGGTCCGGACACGGGCCGGTACCTCCGCTCCGCCCGGCCCTGGCGCGCCGCCGCCTACCTGCTCACCGGCGCTCTGACCGGCGCCGTCGCGTTCACGGTGCTCCTGCTGCTCGCCGTATCCGGGACGGCCCTCGCCGTCGTACTCGTCGGACTGCCGCTGCTGGCCGCGCTCGCACTGGCCGGAGTGCCGTACGCGGCCGTCGAACGCCGCCGGCTGCGGCTGATCGACCCCGGTGCCGAGCGCCTGCCCGACCCGCACCGCGAACCGGACCGCACGGGGCCCGCGGCATGGGCCCTCACCCGGTTCCGCGAGCATGCGACCTGGCGGGAACTGGGCTACATGCTGCTCGCCGCCACCGTCCTGTGGCCGCTGGAGCTCCTCGCCCTCGGCGGCGCGCTGTTCGTGCCGGTCGACCTCATGGCCACCCCAGTCCTGCTCGCCCTCGACGGCGAACAGGTCAACCCCCTCAAGATCCACGGCATCACCGGCTACCCCGGGGCGCTGCTGTGCGCCGCCGCCGGATCGCTGATGCTCCCGCTGTTCCTCCACGGTCTCGGCGCGCTCGCGGTGGCCCGCGCGGCCCTGGCCCGGCTGATGCTGGGTGACGGCCGGGCCGACCTGGCCGTCAAGGTCACCGAACTGACCAGCTCCCGAGCCCGGTTGGCGGCGGCGTTCGACGCCGAACGCCGCCGCATCGAGCGAGACCTCCACGACGGCGCCCAGCAGCGACTCGTCGCGCTCTCCATGACCCTCGGCCTCGCCCGGCTCGACGCCCCGCCCGGCAGCGCGCTCGCCGGGCAGCTCGCCGCCGCACATGCCGAGGCCGGGCAGGCGCTGACCTCGCTGCGCGAGCTCATTCACGGCATCCACCCGCAGGTCCTCACCGACCGGGGGCTGGCGGACGCCGTCGCTGATGTCGCCGACCGCTCCCCGATCCCCGTCGACACCGACTTCGGCCTCCGCGGGAGGCTGCCCGAACAGGCCGAGTCCGCCGGGTACTTCTTCGTCAGCGAAGCCCTCGCCAACGCGGTGAAACACAGCGGAGCGCGCCGGATCTCCGTCACCGGCCGCCACGACGGTGCGCGCCTGACGGTGGAGGTGGAGGACGACGGCTGCGGTGGGGCGGACGCGGCGCGGGGCAGCGGGCTCACGGGGCTGGCCGACCGGATGTCGGTCGCCGACGGCAGACTGACCCTGACCAGTCCTCCCGGAGGCCCGACCCTGCTGCGCGTGGAGATCCCTTGCATCCTGCCGGAACCGAAGGTCCCGTAGAAGCCGGCACTGCCGCTGCTGGAGGCGGCCGCCGGCCGCTCCGCATCGTTCTCGCCGAAGACTCCGTCCTGCTCCGCGAGGGCCTCGTCGGCCTGCTCGCCCGCTTCGGGCACGCGACGGTGGCCGCCGTCGGTGACGCCGAGGAGCTCGAAGCGGCGGTCGCCGAGCACCGGCCGGACATCGTCGTCACCGATGTGCGGATGCCTCCGGACCACACCGACGAGGGGCTGCGCGCCGCCGTGCGCCTGCGTGAACTCCGGCCGGACCTGCCCGTCCTCGTCCTGTCCCAGTACGTGCAGCGCTCCTACGCCGCCGAACTGCTGGACTCGGGGGACGGGACGGCCGTCGGGTACCTGCTCAAGGACCGGATCGGGCAGGTCGAGGAGTTCCTCGACGCGGTCGGGCGAGTGGCGGCCGGCGGCACGGTGGTGGACCCCGAGGTCGTCCGGCAGCTGATCCGCCGCCGGCGCGATCCGCTGGAGCGGTTGACGGCCCGCGAGCGAGAGGTCCTCGCGCTGATCGCCGAGGGGCACTCCAACGCCGAGGTGTCGCGCCGGCTCCACGTCACCGAAGCGGCGGTCGGCAAGCACATCGGCAACATCCTGATGAAGCTGGACCTGCCGCCGGCGCAGGAGTCCCACCGCCGGGTGCTCGCCGTCCTGGCCTACCTTCGGGGCTGACGGGGGGAACCGGTCTTCGGACACGCGCTCCGTCAGTCCGCGTTGCGATGAGTACGGGCTTGCCGCCGGTCTACCCTTCAGGCCCATCGTCACGGAGGAGCGGCAGATGACCGATACGACGACTCTCGACCTCGGACCACAAACCCACGTCGTGGCCCGTCTCGCCGCTGGCGTCCCGGACGCCCGGCTCGCCGACCGGACGCCCTGCCCCGAGTACGCGGTCGGTGACCTGCTGGGCCACCTCGCCAGCCTCGCCGTCGCTTTCCGTGACGCCGGCCGCAAGGACCTGGGCCCCACGACGGACACGGCTCCCGGCGCGGCCGCGCCCTCCCTGCCCGCCGGCTGGCGCGAGGAACTGCCACGGGTCCTCGGCGAACTGGCCGAGGCCTGGAGGGACCCGGCCGCCTGGACCGGCATGACCCGCGCGGGCGGCGTAGACCTGCCGGGTGACATCGCGGGGGCGGTGGCTGTCGACGAACTGGTGATCCACGGCTGGGACCTGGCCCGGGCCACCGGCCAGGAGTACCTTCCCGATCAGGCCGCGCTGCGCGCCTCGCACGCGTTCCTGCTGGCGGCCGCCCAGGACGAGAGCCGGGGCGGGGGCATCTTCGGCGCCGTCGTACCCGTACCGGACGACGCCCCGCTGCTGGACCGGGCAGTCGGGCTGAGCGGGCGCGATCCGGGCTGGACGCCGCTGACGTCCCCGTAGACCCTGCCTGCCCCTGAGCCGGGCAAGGAAGGCAGCCTGCGACCCCGATTTCCTTCGATTCGGGGGTTTAAGCCCCCGCCGACCACACCCCCGAAAGGCGTACAAACGGTCGCGGAGGGTGAGATTCGGGGCCCTCGGCGGTGAGGCGGCCCACAGGACGCAGGTCACATACGAAGCGGGATCGTAGGCCTTGCACGGTCCCCATCCACCCCCTCAGACCGGCTCCCACCTGCGCGGGCGTTGATCGTCACGGCGTGGGGTCGTTCCGCCCCGGCTGCGAGGGCCGCTAGTAATCGGGGTCGTTGCCAGGGTGTCCGGGCGTCTGTAGAACTGGATGAGTCGCCGAGCGGCACGGGTGCTTCACCCGCCGCAGACGAACCCCTCTCCTCCGCGTGAGTGGCTCACGCATGTCTTAGGCATGCCTGCGACCGCCCTTGTCCCCTTCGGAAGGTCAATCCGTGTCCAACGCAGTCATCCGCCGCATCGCCGCTTCCAAGAAGACCCTCGCGGGCTCCGTCCTCGCCCTGGGCGTCGCCGGTTCCATGCTTGCCGCGGTTCCCGCGCAGGCCGCCCCGATGAACGCCAAGGCGATCGCCCAGCAGATGATCAAGGACCCGGCGCAGTTCGCGGCCTTCAACAACATCGTTTCCCGCGAGAGCGGCTGGGACCACACCGCCACGAACTCCTCCTCGGGCGCCTACGGCCTGGTCCAGGCCCTGCCGGCCTCGAAGATGTCCTCGGCCGGCTCGGACTGGAAGACCAACCCGGCCACCCAGATCAAGTGGGGCCTGGACTACATGAACTCCCGCTACGGCAGCCCCGTCGGCGCCTGGAACTTCTGGCAGTCGCACCACTGGTACTAAGCCGACCAGCGGGTAGCAAACGCACGAAAACGCTCGGCCGGGACTTCCCAGCCGAGCGTCTTTGCGTTTGCGGCCGCCGAGCTCACCAGAGCGTGCACCTTCATCAAGGTTTCGATCGAGAACCGGGCTGAGGTTCCCCACTCCACGACGAAGCCGAGCCCTCCCGGAGGGCGGGCCTGTGCGAACGCCACGGTTTCGCGGTGATCAGCGACGAGATCCACACCGACCTGACCCACGCCCCGAACCGCCCTTGGGTGCTGCACGGCCGCCCCGACGGCCGCTGGGGGTGGTCACCTCGGCGTCAATGCCCTCCAACACCTCTGCGCTGAAAGGCAGTTATGGCGTCTACGGCGACAGGGCGTCCTGCGGTCGCGACCTGCGCCGCTCAAGGACGCCGACGGGCTGTCCTCCCCGCCCTCTTGGCGGTGACCGGCCGCCGGTATTGCCGCGTACCGCGCGGGGCGCCGGGTGCCCTCGGGGCGGGACCAAAAGTTGACATCCTCAACGTGTGCGAATTACCTTCGCATTACTTAAAGACATAAACCATCTACCTCTTTAAGTATCTGCACGGCCTGGGGCAGCACCATCAGAGGAAGGGCACAGAAAATGAACCCCGCCCAGCACGGAGCGGCCGTCGCGGCCGAGACCGCCGCGTTCGTCGCCACGGTCACCGCAGCCGACCTGTCCACCCCGGTGCCGACCTGCCCTGCCTGGACTCTCGCGGACCTCACGCAGCACGTCGGCAGCGTGCACCGCTGGTTCACCGAGCTGCTTCGCCAGCGCATCCAGCAACCGCCGACCAGTCGCGTGGTGGACCTGCGCCTGCCGGAGCATCGCGACGCCCTCCCGGACTGGCTGGCCGCGAGCGCGGCGGAAGCCGCCGAGGTGTTCGCCGCCACCGACCTGGACGCACCGATGTGGGCCTGGGGAGTCGACCAGCACGCCCGGTTCTGGGTTCGGCGCATGCTCTTCGAGACCCTCGTCCACCGGTTCGACGCCCAACTCGCACTCGGGCTCTCCCCGCACGTCGACCGCGTACTGGCGATCGACGGCATCGACGAGTTCCTCACCAACCTGCCGTTCGCCTCCTCCTTCGCGCCGCTGACCGCCCAACTGCGCGCCCCTGACCGGACGATCCGCTTCAGCTGCACGGACGGCGACGGCGACTGGCTGGTCGGCTTGCGCCCCGACGGCTTCGCCCTGGTCGCTGACCGCGCCGACCCCCGCTCGGCGGACGCCACGGTCCGGGGAACGGCCGCCGACCTCCTGTTGCTCCTCTACGGCCGTCTGGACCACCAGAGCGCCGCCTTCCACCTCCTCGGCGACCCGGACCTGCTCGCCCACTGGTTCGCACACTCCGCCTTCTGACCGGAAACGCTCACCGGGTTCGTACCGCCTGACCTTGCGCCTACTGGATGTGACGACACGTCCGATCGGCGCGCTCCCTGCCCACCTCGACGAGGTGGTGGAGGGGCTCGCGGGGAACCCCGCGCTGCCGCCTGAGCTTGTGCGCGGCCTCTTCGCCTACCGCGGGGGCCTTGACAGGGTTGCCGAGCACCCGGATCCGGCGATACGCGCGGCGGTGGAGACCGGTGCGGGCGACGCACCGCGAGAGCTGTTCGAGCGGCTGCTCGGTGATGGCGATCTGCGGGGCCAGGCTGGTGGCCGACTCGGACCCGAAGGTCTGCGCGACGCTTGCCCAATGGTGTACACAGGCCCCGGAGCCGGTGCGTCGGATCCTGCTGACGGATCCCGACGACGCAGTACGCGCCGGAGCCTGTGCGACCTCCTACCGACGGATTCCCCATCCCGTTCCGCCTGCCGACCTCGTCCCGGCTCTGCTGGCCGATCCGGTCACGCGCGCCGGGGCGGTGCGCCACTGCACATGGGACGCTGCCACCGCCGGTTGGCTGGCCGGCGATCCGGACGAGAGGTGCGCAGGCAACTCGCTCACCGGCTTCGCCTCGGTGATGCAGGTCACCGGAACCCGCTTGTGGGGCCGGACAGCTGATAGGAGTGACGACAGATATGCGAACTCGGGTGCGGGCCGGAGATCCGGACGCTTATGCGGAGTTGTTCGACAGCTACGCCCGCACCCTCTACAACCATGCCTTCCGGATGACGGGGGACTGGACCGTCGCGGAGGACGTCATGTCGGCGGCCTTCCTGGAGGCGTGGCGGTTGCGTGGCACGGTCGACGCCGAGGGCGGCTCGCTGAGACCCTGGCTTTTGGGCATTGCCACCAACCTCGCCCGCAACCACTCCCGTAGCAACCGCCGCTACCGGACCGCTGCTGCCGCCGCGGCGGCAGCGGGGGGTGCCGCATCCGTGCCCGACCACGCCGACGAGGTGGCTGGCCAACTGGACGACCGGCGGCAGATCGCGGCCACCCTGGCGCAGTTGAGCGCGCTGCGCGGACCCGAGCGCGAAGTCCTTCTGCTGTGCCTGTGCGAGGGCATGGCGTACGCCGAGGCCGCCCGGATCCTCGGCATCCCGGTCGGAACCGTCCGTTCCCGGCTGTCCCGGGCCCGTACCAAGCTGCGCAGACTCGCCGACGCGGAACTGAAGAGGAACAGGCGGGAACTCGCGACCGGGCCCCGACAGACATATGGCGACCGCACGAACGCGGTCCGGTCCGCACAGGAAGGAATCCGATGAACGCCGACCTTTCCCGGACCCACACGGCCGGCCGTGAGGAGGACTCACTCCTCCTGCCGTTCGCCGAACGGGAACTGCCCGCGGGCCGCCACCAGTTCCACAAGGAGCGCCTGATGGCCCAGATCCACGAAGACCTCCGAGCCGCCGACGCCGGCACCACCGCCGCCACCCCTGCCCGTACCACCAGGCCGCGCAACCCGTTCCTGCGCCGTGCGGTCCTCGTGCCCGCCGCGGCCTTCGCCCTGGCCGGCGCGCTCGCCACCGGCTTCCTTTTCTACCCGGACGGGGGCGCCGCGGACGGTCCTGGCTCCACGGCCGCCGCGGGCCCGGCGCTGACCACCCGTATCGGCACCGCCGACCCCCAGGGCACGCCGCAGCTCCTGGACCGCATCTCCCTGGCCGCCGCCTCCTCCACCACCACGTCCGGCCCGGCGGTGCGCGCGGACCAGTTCATCTACATCGCGAGCAAGACGGCCACCACGTACGTGAAGACCGTCAACGACAAGCACGCTCTGGTCAGCGAAGAACTGCACATGCGCCACCAGTGGAACTCCCCGAACGGCACCAAGGGCTGGTTGATCGAGCCCGGCAACACCGGCCCGAAGGGTGTGACCCTGGAGGGGCGCGACGAAAAGGGCGAAATCCCGACGGCGACCCTCAACGCGCCCAGCTACGACTACCTCACCAAGCTGCCCACCGACCCCGACGCGCTGCTGCGGAAGATCTACCAGGAGACCGCAGGCCACGGCCGCAGCCCCGACCAGGAGGCCTTCACCACGATCGGCGACCTGCTGCGCGGCAGCTACCCGCCGGCCGAGCTCACGGCCGCGCTCTACAAGGCCGCGGCGAAGATCCCCGGCGTGGTGACGGTGGACGACGCGGCCGACGCCGCAGGCCGCCACGGGCTCGCGGTCGCCCGACTCGACGAGCAGTCCGGCCAGCGCGAGGAGTGGATCTTCGACCGCCAGACCCTCGCGTTCCTCGGCGAACGCGCCATCCAGGTGCAGGGCGAGTCCGGCGAGCAGGGCCTGATCAAGCCCGGCACGATCGTATTCACCAACGCCGTCATGACCAGGGCGGTCGTCGACCGGATCAAGGAGATGCCGACCCCGACCGGCTGATCGCCCCGCGGGGCACGGGGCCCCGTCCGGGCCCGCGCCCGCGGTCGGAGGCCCGGACCGGCGGGGCGGTGCCGACGCGTGCCGCTCACACCGGGGTTTCGCAGGCCCTGCGCGCCGGTCACATCGCGCACCGTGACCGCATCACCCTGCCGGATACACGCGGCGGCGTGCGCTTCGCGCTGCATCCGGGCCCGCAGATCGGCCAGTTCGGGCCCGGATACGCCGATATGCAGGCCAGCCGCCTGGAATACGGGAGGCTCAGCGCCTGGCGGGCTGAGACCTCGAGGCGGGGACCCTGCCCCGACGGGTTCAACCGGGAGGGTGTCAGGCGAGGTAAGCGAAGGGGAGCGGATTGGTGAGCTGCCCGCAGGGGGTGGCGGCGTAGACGGAGACGGTCGCTGCCGCGGGCCACTCGGGGGCGACGGCGAGGACGGAGGTGTCGCTGAGTACCACCACGTCTGTGGCCTCCCGGCCGGTGAAGCAGCCGTCGGGTGCCAGGGTGCCGAAGAGCACCCGGGTGTAGGGGGTGAGGCTGGCGCCGATCAGGGTGACCTGGGTGCCGCCGCTGCGTGGGCCGGCGTCCGGCTGGAGCGCGACGAGCTGCCCCCGCGCGGACCCCGGGGGGTCGGGGTGGACTGGGAGTGCGCCGGGGGCGCAGTGCGCGGGCCCGGCGGCCTCGGCGCGCGGGGCGGAGTGGACCAGCGGCAGGGTGCACAGGTACAGCGAGGCGAGCAGGAGCGCGGTTCGGCGGCGGGTACGCGTCATGGCGGAGCCTTCCGGCGGAGGGGGCGGGACCGGAGGAGCCCGGGCCTGCCCCATCATGGGGAAGTCATACCGTGTGAATCCAGAACAAACTGCTGATGTCGCCGTGATTCGGTGGCGCGGGCACGGCCCTGTCCCCGCTGGTCGGAGCGTGGGTACTGGCCTGTGCGTGCGGGGCCGGAGCCCCCCACCTGCACCGGCCGTCACGCTGCCGGGCCCTGCGGGCGCCCGTCGCGATCGGTCGGTTCGGGGAGCCGGGGCTGCCGGCCGCTGAACGGCCGCCGCACAGCACGCTGGGCAAGTCCTCAGCGTCGTTTAGGGTCCGGTGGGTGTTCCCCCGGTTCTTCGGGCGGAAAATACGGTGCGTGCCGGCCGCGGGATCATCAGACTCACCGGTATGAGCGCGAAGATCACCCGTATCAACCCGGACCGGTTGCATGAGACGCCCGGCTACCACCACATCACCGTGGTCGAGGCCGGCCGGACCGCCTACCTGGCCGGACAGTGCCCGCTCGATCGCTACGGGTCCCTCGTCGGCCCGGGTTCCCTCGACATGCAGATCGACCAGGTCGCGGCAAACGCCGCGATCGCTCTGGTGGCGGTCGGCGCCCTGCCGCAACATGTCGTTCGCTCGGTGATCTACGTGTGCAGTGACGACACCGACGTCCTGGGTGCCGCCTGGCGCCGTCTCACCAGCTCGGTCATCGGCCCGGCGTTCACCACCGCCAGCACACTCCTGGGCGTCGCACAGCTCGGCTTCGGCGGACAGCTCATCGAAGTGGATCTCACCGCCTCACTGCCACAGTGAGGCGCGGCCCAGGTCACCGGTGTGCATTCGGTCCTGCCGTTGCGGATCCGGGAGATCTCGGTGAATCTCCCGCTGTCGGGCTCGCAGGCCGCGGGAGGGTGAGCCGGCCGCCCGGGCAGGCGCTGTTCCGGGCACCCGGATCCTGGAGGGGACGCGTCAAGCAGCGGTACCGCACCAGGTCCGATCGCTCGGCCGGAGTCAGCCTCCTCGGCCTGCCGAGGACGTCCCGGTCTGAGTCGGGGTCCTCGTCGACGGCGAAGTGGTAGGCGGCGTCGGTGAGGTAGTCGCGGCGGAAGCTTGTGTTCCACTGCGAGTTGCTGCCCCAGGCCAGCGACCCGTCGAAGGTCTCCCGGTTACGGCGCATGAATACTTCGTGGAGCGGCGACTGATCCGCGATGCCCGCGACCAGGTGCCGGGCGCCGGCACGCACCGTCACACCGGTGCGGCTGAACAGCATCTCCCCGAACATCAGGCCCGGCCAGACCGTCCCGGTGATCTCGACCGCCGCCTCCGGGTGCTCGTCCTGCTCGACGTGGACGACCTCGTGGAAGAACGGTTCGAACGCGACGTCGCCGATCGGGGCCATGCCGAGCCGGGCGAAGGCAGCCAGGTACTGGTCACGGGTGATCTGCGGCCAGCACTCGGGCTGGTGGATGTCATGCGCCCAGGGGATGTCAGAGCCCGGCGGCGACAGCGGCTGGAACGTGTAGATCAGTGCGTCGCTGACGCGGCTGAGCGCGTACGCCGTCTCCAGGGGATCGCCGAACTCGTACTGGGTCCGCATCCACCCGCCGAAGGCGGCCAGAGGCGCGAGGGCCACCCGGACGGCGTCGGCGTGCTCGTCCAGCCACGGTTCGACAATCGCGAGGAAGACGTCCGCACCCTGGTACCCCTCCACGGCGTGGAAGAGGCGGCGGGCGCGGAGTGCGGGGATCATGCAGTGCAGCGCAGGCAGACCCGCCCGTGCGGTCGACCGGGCAGCAGGACTGCTTCAACTCGATCTGCGACCGGGCCACGCTGACAGGGGCATGCGGAGCGCCTCGTCAGGGTGCTGCACGACCAGCATCGGCGTCGCGAGCGCATCTACCTGGCATCGACTGCAGCAGGCAGGCAGGCAGGCAGGCAGGCAGGCTGTGCTGTGCTGTGCAGGGAAAGTCGTGCCCGCGTGGGTTCCCGGCGCCGCCGAAGCACGGCGCTCGTTG
The DNA here is from genome assembly GCF_042736805.1 of Streptomyces sp. NPDC060031. Classification (NCBI taxonomy): domain Bacteria; kingdom Bacillati; phylum Actinomycetota; class Actinomycetes; order Kitasatosporales; family Streptomycetaceae; genus Streptomyces; species Streptomyces sp. NPDC060031. The sequence goes on from NZ_JBHWVM010000003.1 coordinate 123,655, forward strand.
CTGTGCCCCGACCCGGCGGGGCACAGCTTCCCAGCGTTCGGGCGGCTATGCGGACCTGCGACGGAAGGCACGGCGGACCCCGTACACGACCACGAGCAGCACGATGACGATGACCGCGACGATGACGAGCTTCTTGAAGAGCCCGCCGCTCTTCTTTTTCTTCTTGCTCTTCTTGGTCTTCTTGTCCCCGGTGGCGGCCCGAACGGGGGAAGACACCGGCGCGTGGACACCGGTCACCGAGCTGGCGCCCGCTGCAGGGAGACTGCCCGGCATGAATGCCGCCGCCGCAACGGGCGCCTGCCGAGCGACGGGCACGGTCGCCCCGGCGGACGCCGCGGGGCCCAGCAGCAGCCCGGCGAGTACGAGGAGCGGCACGAGTGCCAAGGCCGGCGCCGATATCGGGACGGTCCTCAAAATGTGGTGTCTCTTCACTGTTTCCCCTGTCCTGCGTTGTCCTGACCGCGCCCGGTGGAGTCCGGACGGCCAGGGCTTCAGAGCATCGTCGGCGACTTCGGCTGCCCCGGCAAGGACTTCGAGCGCGGCCGCCTTGACGCCGGCGTAGTCGGAAGAGGATTTGAGCGAGCACGAAGGGGACGGTTCATCAACGACTCTCACACGGAGGTCGATCGCTCCGCTGTCGAGGCCCGGTACTGACCCGGCGTAGTACCGAATTCCCGGCTGAAGGCGTGTGAGAGGGCGTAGGGGGTGCTGTAGCCGACGCGGCGAGCGATGGTGGCCAGTGGGTACGGGGTGTCACGGAGCAGGGTGGCGGCGAAGGTCAGGCGCCACCAGGTGAGGTACGCCATCGGTGGACGGCCGACCAGGGTGGTGAAGCGGCGGGCCAGCGTGGCGCGGGACACGCCTGCCTCGGCGGCCAGACGCTCGTTGGTCCACGGGGCGGCCAGGTCCGAGTGCAGCGCCCGTAGGGCGGCGGCCGTCACCGGGTCGCCCAGTACGGTCGGCCAGGTGCCGCTCCCTTGGGCTGCCCAGGACCGGATCATGTACACGAGGAGGAGGTCCAGCAGGCTGGGCACCGCGATGCAGGCGCCGGGCCTTTGTGTGCCCAGCTCGTGGCCCAGCAGGTCGACGGCGGCGCGCAGTTCGACATGGGCGCCCACTCGGTTCGGCAGGTGGACGACCTTCGGCAGTTCCGCCATGAGCGGGTGTATGCGACTGCGGTCGAGCCGGTACTTGCCGCACAGCATCTCCACGTCGCGGGCGGCGGCTCGCGGCCGGTGCGGCCCGTTCCCGGCGAGCCACTGCTCGAACGGCACCGCCTGGCTCACGGTGGCCGCGTCGGCCGGGGCGTTGGCGATCACGTGCCCGGTGCCGTGCGGCAGCAGCACCACGTCGCCCGCACCGAGCGAGACCGGAGAGCCACCGTCGGGCAGCAGCCAGCAGCTGCCCTCCAGCACCACGTGGAAGCCCGCGCCGTCGTACGGGGTGAGCCGCGTGCACCAGTTCCCGCCCACCCGAACCCGGTTCGAGGAAGGGCGCCCGATGCGTATCGCCGACACTGCGTCACTCACCACGTCCATCGGGCCAGGATATTCGTAGCGTCAGCGGTGAGACGGCTGCGTATCGGAATGAGCTCAACAGGCATTGAGCAGCTCATTCGCTCCTCCTAGAGTCGAGGGCATGAAGAGCGAGAGCAAGCAGAGCATCGTGCTCGGCGATGTCGAGGTCATCCGAGTCGTCGAGTGGCAAGGGGCGTTCACACCCGCACGCGGCCTGGTTCCGGAGTCCGGAGCCGAGGTGTGGAAAGGCAACGAGGACTGGCTGGCGCCTGATCACTGGGAGTCGGACACCGACAGGGCGGTGGTGGCGCTGCAGACCTGGGTGTTGCGCAGTGGTGGACGGACCGTCCTGGTCGACACGGGCGTCGGCAACGGGCGCGAGCGGCCCGGCTCGCCGCAATTCCACCACTGGCAGGGCGATTTCCTGGGTGGGCTCGCGCAGGTCGGCGTCCGGCCGCAGGACGTCGACGTCGTGGTCAACACCCATGTCCACGGTGATCACGTCGGTTGGAACACCGTTGGTGTGGACGGAGGGTGGGAGCCGACCTTCCCCAACGCCCAGTACCTCATCCCGGCCGCGGACGACTTCCACTTCGGCCCGGACAACGCGTACGGGAACGGCCTCCGGGAGGACGACCGGCTGATCTACGAGGACAGTATCGCGCCCGTCCACCGGGCCGGGCAGGCTGTCCTGTGGGACGGAGCCCACCGCATCGACGAGCACCTCACTCTGGAGTCCGCGCCCGGCCACACGCCGGGCTCGTCCGTACTGCGGCTCACGTCCGGGGGCGACCGGGCGGTCTTCGTCGGCGATCTCCTGCACAGCCCGGTCCAGATCCTCACACCCGCCTGCAACAGCTGCTTCTGCCTGGATGCGGAACAAGCAGTGGCCAGCCGCCGTCGGATCCTCGAACGAGCCGCCACCGAACGGGAGCTGGTCGTCCCCGCACACTTCGGCGGGGCGGGCGCCGTGGAAGTCCGGCAAGAGGGTGACGGGTTCACCCTTGGGCGGTGGGCTGCCTACGGTACGGAGTAGGTGGCGTCAGCCGTAGCGGAGCCCTCCTCCCCCTCGGCGCGATGAGGGGATCTGCGCCGTGTGGCGACTGCTCAGGCTGGACCTCAGCGGATATCGACCGGCCCCCACCGCGGTGGGGGGAGGCGCACTGTACGTGAATTTCATCAGTCACCACTGGCTGCCCGACCTGCGCCGGCCCCTCGCTGCCCTGCTGGTCGTGGTGCCTGGCGGTACCCGTACCAGCTCGGCGGCTGGCAGCCGGTGTCGATGCAGGAGTTCGGCGCCTGGGCGCTGCTGGTCAGCGTCCTGTGCGTCCTCGGAGCCACCGCGCAGCACCGCCCCCACCCCCGCGCCGTCAGGGCTTCCCGAGCCGCCACCCGTTCCGGAGCGCTCGCCCGGATCAAACCGGCCGACGACACCTCGTGTGCCAGCGGTCGCTGGCCTGCACCGCACCGGGCAGGGCCCTGCGGATGGCCTCGCCTCGCCGTATGCCCCCGAACCATCCCCCGAGTGAGCCGGCGGGGGCGTCCGGGAACCTGGCCCTCGTTCGTTCCTGCGCTTCGTGATCACAGCGGCAGTCGGTGGTCGTTGCGGGCGTGAAAGCGGTGGGGCGGGGTACGCGGTGATTCAGGGGATGGTGAGAGCGGTGAGCCGGGCTTGAGAGACTGCTGGGTATGGATATCGAGCGTAGGAACAACATCACGGTCACTGGCAATCCGCAGGGCCCGACGGTGGTGCTCGCGCACGGGTTCGGCTGTGATCAGAACATGTGGCGTCTTACGGTGCCTGCACTGGTCGAGGACTACCGGGTGGTGCTGTTCGACTACGTGGGCTCGGGCCGCTCAGATCTGTCCGCGTTCTCGGAAGACCGATATGCCTCTCTGGACGGTTATGTCCGAGATGTGATGGAAATCTGTGATGCCCTCGACCTGCGCGACGCGGTCTTCGTGGGGCACTCCGTCTCCGCGATGATCGGAGTGCTGGCTGCCGGCATGGCTCCGGAGCGCATCGGTGCACTGGTGATGGTCGCGCCCTCACCCCGGTACATCGATGACGAAGGCTATCGGGGCGGATTCAGCGCGCAGGACATCGACGAGCTGCTCGATTCGCTGGAATCGAACTACCTGGGCTGGTCGGCGGCCATGGCACCGGTGATCATGGCGAACGCGGACCGGCCCGAGCTCGGTGAGGAGCTGACGAACAGCTTCTGCGCCACCGACCCGGCCATGGCGCGCGTCTTCGCCCGGACCACGTTCCTGTCCGATTCGAGAGACGACCTGAAGCGCGTGAGCGTGCCCACTCTGGTGCTGGAATGCACCCAGGACGCCATCGCCCCCCGCGAGGTCGGCGCCTTCGTCCACCAGGCGATCGAGGGCTCGACGCTGATCACCCTCGATGCGACCGGGCACTGCCCGCACCTTTCCGCACCCGAATCCACGAATGAAGCGATCACCAGCTTTCTGGCAGGCCTGCGGTGATGTGCCGTACCGGGCAGCTGCCCGACCCCCACGGCGCCGGCAACGAGGAAGCCTCGAAGGCGGCGTTCGCGGCGCTGCTGGAGGACAGCGCCGAGGAGCTCTATGAGAGCGCGCCGTGCGGGTACCTGTCCACGCTGATGGACGGCACCATTGCGAAGATCAACACCACGCTGCTGGGTTGGCTCGGCCTCCAGCGGGAAGCGGTGGTGGGCCGGATGCGGTTCACCGACCTGCTGACCGTGGGCGGCAAGCTCTACCACGAGACCCACTTCGCGCCGCTGCTGCGCATGCGGGGCGAGATCGGCGGCGTCGCTCTGGAGATCAAGCAGGCCGACTCCGCCCGGCTACCGGTGCTGGTCTCCGCCGTTGTCAAGCAGGGCAGCACGGGCGAGCCCCTGCTGATCCGCACCACGGTCTTCGACGCGCGCGACCGCCGCGCCTACGAAGAGGAACTCCTGCGGGCCCGCAAAGCCGCCGAGGAAGCACGCCGGCAGGCCGAGAGCGACCGTGCCCGGCTGCAGGACGCCCTCGCGGTGCTCCAGCAGTCGCTGCTGCCCGACACCCTGCCGTCGATACCCGGAGTGGAGGCGGCCGCCCACTACCGCACCGCCTCTCCCGACCGGCTCGGCGGCGACTTCTACGACGTCTTCCCCGTCGACGGCACACGCTTCGCCTTCTTCCTCGGCGACGTGTGCGGCAAGGGCCCCCAGGCCGCAGCGGTGACCTCGCTGACCCGCTACACCCTGCGCGCCGCAGCCCTGCACGACCCCGACCCCGTCTCCGCCCTCTCGACCCTCAACCAGGTGCTCCACGAGCGCTACACCGGCGGCGACCCCCGCTACTGCACCGCCATCTGCGGCACGGTCGAACCCGACCCCGCCACCGGGCAGGTCACCGTCAGCCTTGGCTCGGGCGGACACCCGCCGGCCCTGGTCCTTCGTGCCGACGGCACAGCAGATTTCCTGCCCACCCCCGGCGGCCTCCTCGTGGGCATCCTGCCGGACGCGCCCTTCACCACCGCCACCACCACTCTCGCCCCCGGTGACACCCTCCTGCTCTACACCGACGGCCTCACCGAAGCCCGCACCGGCGAAGGGCGTACCGCTCTGTACGGGGAGGAGGCTCTGCGCGCCTTCGCCGCCGACCACGCCGGCAAGTCCCCGGACGCGGTCATCGAGGCACTGGCCGGTCTGCTGGACGACTTCGGTGACGGCCTCGATGACGACACCGCCCTCCTCGCCCTCGGCGTCCCCACGATGAAGAACCCGCGATGACACCGCTGAAGATCACCACCCGGGACTCCCCGGCCGGTCCCGTCGTGCAGATCATCGGCGAACTCGACTACACCACCGCCCCCGAACTGCGTGACCTCCTCGCCACGCTCACCCTCGAACCGGGCCGGCTCCTCGTCCTGGACCTCGCCCGGATGGAATTCTGTGACTCCAGCGGCATCAGCGCCCTGATCGCCGCCCGCAACCACGCCCACGCCGCCCAGGCAGACATCGCACTCGCTGCCGTCCCGGCCAACACCCTGCGCCTCCTGCGCGTCGTCGGCCTGGACCGAGTCTTCCGCTTGCACCCCGATACCGGGTCCGCGACCGGGCCCTGACCACTGACACCGGCTCGCGGTGCAGATAGAGACAGCGTGAACCCTTTCCCCAAGTACCGGCGGCTCCCTCGAGGACGCCGCGCGGAGGGCCGTGGCATAGTCGCGGCGGGGCGGCGGTCCGGCCGCGCACGAGCAGACGGGGGCGGGCAGTGAACACAGAGGCGTTCGAGGAGATCACCACCGGGGCGGAGCTGCGCGAGGTGCTCGGCGAACCAACCCCCGTGGCCCTCAACAAGGAACGTCGGACCCTCCACGACCACCACAAGCAGTGGCTCGCGCGGTCCCCGCTCTGCCTGATCTCCACCTCCGCCGCCGACGGCACCTGCGACGTCTCGCCCAAGGGCGACCCGGCCGGTTTCGCCAAGGTCCTCGACGACACCACCCTCGTGATCCCGGACCGCCCCGGCAACCGCCGTGCGGACAGCTACCACAACGTCCTCACCAACCCCCACGTCGGTCTGCTCTTCCTGATCCCGGGCCGAGGCGACTCCCTCCGCGTCAACGGCCGGGCCCGGCTGCTCCGCGAGGCGCCCTTCTTCGACGACCTGACCGTAAAGGGCCACCGCCCCACGCTCGCCCTCCTCGTGGAGATCGAACAGGTCTACTTCCACTGCTCCCGGGCCTTCGTACGCTCCGCCCTGTGGAAGCCGGCGACCTGGAACCCCGACGCCGCCCCCTCCAGGGCGAGGATCTCAAAGAGCCTGGAGCGCACGCACGAGTCCCTGGAGCAGCTGGAGCGCTACTACGGGCCCTCGTACGACGAGAAGAACATGTACATCTGACCGCGCGGGTCCGCGGGTCGCGGATACCCGCGCAACCCAGGAGGACGTACGGCGCCCAGCTGTCCGGGACTTGGTCGCCGACGTGGCGGCCCGGGAGCGGCCGACATACGCTGCCGGCTCCTGGACCGGCACGCGCCGGTACTACAAGTCGTACGGGGGCGTACCCGCGGTGCCGTACCGCTCCCGATTCCCTGTCAAGTTCTGCGTGTTGAGCCGCGGCGAGTGAAGGGCGCAGACCCGGGACGGGCCCCAGGCCCCAGGGCGGCCGCGTAACGGCGGGTTCCGCCCGGGTCACGCCTGCCAGTGCACGCGTCCGAGGTGGATCAGACGGAGCTGGCTGCGGGCGGTGGCGGTGACGGCCGACCAGTCCTCCCCGCGCAGCGAGGCGGCGAGGCACGCCGAGGCCGTCATGAACATGTGGTCCACCAGGAGCCGGGACAGCATCGTCCGGTCGTCGGCGCCCCAGCCGGCGCTGAGCGGATCGGCCGCGAGTGCGGCGCCGATCTCGTCGGCGAACGCGTCGAGTTGCCCGGCGATCGACTCGCGCACCGCCGTGACTCCGCCGTGCCGCTCACGGACGAGAAAGCGCACGTGCGCCGGACGGCTGCGGACCAGCTCGACGACGAGCTGCACCGCGGCGTCGCCGCGCCGGTCGGCATCACCGGTGGCGGCGAGGGTGTTCCGCACTGTCTCGTGCAGGCTGGCCAGGGCCTCATGGACGAGGGCGGTCCCCAGCTCGTCCATGCCGCCGAAGTGCCGGTAGAAGGCGCTGGGGGTGACCCCCGCGGCCCTGGCGACCTCCCTGAGCCCGAGGCTGCCGAGGCTCCGCTCCTCCAGCTGCGACAAGGCCGCGTCGAGGAGGGCTCGTCGCGTGCGACGGCGCTGGGCTTCGCGGACACCGGTGTTCGGACTCATGCCGGGCAGTCAACCGCGTCACAGTTGCCGACCGCCAGCATGAGCCGTGCTAGACCGGGTAGTCAGTGAACAACTGTTACCTATAAGTAGGAGGAACTCTCATGCTCTTCCTCGTTGCCGCGCTGCTCCTCCTGGGCGTCGTCCTCGGCACTGTGGCACACGTACCGGTGCCGGTGAGCGTGGTCGCCGGCCTCGCGATCGCCGTCTGGCTCGCCCTCTTCGCCGCGCGTGAGCGCCTGTCGGGCCGTCAGGGCGGGCGCCGAGGCCATCACGGCCATCACGGGGGAGGTCTGCGATGAACACGCGGACCACCTCCGTGGAGACCCGTTCCCGTTCCCGTTCCCGTACGCGTACCCGTGACGCCGACGCGATGGCCGTCACCGCCTTCGTCCTGGGCCTGGTCGGGCTCCTCGTCATGAACCTGATACTCGGCCCGACCGCCGTCGTCCTCGGCTCCCTCGCCTTGTGGCGGCACACGTCCAGGGCCGGCCGGGCCTGCCTCGGCATCGCCCTGGGCGCGGCCGACTTCGCGGTCCTCGCCTGCCTCGCCACCGCCGACGGCACGTGGTCGTGGAGCCTGACCTGAGGCACACAGACGAGCGCCTTGCGCGCCTGGTCTTCCGTGTTGCGGTTGGGGGCGCGTGCGAACCGGTGATCGTGGGGCCGCAGGAAGACCGGGACGAGCCACCTCGACGAGATCGAGGCCCGACCAAGTCCAGGGCGGGGGAGGCGGCGTACACGACGGAGGCCGGCGTTGGCGCCGTCCTGACGACGAGCAGGCCGTTCGGGATTGAAGGCATGAAGGCGCTGCCCCCGCCCCCGCCGAGCGGGCGGCCATGCGCCACCGCGGCCCGATGACGCCCTGAGCTGGGGATAAAGCCGGTGGATGCGCCGGTTCATGGAAGCTGAAGCTTGGTCGGGGATCGTGCGTGAGGCACTGGGGGTGGGGGTCCGTGTTGTCGGAATGGACCGGTTGCGAGGCGGGGGCAAGAAAAGGGGGTCTACCGGGTTCACGTGGACGGGCCGCGTGCGGCAAGCGTGATCGTCCACAGCTGGGCCGAGGCCGAGAGCTTCTGGCCAGCTGCGGAAGGCATCGGCGCGACCCACCCGTTCGCTCCTGCAACCGGGCCGGTCCCCCTTTCCAGCCGCTCAGCGGAGGCGGGACCGCCTCGGGGTCCGGGTTCCGGGAGTGCTCCTGGCTGAACGGCCGCCGCCGCTACCCGGCGGATGTGGCGCTCATGCTCGCGATGCGCCTCTCACTGGTGGCCGACCCCCTACGCCTCCTCGACGGCGACTTCCCCCACCGCGCGATGATGCGGGGGATCGCTGAACACAACGTGGATGAGGCGCTCGCCCTTCATCACCCAGCTCCAAGCTCAGGCCGATGCCAAGCGCCTGACCGCCGGAGGCAATCCCGGTACCCCGGCTCGGCCTGGGGCGATCGCGCAAGCGCCCGGACCGGGTGCGGGCCCGATAGAGCGTACGACTCCCGCGAGAACCGTGGCTATCCACGCCGCCGCGGGATCGAGGCCACGATCCCTGTCCCTACGGACCGGGTCCGCAACCGCCACAAACTCGGCGAATGGCTCTGACCGGCAGATGGCCTTCCCGTCGTCGTTCACCAGTCGCGGCTGGCGATCAGCTCCTCTACATCCGCGTCCGGGAACCCGTATGCCGACGCGACGAACCAGAAGCCCTCGGCGATCCACTCACGCGCAACCGTCTCGATCCCACTCCCGGCTGCCTCGAACTCCGCCTCCAGAAGATTGAACTCCTCCGTCGCGGCCTGGGTGAGCGCATACAGGGCCTCCAGATCCGACGGCTGCCTGGCCTCAATCCGCTCGCACAGCCGCAGCAGGATCGCCCTGCCCTGATCGACGACGTGATCGGGGAAGTACGGGTCCTCGTACATCTGCCGCAGAAACACGTGCCCTGCTACCTGCTGGTTTGTGATCGGCATGCGCTTCCCCATCCCCTAAAAGAACTGACGCGCCGATCCTGCACGACACCACTGACAACGACGCCGCCCCTGTGTGCCAGACCGCTCGTGCCGCCGTCCGCCGACGGGGCCGGCGAGGGCCCCGGTACCCGTGTCTCAGGGGTTTGCCGGCCGGTCGCGGCGGAGCGTCGCACCGTCCGAGGCGCCCCTTGACGGAAAAAGAAGGCATCCGTTTGAGGTCCGGGGTCCTGGCCATACGAGGAGTCGTACGAGTTTCCCACCTCAGGGAGTGGTCAGCTGTGTCGGGTAACGAGAAGAACCAGGCCAAGTCCGAGCAGGCCAAGGGCAAGCTCAAGGAGACGGCCGGCCGTGCGGTCGGCAATGAACGGCTGACGGCCGAAGGCCGCGCCGAAAAGGCGAAGGGCGATGCCCGGCAGGCCAAGGAGAAGATGAAGGACATCTTCAAGCGCTGACCTGCACGACCCGCACGACCCGCACGACCGGTATCCACCGCGGTCCCGAACCCCTCATGGGTTCGGGACCGCGGTGCACGTGAGCGGGCACGGGAAAGCGCATGGGAACGCACGTGAACGAGAGAGGGAGGCTCCGCCATGACGTCACCGGGGGAGGACAGGAGCCCGGCGCGGCCCGGCTCCGCACCGGCCGGGCGTGACGTGGTGCTCGCGGTCGGGCTCGTGGGGATCTGCGTCGGCGGCCTGGCCGCCTTCCTGAAGGCCGTCGGGGTGGCTGAGGGGGGCGGTGCCGGTGGATCCGTGGTGCCGATCGCCACGGCGGTGCTCATCACGGTCGGGGTAGCAGTGGCTAAGTGGAGCGTGTCACCCGTGCGCCGCCCGCCCCGGGTACGCCGGCCGAGTGCGCCGGATGCGTACGCGGAACCGGCGCCGCAGGTGCCCGACGTCGCGGGGGAGGCCCTGGACCACGCCGCGGTCGACGCCGATGGATTCGAGCACACGGTCGCCGCCCTGTGTGCCCGGGACGGCTGCACGCCCGTGGAAGTGGTCGGCGGCGCCGGAGACCTGGGCGCCGATGTCGTCGCGACGACCGCGGACGGACTGCGCCTCGTCCTCCAGTGCAAGCACTACGCCGACGGCAACCGCGTCGGCTCGCAGGACCTGCAGCGCTTCGGTGGGACCTGTTTCGCCGTCCACGAGGCCGACGTGGCAGTCGTCGTCACCACGAGCTCCTTCACCGCACCAGCCGCCGAGTACGCTGCCGCCTGCGGCATCGTCTGCATCGACGGCGAGGCCCTGGCAGCCTGGACCGACCAGACCGCGCCACCACCCTGGCAGGCGACCGCACCCGCACCCGGACCCGCATTCGGACCCGCATCCGGACCCGACCGGGACCCCGCAGAGCGGACGCCCACCGCCTGAGCCGCCATCAGGGCATGATCGAGGAGCACCGGAATGACCAACAGAGAGCAGCTGCTCAGCGGCGCGCCGGACGTGGCGGTGGCCGCCGGCAGCCGCACAGCCGACGAACGGATCCGCCGCATACGCCGACGCCTGGAACGGCTCATCGGCATCGCCGCGACCGAGGGCAACGCCCTGCGGCCGCTGCGCAACGGTGACGAGATCTTCGCCGCGATGCTGGACGGCATCGCCTCCGCACGCCACACCGTCGACATGATGACCTTCGTCTACTGGCGGGGCGACATCGCGACACGGTTCGCCGAAGCCCTCTGCGACCGGGCGCGCGCGGGCGTGCGGGTGAGGCTGCTGCTGGACGGCTTCGGCAGCCGCCTCATCGAGCAGGGCCTGCTCGACAGCATGAGCGCCGCCGGGGTCGAGGTCGCCTGGTTCCGCAAGCCGCTCTACCTTTCGCCGCTCAAGCAGAACCACCGCTGCCACCGCAAGGTCCTCGTCGTGGACGAGCAGACCGCTTTCACGGGCGGCGTCGGCATCGCCGAGGAATGGTGCGGCGACGCACGCAACCCCGGCGAATGGCGGGACACACACGTCGAAGTCCGGGGTCCGGCAGTCGACGGCATCGCCGCGGCGTTCGCCCAGAACTGGGCGGAATGCCACCAGGAGCTGTTCGACGACCGCGACCGCTTCGTCAGCCACGAGCCGAGCGGAGACGCCATCGTGCAGGTGGTGCGCGGTTCCGCGAGTTTCGGCTGGCAGGACATGCAGACGCTGGTACGCGTCATCCTGGAATCGGCCGAGGAGCGGGTGCGCCTGGCGACTGCCTACTTCGCCCCCGACACGTACTTCATCGACCTGCTCTGCGCCACCGCCCGTCGGGGCGTCGAGGTCGACATCCTGCTGCCGGGCCCGTACACGGACAAGCGGGTGTGCCAGCTGGCCGGTCAGCACCACTACGAGGCACTCACCGACTGCGGCGTGCGCATCCACCAGTACCAGCCGACCATGATGCACGCGAAGATCATGACCATGGACGGGGTCGTCTCCCTGATCGGTTCGACGAACTTCAACCGGCGCTCCCTCGATCACGACGAAGAGGTCATGCTCGCCGTCATGGACGCCGGATTCACGGCGACCCTCGACGCGCATTACGACGATGACCTCAAGGCCAGCGAGCTGATCCGCCTGGGCCGCTGGAGGCGCCGCTCGCTCGTGCAACGTGCGCGCGAAGCCGCGGTGCAGCCCATCCGCCGCTACCTCTAGTCGGCCGCGCCGGCTGCGCAGGCGGAGCACGCAGTCATCCGGTTCGATCATGTGCGGCGCGGCGCGGCGCGGCGCGGCGCGGCGCGCCGTGACGTGACGTGACGTGGCGTCGCGCGCGGCGGGCGCCGCCTCCGACGACCACTGCTCACGTTTCGATGCCGCCCCGCCCGCCGGTGGAGCCGGCACCGGGTCTGGCCCCGGCTCCACCGCGGGTGGCACCCCGGGCCTCCTCACCGGGCCTCGCGGCACCCTGGTTCTCCTCGTGCAGCCGGTGCGCCAGCAGCGAGTGCGCCATGGCGCCTCCGGCGCTGACCGCGGCTGCGACAAAAGCGACTTCAGCCATCTCGTGGCGGGTCGCGCCGGCCTCGGAGGCGCCACGGGTGTGGGTGTCGATGCAGTAGGCGCATCGGGTCGCCGTGGCAACCGCCAGGGCAACCAGCTCGCGGTACTTGAGCGGCACAGCTCCGCCGTCGCGGAAGACGGCTGCGTGGAAGTTCAGATAGGCGTGCGCCTCCGTCTTCGCCAACTCCCGGACAGCGGGAACGCGTTGCAGGTCAGAGGGGTGTTGGTAGGTCATGAATCGATCCAAGCAGCTTGTCCGCGACCGGGTCCAAGACCGTCTTGGTCGCCGTACCAACGCATTCGATATCGTCTGCGCGTGGACATGCGCAGGCTTCAGTACTTCGTCGCGGTCGCGGAGGAGGGCAACGTGGGCCGGGCGGCCCGTCGGCTGCTCATGTCCCAGCCGCCCCTCAGCCAGCGCATCCGCGAGCTGGAAGCGGACCTGGGCTGCGTGCTGTTCGTCCGTACGCCGCGCGGCATGACGCTGACCCCGCCGGGCGAGGTGCTGCTGGCAGAGGCGCGCCGGCTGCTGGAGGGCGCCGAGCGGGCCCGCGACCTGGTACGGCGAGCAGCGGGTCAGCGGGTCCTGCGCGTCGGCGTCCTGGGCCCCGGCGAAGCGGCGCTGTCGGCCTCCATGGCGCACACCTTCACGCAGCAGCACGAAGGCGTGGAGGTCACTCTGGTCCAAGGCGATCTGCGCGATCCGACCCTCGGTCTGAACGCAGGGAACGTGGACGCGGCGATCACCTTCACCCCCTTCACCCGGACCGGCCTGTCCACACGGACCGTCCGACAGGAACGGTGCTACGCCGCCGTGCCGGACTCCAGCCCCCTGGCCGGCGCCTCCGTCCTCTCCCGCGCACGTCTGCAGGACCAGCTCTCCATCCGTCTCGCGGACGACACCGACCCGCTGTTCCGTGCGTACTGGCAGCCCGGCACATCGCCCGACGGGCCGGTGGTGCGCTCGGTGGACGAGTGCTTGCACGCCGTGCTGTGGCGCAAGGCCGTGGCGCTGGTCCCCGAACAGGTGGTGCGCGGCACTCCGGTCGAGGGCATCACGTACGTCCCCGTCAGTGACCTTCCGCCGGTCGAGCTCGTACTGGCCTGGCGCCGCTCGGACCGCAACCCCCTGGTCGCCCACTACGTCGACGCCTTCTGCGCTGCGGTCACGCCCTCGCTCGCTCACCCGCAAGGCCAAGGAGGGCTTCGAGCACGACCCGCCCCACCACGTGTTCAAGGCCGCTCCGGAACACCCGCCGGCGGCTCGGGGTGATCGGCCAGGATCTCCGGCTCCAGACCCTGCGCGGGCGTGGTGCGGGTCCGCCCGACGTCCGCCCGCCAGGCTTCGAAGGCCAGGGTCGTCGCCGTGACCACGGCCAGACCGAGCAGCCAGCCCCCCACCACATCGCTCACCCAGTGCACGCCGAGCGCCACCCGGGTGTAGCCCACGCCCACCACCGAGACCGCCGCGAGTCCCCACGCCAGTGGACGACAGGCCCGGGGAACCAGCGGCAGCAGCGCCAGCAGCAGCACGGCGCAGGACGTGGTGGCCGTCATGGCGTGCCCGGAGGGGAACGAGAACCCGGGCGCCTGCGCGACGGGCTGCGGCAGATGGGGCCGGGCCCGTTCGACCGCGTTCTTCACCAGCAGGCCGAGCAGGCCGCCGGCCGTGGCCGTGACGGCCGCCCACAGTGCCAGCCGTACCGCCCCGCGCACCAGCAGCCACACCACCAGCGCCGCCACCAGCAGACGCATGGTCAGGGGTCCCCACACGACGTGGCTCAGGAAGTCGAGCACCCGCACCCACGCGGGATGCTCCAGCGCGGCCGCGTGCAGCCGCTCGGCCGTGCCCCGGTCCAGCCGGTGCAGCGGCGCCCATTGAGACTCGACCAGCACCAGGGCGAGCGCGAAGGGTACCGACACCAGGGCGGTGGCGGCCACCGTCGTCAGGAGCCGTACGCCGAACCGCGCGTCGGGCCCGGAGCGCGCGGAGAGCAGCCGGGCGGCGGAGCGCCGCGGGCGGGTGGGGGTTCGTGCCATGGCCGTGGTGCTTCCTTTCGGGGAGTTGCCGCGGCGCGCCCGTCCGGGCGCGCCGCGCGTCAGACGCCGGGGTCCTCCGTGACCGGTTCGGTCACCCCGGCCCGTACGGCCTCCAGTTGGGCGGCGAAGGCCAGTCCGAGGAAGAGGGCCATCGAGGTCAGGTAGGACCACAGCAGCAGCGACACGAACGCGCTGAGGGGCCCGTACACGGTGGCGAAGGAGCCGCTGGCGCCGACGTAGAGGCTCAGCCCCCATGTCGCCGCCAGCCACAGCACCAGGTACACCGTGGCGCCGAAGGCCAGCCACGTGTAGCCGGGCTGGGTGCGGCGGGGGGAGAGGCGGAAGATGGCGCTGGTGGCCAGGATGGCCAGCAGCACCCCCACGGGCCAGCGCAGCAGGTCCCACGCGCGGATGGTCCCCGGGCCGAGGTGGTAGACCTCCGCCACGGCGCGGCTCAGCTCGGCGCCGAGGACGGTGACCGCGAAGCTGAGCCCCAGGGGCAGACCGGCCAGCACGGACATGACCAGCCCCCGGGTGTACTTGTACAGGAACGGCCGGTCGCGTTCCGTTCCGTAGATGCGGTTCGCGCCCCGCTCCACCTGGCACAGGGCGGTGGTCACGTTCACCAGGGAGAACAGCAGCCCGAGCCAGAGGGCGACCTGGCTGCCGTCCCCGGAGTGGTGGCGGCTCTGCGAGAGCGCGTCGTCCACCACGTCCTGGCTCGGGCCCCTCGCCAGCCGCCGGATCGTCAGTTCCGCGACGCGCCCGATGTCCTCGGTGTGCAGCGCGCTGGACAGACCGATGACGGCGATGGCCAGCGGAACGATCGACAGGACCGTCTGCAGGGCCAGCGCCCTGGAATGGCTGAAGCCGTCGGCGTACCGGAACCGGATGAAGGAGTCCCGTACGAGACTCCAGCCCCCGTAGCGCCTCAGCGCGGCCAAGGCCTCCTCGGCGGACAGCTCCTCGCCCTCCACCTCCAGCTCGGCTTCCACCGCCGCCACGTCGGCGCGTTGCGGTACCCGCGTCGCGGTTCCCATTGCTCTTCACCCCCTGTGCGTCGTGTGTTCGGGCGCGGCTCAGCCGCCGATGGTGAACGCGGCCCGGTCGGCGGGCGCCGTGTCCGTTGCCATGTCCGTGTCCGTAGCCGTGCCGACGGCCGCCTCGTTGGCCGGCGCGCGCGGCGGCAGTAGGATCCGCAGCGCGCCCGGCTCCACCTCGGCGCTCAGCCGGGTACCGGCGCCGATGACGTCACCGTCGAGCTCGCGCGGCTGGGGCCTGGCGAAGTGGATGTCGACGCGCACGGCGCTGAAGTACTCCAACGCGCCGCCGGCCACCTTGCCGTACGCGCCGCCGGGGCTGGGCACCGCCCGCCCGGGCAGCATGCGCGCCCCGAGGTGCCCCGCCGCCGCGAGCCAGCCCCGGGCGCCGCGCGGGTCCAGCAGCACCACCTCCAGCCGCCCGCTGTCGGGCCGGGCGTCGGGCAGCAGCGGCAGGCCGCCCTGCAGGGTGCCGACGTTGCCGATGACGACCATGCGGGCGCGGCGTTCCCGTACGGGGCCCCCGTCCAGCCGGATCGACAGCCGCATCCGCGGGTCCCCCAGGTGGCGGACGGCGGAGAGGACGTACGCGGCCCAGCCGAGGCGCTCCTTGACCCGCTCCGACGCGTCCCCGACCATCGCGGCGTCGAAACCGCCTCCCGCCATGACGGTGAACCGGGCGGGCTCCAGCCCGTCGCCCCGTACCCGCCCCACGTCGATCCGCGCCGTCTCTCCGGACAGGGCCGCCTCCAGCGCCGTGGCCGGATCGGAGGGCAGCCGCAGGTTGCGCGCGAGCAGGTTGCCGGTGCCGCAGGGGACGACCGCGAGCGGAATTTCCGTACCGGCCAGCACGTCGGCGCAGGCGCGTACGGTGCCGTCCCCGCCGCAGACCACCACCAGAGCGGTGTCCGCCTCGGCGATCCGGTCGGCGAGGCCGCCGGCGGCGTGCTCGGCGGACGTCGCCGTCCACGCCTGGTCGGCGTAGCCGTGGCGGCGCAGGATGCCTCGCACCCGCTCGGCCATCTCCTCGCCGCAGCCGTGCGGGTGACGTACCACCACGGCCCGCCGGGCTCCGCCGTCGTCGTCCCGGGTGGCGCGGGTGGCGCGGGCGGACGGGAGCCGGTCCGCCGGGCCCGCATCGGAGGCGGACCGCGCCACCGGCCGGGGCCGCGCCGACAGCAGCAACGCGTGCGCCACGACGAGCAGGGTGCAGGCCCCGTTGAGCAGGCCGCCCACCACATCGGAGGGGTGGTGCATGCCCCGGTACACCCGGGAGAACGCCACGGCCGCCGGGATCAGCAGCAGGGCGGCGATCACGGCGTACCGCACCCACCGCCGGGCGTCGCGCAGGAGGAGCGCCACGAGGATGGCCAGGCCCCCGAACAGGGCCACGGAGGCCCCGACGTGCCCGGAGGGGAAACTGGAGGTGGGCGGGGCGGCGTCCAGGTGGGGCACGTCCGGACGCGGCCGCTCCACGAGGACGGTGACCAGGAGGAAGACCGCCGACTGCGCGGCCACGGCCGCGGCCAGGAACACCGCCTCCCGCAGCAGCCGCCCCCGCGAGAACGCCAGCAGCGTGGCGACGGCCAGGACGGTGAGCGCGACGATGCTCTGGGTGCCGGCCAGCAGGGACAGCCACTCCGACAACGGGGTGACGGGGCCGCCGCGGTGCGCGGCCAAGGCGCGGTTGACGCCGTCTTCCGCCGCCAGCGGCCACTGGTCTGCGAGCGGCCCGGTGACCAGCAGTCCCACGCCCACCATCAGGGCCGCTTGCACGGGCAGCCACAACAGCACGGGGAGTCGGCCGGGTCTCACGGCGGCGCCGTGTTCAAGTCTCATTGACGCCGTGTAACCCGCCACGGCCCGCTCAGGCGCGCTCGGCCGTGATCAGTGGGTCCGCCGGCACGGCCGTCGTCTCTTCGCCCTCACCTGTCTCGCAGCCGCAGCCGCAGCCGCAGCCGCAGCGATCGCATCGCCGGCGGCGCCGGCGGCCGTCGCCGCGGACGGGCCCGCCTTCCTCGATGCTCGGTCGCTCACCGCGCTGTTCGAGTCGGCGGTGAAGGGATGCGCCGAGCGTGTCCAGCAGCAGGACCCTGACGTCAAGGCCGAACGGCGTGACTACGGCCGCGTCGGCGCCGAGGACGGCGCGAGCGCCCAGGGCGTGCGTACGGCGCACGCGCGCACCGGAGCTGACGCCCACCTCTTCGCAGTGGGCCGGCACGGGCGGACGGTCACCGTGGTGCCCTGGGGCAAGCGGTACGGAGACTGAGGAAGCGGCGCGGCCACACGGGCGTTGGGCCGGCCGGGTGGCATCGGGCTAACCGAGGAACGACAGACGAACCTGCCGTTCGGGGTTGTCCTTGTTGGTGTCGATCAGGCAGACGGACTGCCAGGTGCCGAGCCGAAGGTGGCCATCGAGGACGGGCAGGGTGGCGTGTGGGGGGACGAAGGCGGGCAGGACGTGGTCGCGACCGTGGCCGGGCGATCCGTGGCGGTGCTCCCAGCGGTCGTCGGCGGGCAGCAGGGTGTGCAGGGCGGCCAGGAGGTCGTGGTCGCTGCCCGCGCCCGTCTCGATCACGGCGATGCCGGCGGTGGCGTGGGGGACGAAGAGGTTGAGCAGGCCGTCGCGGCCGGCCGCCACCTCGGACAGGAACTGCTCGCACGGACGGGTCAGGTCGGTGACGGTCTCGGTGTGGCCGGTGGAGACGTCGAGGACGCGGGTGGTGAACCGGTCGGACATGGACACCATCCTGGTCCACCGCAGCGGGCGGCGCGCATGTCCGGCGAGCCCGAACCTGCGGCACGGGAAGGGCCCGCGCCCCCTGGTGGGAGTGCGGGCCCTGCCTGCTGCGGGGCTAGCGGCGGTCGTCCGTGTTGTCCTGGACGTCATCGAACGAGCGCTGGCCGCTCTGGCGGGTCTCGTTGGCGCGCTCGCGGAGGCGGTCCTGCTCGGTCCGGCCACGCTGGGAGGCTTCGTCCTGCTTGCCCTGCAGCTTGTCCTTGGCCTTCTTGGCCTTGTCCTGCATCTCGTCCTTGATGCCCATGAAGGTGTCTCCTCGATGTGTGGGGGTGATCCTCGACGAGCCTGGCACGGGGGGCGGGTCGCCGCTCGCTCATGTTGAGCTGATCGGGTCCCTGGTGAGTTCCTTGCGTCGTTCACCCTCGGCGCCACCGCCTTGCACACTTGCACGGCTGGGGAGTCGCTTGACCTGCGGTTCTGGTCTGCGGGGCGCGCGCGGACGCCTCCACCGTCGGGTTGTCGGTGCCCCTGCCTAGGGTGGGGGGATGAACGAGATGGAGATCGTGACCGACCAGGGTGAGTGGCGGGGCGGGTTCGAGGAGCGCGTGCTGGCCGGGTACCGGGCTGCGGGGTGCTCGGAGCCGCTGGCCCGGGCCCTGCTCGAACGGGCGGTGGAGGGTATCGACGGCTGGACGGTGGCCACGGACGGCACCGGGTGGATCGCGGTCGGGGTGACGCAGGACAACGGTGCGACCGTGGGCCGGATCCACGACCTGACGGTGCCGCGAGGGCGCGAATGGGCCGAGCGGTGGTGCGCCGAGCACGGTGCGCAGCAGGTGGGAGTCCGGCTCACCGGCGGGGCGGGAGCGTTCGCCGACTACCCCGTACGGGGGCAGAACAGAATGCGTGCCGCGGCCGAGCGGCCCGAGCTGCCGCCGGGTCTGACGGTTCGCCGGCTGACCGGGGAGGAGTACCCGGGCTGGTATGCCGGTGAGGAGGCCGCGTACATCGCGGACATCGTCCGGGCCGGAGCTCTGACCCCGGAGCAGGCCAAGGCGAAGTCCGACGAGGACTTCGCCCGCCATCTCCCGCAGGGCTACCTGACCCCGGGGCACGCCTTCTACGCGATGGAGGCCGACGGCCAGGTGGTCGGCACGGGCTGGGTGAACCACGGCTTCCTGCCGGGCGTGACCTTCGGCTTCTCGCTGGAGGTGTACGAGGAGCATCGCGGCAAGGGCTACGGCCGGGCCGCGATGGCTGTCGGCGAGTGGGCCGCCCGGCAGGGCGGCGACGAGGCGATGATGTTCAACGTCTTCGGGGGCAACGAGGTCGCGATGAGCCTGTACGACAGCACCGGCTTCGCCGTGCTGGACGAGTACCGCTCGATCGACCTCTAGTTAACGCTGTGACCGCAGTGCCGCCCAGAGGTGGCCGATGCCCCTGCGGCGCCGTTTGACGCCCCACGTCTGGTGCTGGCGGGGCCATCGCCAACAGTGGCACGCTCACCGCCCGCAACAGCACCATCAGCTTCAACATCTCCACGAACAACGGCGGTGGCATCGTCTCCTTCGGCGGTACCGCGAACCTGCTACGGCGCCGCAGCAAGGCCGGTGAAAGGCGTGTCCCGCCTTCAGCGCGCGGCCCGGTCTGCCGCCTCTCGGGTGATGTCGGCGTAGAGGCGGAAGAGGGCTGGGCGGGCTTCGCCGCCTTCTCGTTCGTGCAGAGCCGCCCAGCACTGGGCGATGACTTCCCGAGCCTGGGTGCCGGGCCAGGGCTGGGGCAGGAGCTGCGGGGGCAAGAGCGGGTCGGGCTCCATGGCGCGGGTGAGTTCGGCGGCCAGCTCGACCGCGATGGTGAGGAGTGCGGACGGGGGGAGTCCGGCAGGGTCGGTGAGCCGGGCGAGGCGGGGCCAGGCGATACGGCTGAGGCGGTGGTAGCGATCGGCGATCTCCGGCAGGAACCACAGGCGGCGGGCGAGTTCGGCAGGCTCTTGGGTGTCGCCCTTGCGCAGGTCTGTCGTGGTGAGGAGGGTAAGCGCGCCATGGGCGCCGAGGCGGTGGGCCGCTTCTTCGACGTACGGTTCCCAGGCGTTGGCGCAGACGTACAGTCCGCCCTGGAGCGGGGCGCCTCCGAGGTGGACGAGCGTCTCACGCAGGGCGTCCCGGGCCGTGCGCGCCGATTCGGGCACTGCGAAGGCGGCCAGGTGCCAGACACCGTCCCAGGGCGCTAGCCCGGCGTCTTGCTGGAAGGCGTGCCGGAGGAAGTCCGCGTTGGGGGCCAGGGCGCGCGTGGTGTCTGCGGTGGCGTGCAGCTCCGCCTTGCGGCCACGGCCCTCGTGCGTGAACCGGCCCTCGGCCACGAGGCGTTTGACGCACAACCGCACCTGCTGGTCGCTCATGCCCAGGGTGTTGGCGACGGTGTACAGCTCCTCCGCGCTGACGGTGCCGTCCTCGCGGATCAGCGCGTGGACGAGCATGCGGGTGGGGACCTCGACGTGGTCCGTTTCGGCGCTCACAGTTCTCTCGCCCCTCTCGTCCCTCTCGTCGCGACGGCGCGGCACATGGTGGTCACCGCTCCGAACCCCAGCAGTCCGCGCAGGTAGGGCGTGCGCTGGGTGTGCACAGCCGTGAAACCGCGCCGCTCGTACAGGGCTCGGGCCCGCGGATTGGTGTCGATCACATCCAGTCTGATCTCCCGGCAGTGCTGCTCCGCCGCGACGGCGGCCACTTCCTCGATGAGCAGGCTCCCGACGCCGCGGCCGCGTATGGCCGGGTCCACGGCGATGCCGTCCATGACGAGCTGTCCGGGGGTCGGGTGGCGTTCGAACAGGGCGAGGAGCAGGAGCCTGTGCAGTCCTCGCAGGTGCCCGTACACGCGCAGCACGGCGGAGGCCGATCCCCCCGTGAGGGCACGACCGCCGAGCTGGTAACCGGCGAGGCCGACAAGCTGCCCGTCGAGGAGCGCGCACACCGCGCGATCGGCGTTCAGGTGGGCGGCGATGAAGGGCACCGCCTTGTCCGGCGGGTTCAGCGCGGGGCCGAGTTTTCGGCCGAAAGCGTCCCAGTACAGCTCGGCCGCCCGCCGCTCGGCGCCGGCCGGAACGCCCAGCCGTACTGTCACCCGCCCCGTACCGGTGTCCGTCGCGTCCAGTCCCATCCCGTTTTCCTCCTTCTCGCTGCAAGCCCCACTCGAAACTATCATTTTCATGACGACCGTGCGTGCAATGATAGGTTTGATCATGCGCACATCCAAACCGACACCCGAACCGACATCCGAACCGAGGCGGTCAGATCCATGGGCCCAAAGATCCAACCCAAATGGCGTCGCGGACTTCGCACAGCCGTTTGGTCATTCGTCACAGTCCTGGTCGTAGCCGCGGGTCTCGGCGGTGTGGTGCTGTGGCAGAACTCCTACGACATGGACGAGCAGCGAGTATCGATCCGTCACGGTGGCCACACCCTCAACGGAGTACTGGCCACACCCAAGGACGGCCGCAAGCACCACGGCCTGGTCGTGTACATCCACGGTGACGGCCCCGTCGACGCCACCCATGACGACGGCTACAAGCCCCTGTGGGAAGCGAACGCCAAGGCCGGGTACGCCTCCCTCTCCTGGGACAAGCCCGGCGTCGCGGGCGCACCAGGCGACTGGCTCGGCCAGTCCATGGACGACCGGGCCGACGAGGCAGCCGCCGCCATCGCCTGGGCGCGCGCCCGCCCCGACATCGACGGCGACCGGATCGGACTCTGGGGCGCCAGCCAGGCGGGCTGGGTCCTGCCGAAGGTCGCCGCCAAGACGCCCGTGAGCTTCGTCATCGCCGTCTCGCCTGCGATCAACTGGCTCCAGCAGGGCCGCTACAACCTTCTCGCCGAGCTGCGCGCCGACGGCGCATCGCCAGCCCGCACCAACGCAGCGATCGCCAAGAGCGACACGACCCGACGGCTGCTGGAAGGCCACGCGACCTTCGAGGAGTACGTCAAGGCCATGGGCGGCGACGCGGAGGGCATGACCGCCGATCGCTGGCGCTTCATCTCCAAGAACTACACCGCGGACGCCACGCAAGACCTCCGCGCCCTGCGCGGCGTACCGGTTCTGCTCACCCTCGCGGGCCACGACATCAACGTGGACACCGCCGACACGGAGCGCGTCTACCGCGAGGTGCTGGACGCAGGCGGTGCCATGACGGCCAAGCGCTACCCGGACGCGACCCATTCATTGCTCAAGCAGTCCATCGAGCAGTCGGACCTCAAGACCACGCTCACCGCGCTCTTCTCGCCCCGCTCGCTCTTCGCGGACGGATTTTTGGACGGCCAAGGACAGTTCCTCAAGGATCTCGGCCGAGGCAGCAAGGTCACTCCATGACAGTCCAGCAAGGTCGGCCATGGCGCGCAGTGCACGCACGCACGCACGCACCGCCGCGGCTGGCTCAATCCCGACCGCGTGCTGGACTCTGCCGAATGCGCAGCGCTGCAGGGTGCGGTCCGCCAGTGGGCGGGCGAGGACCGCGTGTGGGCGGACGTCGTCGACGAGTTCGGTATCCCGTCCGTGGGTGTTCGGCCCGAACAACCCCTCACACGGCAAGATCCGTCGGAACGGCGCCCTTCCGCCAGACCTTCACCTTCACCCCGGAGGGCCGGCGACGGCTCCCTGTGGAGTAAAAGCTCAAGATCAGCGGGTGTTCGGTGCCCGGGCCGCTCCGGACGCGGTCACCGCACTGGTGTCCGGGCTGGCCTTGGCACGCTTTACGTGTTTCTGCTCCGGGACCCGATGAGCGGAGATCTGCCCGTGGCGGCTGGGGCGGCGGACGCTGTCGCGTAGCGGCCATGGATCACGTGCCTGGTAGCGCGCCGAAACAACGGTCGGACTTTGCCGGAATGGCCGGCGTCTTGGAGAGTTCACGTACTGACCCGCACGATGTGCTCCCGACCCCTGGTGGTGCCCTGGTCTGGGGAAATGCGGTTGAAGGTGACCAGTTCTTCCTCGTGCCTCACGAGGACGGCTCCTGGACCGTCTCGGCCTTCCGCCGCGGATGGGGTGACGGTCACGACACCACCCTCGGGCTCGGCGGTTCCATCAGGCCCTCTCGGCCGTCAGGTCGCGACGGACTGGCTGCCGAGTGGGACGCGGGGCTGCACCCACTGGAGTTGTTGTAGCCGCCACCTCGACACGGAGGTGGAGCAAACCTCGCCGTGGGCGGCCGGTCCGCTGATCGACGAGGGCAGCGGGCCGCTCATCTACTTCGCGATGCGTGGGGACATGACCGCGGAAGCATCGGCCTGTGCGGCAGCCCTTGCGGCCTCGATGGGGCTGGTCTGCTTCGATCCTCAGCAGAACCGGCTCCGGCCCTGACCACCCTGGCAGGACTACGGGGACCTGCTCCGCTCCGCGGACGGCGGTCACTCCCGTGCCCGAGTACGGGCCGGGAGGCACGGGCACGGCTACGAGGCGCAACGAGGCGGGTCCGGGCGGCTGGAGGCGGCCCGGACCCGTCTCGTGTTGTGCTCGGTTCGTGTGCTGCGGGCTCCGGGTCGGTTCAGGAGCCCGCAGCCGGTGTTGTCGTGGGGGTCAGGGGGTGTAGGCGGGGCCGTTGGCTCCGCGTCCGCCGGCTGTCCCGGCTGTGCCGCCCCAGCCGTAGTAGGCCTTGAAGGTGTCCTCGGCCTCGTAGGTGTAGACGCCGCCGTTGTAGGGGATCCCGGCCGCGCCGGCCGCCCCGCCCTTCCCGCCGAGTCCGCCCGGCCGGTCCTCCACGCTGTCGCCGCCCTTCCCGCCGGTTCCGCCCTTGCCGCCGGTCCCGCCGATCATGTCGATGGTGTCGACACCGGGTCCGGCGATCACCGTGCCGGTGCGGTTCGCGAAACCGCCCGCCCCGCCCGCGCCGCCGGTGGCGCCGCGGGCGCCGATGCCGGTGTCGGTGTTGCTTCCGTGCGTGCCGGTGGCACCCGTGCCGCCGGTGCCGCCCGTGCCGCCGGTGAGGGTGAGCTTGTCGTTCCCCGCGCCTCCGTCGACCGTGATTGCCCCGACCAGGCCGTCGCCCGCGTCCGCCGCCCCGCTGATGGTGATCGTGTCGTTGCCGTCACCGCCCCTGACGCCGCTGGCTGTTCCCCCGCGGATGGTGATGATGTCGTCGCCGCCGAGCATGTCGATCGGATGCCCGATCGGAACACCGCTGGCACATTCCAGCTTGTCCGCTCCAGCAGTCCCCGTGATCTCCGCGACCGGACTGATGGAGACGCCGTTGAGGGTGCAGGTGACCGGTGGCCCAGGCGCCGCGTACGCTGCGCCCGCCCCCGCCAGGCAGAGGGGGACCGACAACGAGGCAACCAGCAGAGCGGCGAGCACGGGCCCCCTCTTCACCAGCCGTGCGGGCGCGGCTGCCGCGATGACGGAACGACGAACAGACATAGGACTCCCTAGAGAAGGATCACCATGCCGAAGGCATGGCATGATCCATTAGGGACCCACGGTGATCGTCAAGCGCGTGGAATCGGCTGCCAGTCCACCCGTTCGGCCCAGCAGCAAATAGATGGCTCGCGCGCCGTCCGTTCCAGGAACAGATCAACATTCGAGTGCGCGAGCGGTCTATGTACCGCTGCTCAGCCGACCCGAGTCTGGATGGCTCTGGCCGTCGAGCCTGGGCCGCTCCTGCTGGGCCGCTCCTGCTGGGCCGCCGACACCGGCCTCGGGCCCCCGGCTTCCGGGGAGGGGCACTTGGGCCTGACACCTGACGCGCCTCAAGCGTGAACCTTGACTGGGGGACGCTTTGGTCGATCTCCCCTTCTCCTGCCGGTGTTGCGGAGCCACTCGATCGGGTCGGATGTGTCTCCCCAGCGTCCGAAACAGGGCTCGCAGGCGAAGCCGTCACCTGGCCGCCGTGTTGTGCCCAAGAGTTCGGGGCCGCGAACGCAGTGCTGCTCCGGTTGGACGAAGGCTGCCTCGTGTCCTCATCCGGCTGCGGCTGCGGCTGGGGTCCTGGCCGAGCCGGAGTAACTCCCCGACCCGGTGCCGGTGACGCGAGGTGGTGCTGGATCGTTTCAGCTGGCGTGAACAACAGATTCCGCTTCACGGGACCCCCCGGGCTCTCGATCCCCAGCAGCCCCCCTCGCCAGCCCCTGCTGACGGCTCTTCGCCGCGTGCTGACTCCATACGGCGAGGCGGCGTGAGGGGACGGTGCTTCTACTGGTGCCGCTCCTGCCGGCAACCTCTCTACGCCACCAGCTCAGCCTCCACCCCGGCTGGCCGGGACTGGGAGATCGACCACCAGCAGCCCGGCGACTGTGCCAACGGTCGCCTGATGCCCCTGACCGGAACTGCGACGGTCCCCGAGGACCTGCCCAACGCCCCACGCGTCCTGCGCCTCTTCTGATCCTGAGCCCCGCAGCCCGCCGGCGCGCAGGGGGAATCTGACCCGCCGCCCGGACACGAAGTGCCGCCGGGTGGCGACGGATGGGTCACGGCTCGCCACGGTGCCCTGTACGGGGTCGTTGGGCCGGTCATGGACCAGAGAACCGTTCCAGCGCAGAGGGGTTTCGCCCATCCGCGGGCAGACGGCTGGCGGGTTTCGAATTCGCCGATCTACGAAGCCGTTGAACGGCAGTGGCTACAGGAGGGCCGCGAAGTTCCCGGCGGAGAGGGGCTTGCGCCAAGAGGCAGGCACCGGTCAGCGGACGCAGACCTGTTCCACCGCGGCTGACCGGGCGAACGCTCATCGCCGCCAACCCGCAGTTGGCGGCACACGCTCGCACGACGTCGTTGGAGCAAGGGATTGGACGGACGGGGAGGAAGGGTGCGTAGCACCCTTCGTCGCGGTGATGACGATCCTTGCGCCAGCTGCGCGTTGGTGTCGGCTGTGCCGGTGAGGTGGGTACGCCGCGAGTCCGGCCAGCGCGCGAAGTGCCCGGCGGCCGATCCGGCCCCGCAGGTTCTCCTCGACCTGGCCCCGCAGCGTCTCGGGAGCGCCCCGGTGCGTTTCGCCCCAGGGGTCGCGCCACGGCCCGGCCTTGGCGGCGATCACCAGTTGCTCCGAGTAGGGCCCGTGCCCGGTGATCGGCTCGTTCCCTGCGTATGCCCCCCTCCCTGTTCGAGGTCGATTACCTCACTGTCGAACACGCGAAAAACTATGTTGGCCGGAGTAGACATCAGGCGGTGGTGTGGCTATGGTTTCTCTCGTAGCCCGAAGAGATCGAAGGGCCTGGCAGAGACGAACTGCCGGGCAGCAGGACCAGAAAATTGCAGTTCGCGGTACCCAGCAGTGAAGTCAGTGAGCGGTACCTCGGTGAAGGCGTCGGCTGCGGGCGCGCGCATCGGGAGGTTCGGCAGTGGGGTTCTAAGCCAGAGCAGACGCACGATGGGCGACGGGGCTGGCTGCCGAAGCGTGGCGCTTGTTCAGGCCGCGAGCAGTACAAGCGGTTCGCAGTACAGCAGTAGGCATCACCAGTAGTACGCAGTAGAGCAGTGCCGGTAGTACCAGCAGTACGAAGTCCCCCGCTTGGTAAGTAGTTGATCACCGAGGGAAGAACGGAGGAGCTTGGCGCCATCAGGATCGCCCGGGCGGAAGTCTGAGTCCGGGTACCGCAGGACATCGATAGTGAGGTGGTCTCCGGTCAAGCAACCGCGATCCCCGC
>NZ_JBHWVM010000004.1:0-144420 GCF_042736805.1 Streptomyces sp. NPDC060031
TTCGGGCTCGGGGCCGCCGCCGGGGCCGCCGCCGGGTCCGTCGGGCTCGGGGCCGCCGCCCCTGGCCGCCCGGGCCGTTGGCGCGGGACGCCCGGCAGGGGGCCGGCGGTGGGGGGCGCCGCCTGGGCCGTGGCCAGGCGGGCCGAGAGGTCCTGGTGGCGGGCGGCCGCGCGCAGGGCGTCGTCCCGGGTCCAGGACAGCTCCCGGGCCACCGCGTCGGCCTGCTCCGGGTCGGCCGTCTCCGCGAGCTCCGCCGACAGGACGCGTAAGGCCGTCTCCGAGGCGGCCCGCTGCGCGGCGGCCGCGTCGAGCAGGGTCCGCAGCTCTTCGACCCCGCCCGGCAGCCGGTCCCACACCACGACGGCGGCGGCGCGCAGCCGGGCCGCGTGCCGCGCCTCCCGCTGCGCGAACTCCGCGCCCCGCACGGCCGCCAGATCCCCGAGCAGCGACTCCAGCACGTCCCACGGCGGCATCGCGGCCCCGTCCAGGCAGGCCCGCATCCCCTCCGGGTCCCGGCGCAGGAATTCCCCGTACCAGCCCGTCCCGGGATCCAGTCTCTGCGTCAATCCCTGCATATAGCCAGCGAGTTGACCGATCACCAGCGAGGTCGCCGTCTCCATGCCCGCATTCGATCCCATCCGTGTTACGGGCGGGCTACGGGAATCTCAAAGCTTGACGGCGAGCACGACGCCGATCGCGGTGTGCGGTCGCTTCCCCAGCCGGACCACCGTGGCCGGGACGTCCACCAACCAGAACTGCCAGGTGTACTTGCGCAGCAAGAGCCGCCGCACCCGGCGCAGCCCCGCCTCGTCCAGCAGCCGGGCCTCCCCCGCCTCCACCGGCGCCCCCTCCACCAGCCGCCCCCGCGCATCGCAGGGGGCGACGGTGACCCGCCCGTTGTTGCGGATCCGCTTGACCTTCCACGAATCGCTGCGCGTCCACAGGTACAGCTCACCGCCCTCCGCCGCGGCCCACACCGGTGTGGCCACCGGTGTGCCGTCCTTGCGGAAGGTGGTGAGACTGACGTACCGCGCCTTGCCGAGCTCCTCAAGCGTCATGCCGCCGAGCCTAGGCGGTGGCCTCACGTCGGCGGGTGCGCGGTGTGTGGTCGAGGGAGGCGTACCGGCTCTTCAGGAGCGCTCGGCGGGCCGGGCCCTACGGCTCCTTGCCCGCCGCGGGCATCCGCTCACGGGGGTGACGGAAGACCACGTCGGCCGGGGTCTTGGCACGGGCCCGCCCTTCGGGGGCGGCGCAGGACGCGAGCAGCAGGCCGCCCGCGAGGAGTGCGCCGAGGATCCCGAGACAGAGTCGCTTCGATGCGTTCTTGTCTGACACGCCTTCACGCTTGCCCCGCGCCCCGCCGCTCCCACCGCTCATTGGGCCGTTCGGCCTGCGGGCCCGCCCGAACGGCAGGCCTGGGCCCGCCCTGGCGGCCCTCGGCAGGCCCCTCAGGCCGGCACGAAGGCGCAGCGGCGCATGACGTCGTCCAGCGAGAGTCCGAGGGCTCCGGCGAGGGCGGCGACGGTGAAGAAGGCCGGGGTCGGGGCCCGACCGGTCTCGATCTTGCGCAGGGTCTCGGCGGAGAGCCCGGCGCTGGCCGCGACCTCGACCATGCTGCGGCCGCCGCGGGCCTCGCGGAGCAGGGCGCCGAGCCGCTCGCCGCGCTCGCGCTCTTGGGGGGTCAGGGGGGTGCGGACCATGCCGCCATCCTACCTCGGGACCCCAATAACTATCCCGGTAAAGTTATACCGGTATAGTTATTGGCATGGTGGAACTGAAGACGGAACAGTCGATCGACGAGATGCGCGCCGCCGGCCGGGTGGTCGCCCACGCGCTGGCCGCCGTACGGGAGCAGGCGCGGGTCGGGGTCAGCCTGCTGGAACTGGACGGGGCGGCCCGCGCGGTGCTGCGCGAGGCCGGGGCGTCCTCCCCCTTCCTCGGCTACCGGCCGCGGTTCGCGCCGGTGCCCTTCCCCGCGGTGATCTGCGCCTCGGTCAACGACGCGATCGTGCACGGCATCCCCGACGGCTACCGGCTGCGCGACGGCGACCTGGTCAGCGTCGACTTCGGGGCGAAGCTCGGGGGCTGGGTCGGCGACGCCGCCGTCAGCTTCACCGTCGGCCGGGCCCGCCCGGCCGATCTGCGGCTGATCGAGACCGCCGAGGCCGCCCTCGCGGCCGGTATCGCCGCGGCCGTGCCCGGCAACCGCATCGGCGACATCGCCCACGCCATCGGCAGCGTCTGCCGCGCCTCCGGCTACGGCATCCCGGACGGCTTCGGCGGCCACGGCGTCGGCCGCACCATGCACGAGGACCCGGGCGTCCCCAACGAGGGCCCGCCGGGGCGCGGCATGAAGCTGCGCCCCGGCATGGTCCTGGCGATCGAGCCGATGCTGATCGCGGGCGGCACGGACGACTACACCTGCGACGCCGACGGCTGGACCCTGCGCACCACGGACGGCACCCGCGCCGCCCACGCCGAGCACACGGTGGCCATCACCCCCACGGGCCCGCGCATCCTCACCGCCCCCTGAAGAGCGGGCCGGTCACGGTTTGCCGTGGGGGTGGACCACCATCGCCGAGCCGCCGCCGCGACGGGTGGGTTCGGCGGCGGCGAGCCAGCGCCCGTCCGGGAGGCGTTGCACGCCGGTGGCCGCGCCGATCTCCGGGTTCGGGCGGAAGCCCTGGCCCAGGGCCTCCAGTTCGGTGCGCAGCGGGCTGTTCCACAGGCCCGGCTCCAGCTCCGTCGTGGTCTGGTTGCGCTGGCTGGCCCGCGGCGCGGCGATGGCGTCGGCCAGCGGCAGGCCCCGGTCCAGGTGCCCCAGCAGGGTCTGGAGCACGGTGGTGATGATGGTCGCGCCGCCCGGGGAGCCCACCGCCAGGACCGGACGCCCGTCCTCCAGCACGATGGTCGGGGACATGGACGAGCGCGGCCTCTTGCCGGGGCCGGGCAGGTTCGGGTCCGGGACGCCGGGCGCGGCCGGGGCGAAGGAGAAGTCGGTCAGTTCGTTGTTGAGCAGGAAGCCGCGCCCCGGGACGGTGATCGCGCTGCCGCCGGTGGACTCGATGGTCAGGGTGTACGAGACCACGTTGCCCCAGCGGTCGGCCACCGTCAGGTGCGTGGTGTTCTCCCCTTCGTACGTGGTCGGGGCCACCTGCCCCGTGTTCGCGCAGGGCGCCGGGTCGCGCGGGTTCCCGGGCGCCAGCGGGCTGGTCAGGGCGCGGGCCGGGTCGATGAGGCAGCCGCGCGTGTCGGCGTACCGCTGCGAGAGCAGTTCCCGGGTCGGGACGGATTCGGCGGCCGGGTCGCCGACCCAGCGTCCGCGGTCGGCGAAGGAGATCCGCGAGGCCTCGATGAAGCGGTGCAGGTACTGCGTCTCGGACAGCTTCGAGAGGTCGGTGCGCTCCAGGATGTTCAGCGCCTCCCCGACGGTGGTGCCCCCCGAGGAGGACGGCGCCATGCTGTACACGTCCAGGCCCCGGTAGCCCACCCGGGTCGGTGCCTGCCGCTTGGTCTCGTACGCGCGCAGGTCCGCGGCGGTCAGGTCGCCGGGCCGCACGATGCGGGTGGCGGCGGGGTTCACCGGGGGCTTGCGGACGGCGCCGACGATCTCACCGGCGATCGGTCCGCGGTAGATCGCGGCGGGGCCCTTGCGTCCGAGCTCGGCGTAAGTGGCGGCCAGGTCGGGGTTCTTGAAGGTCGAGCCGACGACCGGCAGGGCGCCGCCCGGCAGGAACAGCTCCGCCGTGGCCGGGAAGTCCTTGAACCGGTCCTCGTTGAGCTGCGTCTGGGCCCGGAAGGTGGTGTCGACGGTGAAGCCGTCACGGGCCAGTTTCTCGGCGGGCTTGAGGAGCGCGCCCAGCGGGCGGGTGCCCCAGGAGTCGAGGGCGCTCTGCCAGGTGGCCGGGGTGCCGGGAACGCCGACGGAGCGGCCGCTGGTCTGCCCCTCGGCGAACGGGATGGGGACGCCGTTCTCCTGGAAGAGGGTGGCGGTGGCCGTCGCGGGGGCGGTCTCCCGGCCGTCGATGGTCTGCACCCGGCGGGACTTGGCGTCGTAGTAGACGAAGTAGCCGCCTCCGCCGATCCCGGCGGAGTAGGGCTCGGTGACCCCGAGCGCGGCGGCCGTCGCGACGGCGGCGTCCACCGCGTTGCCGCCCGAGCGCAGGACGGCGACGCCGGCCGCGCTGGCGTCGGCGTCGACACTGGCGACGGCTCCGCCGTAGCCGACGGCGACCGGCGCCTTGGCCGGGGCGGTCGCGGCCGGGGGCGGGGCTGCGGCTCCGGTGGAGACGAGCGCCCCGGCGAGGGCGACGAGCGCTAACTGACGTGCGGCGGGACCACGCATCCGGTTCCTCCAGTCGACGGCCGGTCAGGCCTGGGAAGCGCAGCGTAACTTCACCGCACCCCCCGCGTCAGGAAAGCCGCCCGACGGCTACCATCCGCCGCATGGACGACGACGTGCGCAACATCGTGCTCGGGGTGGTGGCGACGGCCATCAGCGGTGGATTCGGGTGGTTCGCGCGGACCTACCTCTGGCGCCGCGCGCTGCGCCGCAAACAGGCCTTCTTCGGGCTTCCGAACGGCTCTGACTGCCTGTTCGTGGTCAACCGGCAGATGGGCGGAACCGATTCGTCGCTGCACCGCAACGACGCCTTCGCGCTGCTGGAGATATCTTCACTGATCAAGGACTGCGGGGCGAACGTACAGATCGTCACGCACGACGCGGCCCGCCAGGGCTTCGGCGAGCGCGCCGAGTTCTGCGTCGGCGGGCCCGTCTCCAACGCCCGTACGACGGCGCACCTGATGTCCATGCTCCCGGGGGTGCGGGTGGACCTCTCGACCGAGTCCGGCCCGGACCGCGGGTCGATCAACGTCGGCGGGGAGACGTACCGCTGGCAGAAGGGCACGGTCGAGTACGTGCTGCTGGCCCGGCTGACGGCGGGCCCGCGGACCCGCCCGGTGTTCCTGCTGTCGGGCCAGACCGCCAACAGCAACCAGGCCGCGGCGCGTTACCTGGCCCGCCATCACGTGCGCCTCGCCCGCACGTACGCGAACGACTCCTTCTGCGTCGTGCTCAAGGTGATCAACTCCGATGCCTACGGCCCGGACGTGACGGAACTGGTCGCGGACGTCACGCGGGCGGCCCGGACACCCGTACCGGCAGACGCGTGATCCCGTTGATGAAGTTCGAGACCAACCGGCGCGGATCCCCCGTCAGTTCGGGCGCCGGCATGGTGGTGCGCCACTCCTCGTAGAGGGTGCGCAGCTGGAGCCGGGCGAAGTGGGCGCCGAGGCAGACGTGCGGGCCGTCGCCGAAGGAGACGTGCGGGTTGGGCGCGCGGCCCAGGTCCAGGTGTCCGGGGTCGGAGAAGACGCGCTCGTCGTGGTTGGCGGAGGCGTGGAAGACCACCACCTTGTCCCCGGCCCGGATCCGCTGCCCGGCCAGCTCGGTGTCGGCGGCAGCCGTGCGGCGGAAGCTGAGCACCGGCGGGTGGACGCGCAGGAGTTCCTCCACGGCCCGCTCCACCGGGACCCGGCCGCCGGCGAGCTGACGGTACGCGTCCGGGGCGCGGGCCAGCGCGAGCAGGCCCCCGGGCGCGGCGCTGCGTACGGTGTCGTTGCCGGCGACGGTGAGCAGGAAGAAGAACATCTCCAGCTCGGCCGGCTCCAGCGGGGCCAGCGCCAGGGCGGTCATCACGTCCTCGCCGGGACGGGCGCGCTTGTGCGCGGCCAGCTCCCGGGCGTACCCGAACATCTCGCCCAGCAGCGCCGGTGAACGCGGGTTCAAGGGCTTGCCGTCGGGGCCGGCCGGCGGCGCCGGCGCGTCCTCGGGGTCCTGATAGCCGATGACCCGCACGGTCCAGTCCAGCAGCAGCCCCCGGTCGGCGGCCGGGATGCCCAGCAGGTCGGTGAGGTTCAGCAGCGCGTACTCGTCGGTGACGGCGCGCACCAGGTCGCAGGTCCCGTCCCCGGCCCCGTCGCGGGCGGCGCGCAGCAGCGTACGGGCCCGCTCGCGGATTCGGCCCGCGAAGGCGTCCACGCGCGCCGGGGTGAAGGCGCGGGAGACGAGCCGGCGCAGCCGCCCGTGGTCCGCGCCGGCCCCGCCGGGGTCCTGGTTGAGCATGGTGCGCCGCAGGAACGGCAGGTCGGCGGGGTCGGGGTCGCGGATCTGGGTGGCGCCGAGCCAGGAGGAGTACGTCTGGTGGTCGCGCAGGACCCGTACGACGTCGGCGTGGCGGGTGACGGCCCAGAAACCGGGGCCGGCGGGCCAGCCCAGGACCTCCGGCTCCGCCTGCCAGGCCACAGGGCGGGTGTCGCGCAGCAGACGGTAGCGCGCGTGGGGGACACCCTCGGCGTAGAGCCGGGGGTCGAAGACGTCGGGGGCATCGGAGACGTCAGGGACGTCCGCGGCGTGGTCCATGGGGCCACCGTGACGGTGCCGGGCCCCGGCGGCAAGAGCACCTTCAGCCCTTGAGGTCGCACTGGGCGGGGCCGAGGCTGGTGTCGGTGCCCGTCACGGTGACGGGGCTGACGGTGCCCGGGACGATGGCGAAGGCCAGGGTGCACACCACTTGGCGGCGGGCCAGCTCGGACAGGCGGCCCACGGCGAAGGGCAGCCTGACCGTCACCCCGTCGGTCGGCGAGTACTCGATCACCAGCGCATCCGGGTTCAGGTCGCCCGGCGAGGGCAGCGCGGTGGTGATTCCCGACTCGCGTGCCGTGCTGCTGGGGCCGACCAGCAGCGCCTTCACGAGCTGGGAGGAGTCCACCCCCGCCAGTAGCGGGTACGGGACCAGCCGGTCGCCGTCCGCGGAGACGAAGTAGAGGACGGGACCGCTGGCGGCGCCCGGTACCTGCACCTGCGCGGCATCGCCGCTGTCGATCACCCCGGTGGACTTGATCCCGCACCCGGCCAGCAGCACGCCGGCCAGAGCGGCTGCCGCGGCGGTGGTCACCGTCTTCGCCCGGGTCATGCGCGGGCCTCCAAGGGCATGTCGACGGTGAAGACCGCTCCCCCGGCGGCGCCCTGGGCGGGGCCGCCCGCGGCGCGCAGGGTGCCGCCGTGCAGGCGTACGTTCTCCAGGGTGATGGCGAGCCCGAGGCCGCTGCCCGCGGAGCGGGTGCGGGCCGCGTCGGCCTTGAAGAAGCGGTCGAAGATGTGCGGCAGCGCCTCGGGGGCGATACCGGGCCCGCTGTCGGCGACCTCGACGATCAGCCGCTCGCCGGCCGGGTGCGGTCCGGTCCGTACGGTGATCCGCACCGGGGCGCTGCCGTGCCGCAGGGCGTTGCCGACGAGGTTGGCGAGGACCACGTCGAAGCGGCGCGGGTCGAGCCGGGCGCGGACCCCGTGCGGCAGGTCGGTGACGACGCGGTCGTCGTCCCAGTGCCGGCGTTCCAGGGTCTTGCCCACGGCCTCGGCGATGTCCACCTCGTCGAGGTTCAGTTCGGCGGCGCGGGCGTCGAAGCGGGAGATCTCCATGAGGTCCTCGACGAGTACGGCGAGCTTGCCCGTCTCGGCGCTGATCAGGCGCAGGGCCTTGGCGGTGTCGGGGTCGAGGTCGAGGCACTCGGCGTCCTCGTCGAGCACCTCGGTGACGGCGAGCATTCCGGCGAGCGGGGTGCGCAGTTCGTGGGAGACGTCTGAGGCGAAGCGGCGGGCCCGGGCCTCCGCCTCCCGGAGCTCGCTGACCGACTGTTCGAGGGCGCGGGCCGTCTCGTTGAAGGTGCGGGCGAGTCCGGCGAGTTCGTCGGAGCCCTTGACCTCGATGCGGGTGTCGAGGCGGCCGCGGCCCAGCCGCTGGGCGGCCCGGCGCATGTCCCGTACCGGGCGCAGCACGCTGCGCGCGGCCAGCAGGGCCGGGATGACGGCGATCGCCAGGCCGGGCACGGCGCCCTGTTGGGCGGCGTCGACCATGGCCTGGACGGTCCGGTTCTCCTCGATCAGGGGCATGCTGGCGAAGAAGAGGGCCCCGGTGGGCTCGCTCACCCCCGCGTGGGTGAAGACGGCCGCGACGCCGACGGTGAGGTACGGGGTGCCGACGCGGTCCTCTACGCGCTGGAAGGCGCCGTGCTGGTTCTTGCGCACCTTCTCGCGGAGGTCGTCGGTGATCACGGTGGAGGTGGGCTGGGAGAAGTTGGAGGAGACCCGCAGGGTGCCGTACTCGGCGAAGACGTTCCACGGGTGCGGTTTGCCGCGCTTGGCGAGGTCGACGACGATGCGCTTCAGCTCCTGCTGGTCCAGGGGCAGGTGGATGGCCTGCTGTTCGACCTGGTCGCGCAGGGTGCTGACGGCGGTGTCCTGGCTCTGCTTGAGGATCGCGGTGCGTGCCTGCTGGTAGGTGAGGGCGGCCGTGGTCACCGCGCTGATCGCGGCGACCAGCAGGAAGGCCGCGATCAGCCGGGTCCGCAGCCCCAGGGGTGTCATGCGTCTCACCGCCCGGCCCCTTACAGCGGACCGAAGCGGTAGCCGAAGCCGCGCACGGTCTGGATGTAGCGCGGGGCGGCGTCGGGGTCCTCGACCTTGTGGCGCAGCCGGCGGACACAGGCGTCCACGAGCCGGGCGTCGGCGTGGTAACTGTGCTCCCACACGTACTCCAGGAGCTGCTGGCGGGAGAAGACCTGCTCGGGCGAGGCCGACAGGTGCAGCAGGAGCTTGATCTCGCTGGGGGCGAGGGCGATGCGCTCGCCGTTCTTGGCGACGGTGAGCCCGGCGCGGTCGATGACGAGTTCGCCGTGCGACTCGACCTCGGGGCGGCTGCCCGAGGTGTCGGTGAGGCGGCGCAGCACGGCCTTGATCCGGGCCTCGATGACCTCGGTGCGGGCGGGCTTGACGATGTAGTCGTCGGCGCCGGCCTCCAGGCCGACGACTATGTCGAAGTCGTCGCCGCGCGCGGTCAGCATGATGATCGGGACCTGGCTGGTCTCGCGTATCCGGCGGCAGACCTGGACCCCGTTCATGCCCGGCAGCATCAGGTCGAGCAGGACCAGCTCGGGGTGGAAGGCGCCCATCAGGGCCAGTCCCGCCTCGCCGGTCTCGGCGGCGCTCACCTCGTGGCCGCGGCGGCGCAGGCCCAGACCCACCCCTTCCCGGATGGAAGGGTCGTCCTCGATCAGCAGTACGCGTGGCATCCGCTCAGTATCCCAAGGTGCTTCATGGCTTTCCTCCCGCTTGACGCCGGTCTTCGGCGGGCCCCCGGCCCGCCTTCCGCCGCAGGGAATCCAGCAGATCGGTAATCTCCGTCAGGCGCAGCGGCCCGGCGAGAAGGACGACGCCGGCGGCGATCACGATGGTTCCCGCCCCGACGGCGGCGAAGTCCCCCCATCCGTCGGCGGCGCGCGCCGCAGCGTACCCGACGGCCGCCGCAGGCACGCAGGCGATCAGCAGCCGGACGTGGGTGCGCAGGGCGGTGGCCCGGCGTTCGATACGGGTCCCCGGGCGCGGGCCGAGCCGCCGGGCGAGGGTGTACGCGGTCACGGCGGCGCCCGCGAACAGCGCGACGGAGTACGCCCCGGCCATGCCGGTGACCGCCCAGCGCGGGGGCAGCAGGACGTACGCGGCGGCCGAGAGCGCGGCGTTGAGGCCGGCGATGACCAGGTTCAGGAAGAAGGGGGTGCGGGTGTCGGACAGCGCGTAGAAGCCGCGGGAGAGCACGTACTGCGCGGAGAAGGCGATCAGGCCGGGCGCGAAGGCGGTCAGCATGCCCGCCATGACCTCGATGTCGGCGGCGCCGGTGCGCCCGTACTCGAAGACGCTGCCCATCACCCAGGGGGCGAGGGCGGCGAAGAGCGCGGCGGCGGGGACGACGAGGGCCGCGCTGGAGCGCAGCGCGTACGAGATGTCCCTGCGCAGCGCGCCGGGCTCCCCGTCCGCGGCGGCCGCGCTCATCCTCGGCATCAGGGCGGTGACCAGGGAGACGGTGATGATGCCCTGCGGGACGATCCACAGCTGGTAGGCGTTGCTGTATGCCGTGTAGCCGGCGCCGCCCGCGACGCCCGCCAGGTCGGCGTGCCGTCCGGTGGCGGTGGAGAGCCGGGTGACGACCCAGTAGGCGAACTGGTTGGTGAGCACGAGCATCACCAGCCACCCCGCGTTGCGCAGCGGGCGGCCGAGGCCGCTGCCGCGCCAGTCGAAGCGGGGGCGCCAGCGGAAGCGGGCGGCGCGCAGCGAGGGGATCAGGGCGAGGGCCTGGATGACGATGCCGGCGGTGGTGCCGAGGCCGAGGAGGCGGGCCTCGCCGGCCGTCAGGCCGTCCGCCGCATCGTGGGAGAGGTAGAGGAAGAGCCCGAAGACACCAATGATCACGAAGTTGTTGAGGACCGGGGTCCACATCATCGCGCCGAACCGGCCGCGGGCGTTCAGCACCTGCCCGAGCAGGGTGAACAGGCCGTAGAAGAGGATCTGCGGGAGGCAGTAGCGGGCCAGCGCGACGGTCGTGCTCGCCTGGGTCCCGGTGTAGGGCGTGTACGCGGCGACGATCAGCGGCGCGGCCAGCACGGCGACGGCGGTCAGCACGACGAGCGCCGCGGTGCAGGCGGTCAGCAGCCGGTCGGTGTAGGCGGCCCCGCCGTCCCTGTGTTCCCGGGCGGCCTTGACCAGCTCGGGCACGAAGACGGCGTTGAGCGCGCCGCCGATGAGCAGCATGTACAGGATGTTCGGGACGGTGTTGGCGACGGCGTAGCTGTCGCCGAGCAGTCCGGTGCCCAGCGCCGCGACGACGACGGCGGAGCGGACGAAGCCGGTGGCGCGGGAGACGATCGAGCCGGCCGCCATGAGCGCGCCACTGCGCAGCACCGAGGTCTTCTTCGGTGCTGCGCCTGGTGCTGCGCCCTGTGCGGCCGGCGGGCCCGGCGTACCTGCCTCGGCCGGTCTGGGGTCGGTCGTGGTCACCGGCGGGCCAGGTACGCCTGGAATGCCTTGTAGAGCGCCGTGTTGGTGTATCCGTCCATCGGGGTCTCCCACTCGCCGAGCGTTTCGACGACCTGTCCGCCGGTGCCGAGCTTCCAGCGCAGCAGCCCGAAGGAACGTTCGCCGGGGTCGAGGGTGGAGGGTACCCCGCGCATGTCGTATTCGTCGGCGCCGAGTGCGTGGGCGTCGCACATCATCCGCCACTGCAGGGCGTTGCTGGGCCGGACGTCGCGGCGGTGGTCGGCGGAGGCGCCGGTCTGGTACCAGACCCGGCTCCCGGCCACGATCATGGTGTGGGCGGCGAGGATCTCGCCCTGGTGCACGCCCAGGTAGAGCCGCATCCGGCCGGGCTCCTCGGCGTTGAGGGCCTCGTACTGCTTCTGGTAGTACAGCAGCGAGCGGCCGAGCCGGAAGCCGTCGCGCTCCTCGGTGATGCGCAGCAGCCGGTAGAACTCGGGCAGGTCGGCGGCGGTGGCGACGACCGTCTCGACGCCCGCCTTTGTGGCCTTGCGCACATTGCGCCGCCACTCCTGGTTCAGGCCGGACCACAGGTCCTCGAGGGTGCGGCCGGCCAGTGGTACGCGGAAGACGTGGCGGGGCTGGGCGTCGCCGTCGTCCTCACCGCCGCACCGCTTCCAGCCGCGGGTGCGCAGCCGGTCGGCGAGGGCGGCGCCCACGGGGTCGACCTCGGTGGCCAGTACGTCGGACAGCTGGCGGCCCGGTCCGGTGCCGGCCTTGACGGCGGCCGCGTCCCAGCGCCGGTAGGCGGGGGTGGGGCCGATGCGCACGGCGAAGGCCCCGGCGGACTTCAGGTGGCGCATGAGCGGGGTCAGCCACTGGTCGATGTGCGGGTCGGCCCAGTCGACCACGGGCCCTTCGGGGAGGTAGGCGAAGTATTTGCGGGTGCCCGGGAATTGGCGGTAGAGAACGAGCGCGCCCCCGGCCATTTCACCGTCCGGGGAGTGCCATCCGACTCTTTCGGAGCGCCAAAGGTCCTTTACGCGGGCCCATGACGGGTACTGGAGGAAACTCGCCCGCCCGTGCCGTGACAGGAAATCCTGGTATTCCGGGACGGACAGGGAACGCACCTTCAGCTCCTGGTCCTGGTGCTGGGGGGCGGGGGTCACGAGCAGTGCGCACACGCTGATCGACCTTCCTGTACGTCCGGCAGGGGGATGCACAGGACTCTCACAGCCGTCCATGACCGGTGTGCGCGGCGATTGTGACCGGACGATGACCGTTTCGCTGCGGTCCACGTCACAACCGAAAGGCCGATCTTTTCCCCGGATTTCGGAACCTAGAGTCGTACCGTCCGCATCTACATGTGCGAACGATCGTTACTTGGAGGGGTTTTCGTTGAGCCGCACACGCCGTACCGCCCTGCCGCGCCGTCGGAGCCGTCATGTCCTGGTGGCGGGCACCGCACTTCTGGCCGCCGCTCTGACCGCCTGCGGCGGCGGCGATTCGGGCACCGCGGCGGGCGACGCCAAGTCGGAGCTGAAGAAGAAGTCCGACATGGCGATATCCGTGAACCTCACGGGTGATCAGGTCAAGGCGGGCGAGCCGGTGAAGGTGTCGATCGCCGACGGCAAGCTGGCGCTGGTGAAGGTGACGGACGCCAAGGGCGGGGAGCTGGCGGGGCAGATATCCTCCGACGGCAAGACCTGGACCTCTCAGCGCAATGCCTCTCCGGGCACCGATTACAAGGTCGAGGCGCAGAACACCGACAGCCAGAGCGCGGCCGCCCAGTTCAAGACCGGCGCCGCCGACAAGGTGAACAAGGTCTCGATCAACCTGCCCAAGGGCAGCACGGTGGGCATCGGCATGCCGGTCTCGCTCGTCTTCGACAACCCGGTGAAGAACAAGGCCGAGGTCGAGAAGCAGCTGAAGGTCACCACCTCGAACAACACCGAGGGCTCCTGGGGCTGGTTCAAGGACTACTCCGGCAAGGACCGGGTGGACTGGCGGCCGAAGGAGTACTGGAAGCCGGGCACCGACGTGAAGGTCGACATGAACCTCAACGGTGTGGACTCGGGCCAGGGCGGCGGGCTGTTCGCCCGTGACTACAACACCGAGTTCAAGATCGGCAAGGACCGTCGGATGGAGGTCAGCCTCGACTCGAAGAAGATGTCGGTGACCGAGGACGGCCAGGTGGTCAAGACGATCCCCATTTCCGCGGGTACACCGGGCGGCCAGAAGGCCTCCTGGTCCGGGAAGATGGTGCTGATGTCGAAGGAGGGCACCATCCGGATGGACTCCCAGACGGTGGGCCTCGGCGACTCCTACGACAAGATGGTGGACTACTCGATGCGCCTGACCTGGTCGGGCATGTACGTGCACGCCGCGCCGTGGAACACCGGCAACTTCGGCCGTGCCAACAGCAGTTCCGGCTGCGTGGGCATGAGCGACGCCAACGCCGCGGACTTCTACGCGCAGGTACAGGTCGGCGACCCGTTCGAGGTGGTCGGCAGCGGCTCGAAGGGCAACGCGCCGATCGGCAACGGCTACGGCGAGTGGAACAAGTCCTGGGACGAGTGGAAGCAGTTGAGCGCGCTGACCGGCGGTGGCGGCTCCGGCGCCCAGAACGGCTGACCGCGCGACCGGCCGGGACCGACCGGCCCCGACCGGGACTGACTATCGTTCAAATCGTTACCAGTGCGTAACTTACCCATGGGTTACTTCCAGTAACCCCCTCCCGTTACCGTCGGGTCACTTTGACGACCCGGCCCACGCGAGGAGCGATTGATGGTAGTCCGCACCACCACCGCAGCAGCCGTGGCAGCCCTGCTCGCGGCAGCCGCCCTGGGCCTGGCCCCCCACCAGGCCCAGGCGGCGCCCACGGCAGTCACCACCGCTGCGGCGACCACACCGGCCGAGCTCCGCTTCCACGACATCCCCGGCTCCGGCGGCATCACCCTCAAGGGCAACGTCTTCACCCCGGCCGGCGCCGAGCCCGGCCGCAGGTACCCGCTGATCGTGCTCCCCACCAGCTGGGGCTTGCCGCAGATCGAATACATCGTCCAGGCCAAGAAGCTCGCCGACTCCGGCTACGTCGTGGTCAGTTACACCTCCCGCGGGTTCTGGCTCTCCGGCGGCGAGATCGAGACCGCCGGACCCAAGGACATCGCCGACGTCTCCGCCGTGATCGACTGGGCCCTCGCCACCACCCCCGCCGACGCGGACCGCATCGGCCTGGGCGGGGTCTCGTACGGCGCCGGGATCAGCCTGCTGGCCTCCGCGCACGACGCCCGCATCAAGGCAGTGGTCGCGCTCAGCGGCTGGGCCGACCTCATCGAGTCCATCTACTCCGGCCGCACCCAGCACCTCCAGGCCGCCGGGATGCTCGGCGCCGCCGGCTTCCTCACCGGCAGGCCCGGCCCGGAACTCCAGCAGATCCTCGGCGACTTCCTCGGCTCGAAGCTGGACCGGGAACAGCAGATGATCGACTGGGGCAAGAAGCGCTCGGCCGCCGGGCAGGTGGACCGGATCAACGCCAACGGCGCCGCGATCATGCTCGGCAACGCATGGGGCGACACCATCTTCCCTCCCAACCAGTACGCGAAGTTCTTCGAGGAGCTGACCGGCCCCAAGCGCCTGGAGCTGCGCCCCGGCGACCACGCCACCGCCGAGGGCACCGGCCTGCTCGGCCTGCCCAACGACACCTGGACCAACGCCCACCGCTGGTTCGACCGCTACCTCAAGGGCGAGCGCAACGGCGTGGACGCCGAGGCCCCGGTGCAGATCAAGTCCCGCAGCAACGACGGGTACGAGGGCTACGCCGACTGGAAGGCGGTCGGCTCCGGCGGCGCCGAAAGACTCGCGCTCGCCGACAGCGAGCACCTCTTCGCCAATGTCGACTCCGGCGCCGACGGCGGGATCATCTTCCTGTCCAGCGTCCTCGACCAGTTCGCCCAGGCGCCCCCGGTCGCCTCCATCCCCCTCCTCCCCCGCGCCTTCGCCGCCGTCTGGCAGTCGCAGCGCTACGACGAGGAGCGCCGGGTGCGCGGCACGGTGAAGCTGCACACCACGCTCACGCCCACCAAGTCGGACGGCACCTTCGTCGCGTACCTCTACGACGTCGGCCCGCTCGGCATCGGCAAACTGATCACGAACGCCCCGTACACCTTCCACGACAAGGCGCCCGGCCAGTCCTTCGGAGTGGACCTGGAGCTCTTCTCCACCGCCTACGACGTGCCCGAGGGGCACCGGCTCGCCCTCGTCGTCGACACCGTCGACCCGCTCTACATCGAGCACAACCCGACCGGCGCGCAGCTGACCTTCTCCTCGCCGCGCACCGATCCCAGCTACGTCTCGGTGCCGCTGCGCGAGCAGTGATCCACGACTGCTGCCGGGCGGGTGACTCTTCGAACCGGAGACGGCCTAGAGGAGCGTGCCCGGCAGCGCCGTGCCGGGTTCGGCCGGGGCGACGTCGACCGCCTCGGTCTTGGGGTTGCGCCGCTGGCGCCGGGCCACCCAGGTGGCGAACCAGGAGAGCAGCATGCACATGCCGATGTAGAGGGGAGAGATGATCATGACGACGGGGATGAAGGGCAGGTCGTAGTCGAGGTTCGAGGCGATCAGCTTGCCCGCGTGCAGGAACTCCTCGTAGGTGATCAGGAAGCCCAGCGAGGTGTCCTTCAGCGCCACCACCAGCTGGCTGATGATGGTGGGCAGCATCGCCCGGACCCCCTGCGGGGCGAGGACGTAGGTCATCACCTGGG
This sequence comes from Streptomyces sp. NPDC060031, assembly GCF_042736805.1. Lineage (NCBI taxonomy): Bacteria > Bacillati > Actinomycetota > Actinomycetes > Kitasatosporales > Streptomycetaceae > Streptomyces > Streptomyces sp. NPDC060031. The sequence goes on from NZ_JBHWVM010000004.1 coordinate 15,628, forward strand.
CCTTGCGCATGCCCAGGGCGTACGCGGCTTCGCGCTGGCCCTTCTCGACCGAGTTGATGCCCGTACGGAAGACCTCCGCCAGCACCGAGCCGTTGTACAGGGTCAGGCCGGCCACCAGCGCGGGCAGCGGCTGCACCTTCAGCGCGACGAAGATGAAGAAGATCATCACCAGTACCGGCATGGCCCGGAAGAACTCCACGCACAGCGTCGCCAGCCAGCGCACCGGCCGGTGGATCGACAGCCGGCCCGTGGCGAGCACCGCGCCGAGCAGGAGCGAGAGCACCGAGGCGTACGCGAAGGCCTTGAGGGTGTTCCGCAAGCCCCTCAGCAGCAGCTCCTGGATGCCCTCGTACGCGAAGGGGCCCCACTTGGCGGCGGTGAACTGGTCGGTGTCGAAGAGCAGGTAGAGGAGCCAGCCGACCAGTGCGAGGATCACCACGGTCGAGGCGATCCCGTACAGGAAGTGGCGCCGCCTGGCCCGGGGACCGGGCAGGTCGTAGAGGGCGGTGGACTCGATGTCCCCTTGGAGCGCGTGCGCGGTCATCGGGCGACTCCGTAGCGCTTCTCCAGCACGTTGAAGAGCGCGCTGATGGACAGGGTGATGATCAGGTACCCGACAGCGATCCAGATGAAGGTCCAGACGATGCTGTAGCCCAGCTCGTTGAGCGGCTTGTACGTGCCCAGCAGCTCGGTGACGCTGAAGGCGCCGGCGATCGCCGAGTTCTTGGCGAGGGCGATCAGGGTGGAGCCGACCGGCGGGATGACCGAGCGGAAGGCCTGCGGGAGCACGACGGTGCCCAGGGTCTGCCCGAAGGTCATGCCGAGGCTGCGGGCCGCCTCGCCCTGGCCCTTGGGAACGGTGTTGATGCCCGAGCGCAGCACCTCGCAGATGAAGGCGGAGGTGTAGCAGCCGAGCGCGAGCACGGCGAAGAGCTGGAAGGGCAGCACGATCCCGAAGCGCGGCAGGCCCAGCAGCACCGCGAAGAAGAGCAGGGTCAGCGGGGTGTTGCGGAGCACGGTCACCCACACGGTGCCGAAGACGCGGAAGGAGCCGACGGGCGCCACGCGGAAGGAAGCCATCAGGAAGCCCAGGACCAGGGCGACGAGCGAGGCGTAGACCGTCAGCTCGACGGTGCCGAGGAAGCCCTTTGCGTAGAGCGAGAAGTTCTCGGTGAGTACGTCCATGGCGGTGCGCTCTCCCCTCAGCCCGCCGGGTAGCGGTCGATGGCGGGCGGTTTCGGGGCCGGCTCGCCGGACAGGCCGAGCGTGGCCTCGTAGGCCTTCTTCCAGTTGCCGTCCTTCTCGTTTCGCGCGAGGGCGTCGTCGAGGGCGAAGCGGAGCGCGTTGTCGGAGCGCGGGACGCCGACGCCGTAGGGCTCCTCGGAGAACGGCTTGCCGACCACCTTGAGCTCTTCCGGGACCTTGGCCGCGTAGCCGAGGAGGATGGAGTCGTCGGTGGAGACGGCGTCCACCTGGTAGGTCAGCAGGTTGTCGATGCAGATCGAGTAGGTGTCGTACGCGACCAGGACGGCCCGGGGGAACTCCTTCTGGAGCCGCTGGTAGGGGGTGGAGCCCGCGGCCGAGCAGACCTTCTTGCCGGCGAGGTCCTCGGGGCCCTTGATGTCCTTCTCCCCCTTGCGCACGAGCAGGGACTGGCCGGCCATGAAGTAGGGGCCGGCGAAGCCGACCTGCTTCTTGCGGTTGGCGTTGATCGTGTAGGTGCCGACGTAGAAGTCGATCTGGCCGTTCTGCAGGGCGGTCTCGCGGTTGGCGGAGGCGATGGTCTTGAACTCGATCGTCTTGGGGTCGAAGCCGAGCGAGGCCGACAGCATCTTGGCGATCTCGATGTCGAAGCCGGAGTAGCGGCCGCTGGCGGGGTCCTTCTCCCCCATGTACGGCTGGTCCTCCTTGGCGCCGACCACGAGGTGGCCGCGGCGCCTGGCCTTCTCCCAGGTGCGCGATTGGGGCAGCTGGAAGCCCTCGTCGACCCGGTACGCCGGCAGGTCCTCGGGCTGCGGACCCTTGACCGGTGGGCTGCCGGACTTGCCGCAGCCGGTGACGGCGCCGAGGAGCGCGAGGACGAGGACACAGGCGGGCAGGAGCGAGCTGCGTGTGCGGGTCATCGGGCCGGCCCCCTCAGTGCTTGAGGATCTTGGAGAGGAAGTCCTTGGCCCGGTCGCTCTCGGGGGCGGTGAAGAAGGCCTCCGGGGCGCGGTCCTCGACGATCCTTCCGTCGGCCATGAACACGACGCGGTTGGCCGCGGAGCGGGCGAAGCCCATCTCGTGCGTGACCACGACCATGGTCATGCCCTCGGTGGCGAGCTGCTGCATGACCTCCAGCACCTCGTTGATCATCTCCGGGTCGAGCGCGGAGGTGGGCTCGTCGAAGAGCAGCGCCTTGGGGCTCATGGCGAGGGCTCGGGCGATGGCGACGCGCTGCTGCTGACCGCCGGAGAGCTGGGCGGGGTACTTGTCGGCCTGGCTGGCGAGGCCGACCCGGTCCAGGAGCTCGCGGGAACGCTTGTCGGCCTCGTCCTTCTTGCGCTTCCTGACCTTGGTCTGCGCCAGGGAGATGTTGGCGAGGACGGTCTTGTGGGCGAAGAGGTTGAAGGACTGGAAGACCATCCCGACCTCGGCGCGCAGTTCGGCCAGCTCCTTGCCCTCGTCGGGCAGCGGGCGTCCGTCGAGGAGGATGGTGCCCGATTCGATGGTCTCCAGCCGGTTGATGGCCCGGCACAGGGTCGATTTCCCGGAGCCGGAGGGGCCGATGACCACCACCACCTCCCCGCGGCCGACGGTGAGGTTGATGTCTTGGAGGACGTGCAACTCTCCGTAGTGCTTGTTGACGTCCCGCAGCTCGATCAACGGATCGACGGCCATGCGCTGCCCTGCCCACTTGTCGGTGTGTCGAGGTCAGCGCAAACTATCCAGCCAGGAAGGGCACTTCGCCTCGACACGCCCTAAAAGCCACATAAAGCCCACGGCGTGATGAGACCGGCCGGATCAGCCCTCCGAGGCCTCTGCGTACGCCTGGCTCAGCTCCGGCGATCCCGTCATGGCCCACGACACCCCCGACTCGACGACGTTCAGCTCCCGCCCCGAGGCCAGTCGGATGATCGGCTGACCGTTGGGCCACACCTGCCAGGCGGTTCCCGGGATGGTCCGGATGATCACGGTCCCGAGGTAGAAACCCGCGTCGTTGCCGAGCCACGGCACCACCTCGGGGTCCCGCCGCCAGCGCGGCATCAGCTGGTCGAGCGCCTCCAACGAGGCCGGGCTCCCGTCGAGTTCGAGCCCGGCCCGTCGCGCCTGGTCACGCAGCAGCTCACACTCGGCGAACAGCTCGTTGATGCCCGCGGGATCAACCGCGAGGGCGGCGGCGAGCCCCGCACCCCGTTCCGTTTCGTGTCGGTTCAGCCAGTTGTCCAGGAAAGGGATGTTCATACCGCCCAGACTGGCACCAGGATCCCCCGCTGGCCACAGGGCGCGCCTGCACCGCCGGTGATCGCCAGGACGGCACTAGCCGCGGTCGAGGTCGAGGTCCACGACGACCGGTGCGTGGTCGGACGCGCCCTTGCCCTTGCGCTCCTCGCGGTCGACGTACGCATCGGTGACCGCCTTGGCGAACGGCGCGTTGCCGTAGACCAGGTCGATGCGCATGCCCCGGTTCTTCGGGAAGGCGAGCTGGCGGTAGTCCCAGTACGTGTACGGGCGGTCGTACTTGAGCGGCCGCGGTACGACATCGGACAGCCCGGCGGCCCGCAGCGCCTCCAGGGCGGCCCGCTCGGCCGGGGTGACGTGGGTGGAGCCCGCGAAGACCGCCGGGTCGTAGACGTCCTCGTCGGTCGGGGCCACGTTGAAGTCGCCGAGCACGGCGAAGGGGCGCGGGCCGGACGCGTCCTCGGCGACGGCGGCGGCGAGGGAGCGGAACCAGTTCAGCTTGTAGCCGTAGTGGTCGTGCTCGACCTCGCGGCCGTTGGGCACGTACACCGACCACAGGCGCACCCCGCCGCAGGTGGCGGAGAGGGCACGGGGCTCCTGGACGCCCTCGTAGTCCGGGCCGTCGGGCAGCCCGAGCGTCACGTCGTCCAGGCCCACCCGGGAGATCAGGGCCACGCCGTTCCACCGGCCGGTCGCATTGACGGCCGCCGTGTAGCCCAGCTCGCGCAGCTCGGCGTGCGGGAACTGCTCCGCGGAGCACTTGGTCTCCTGGACGCACAGGACATCGGTGCCGGAGCTCTCCAGCCAGGCCAGCAGGCGCGGCAGCCGGGCGGTGATCGAGTTGACGTTGAAGGTGGCGATACGCATGCGTCCCAACCTACCGCCCGGCACCGACAGTCACAGGTCGGTGGCGTCCCCGGCGGTGAGCCGGCTGTGCTCGGCGCCGGAGAGGGCGCCCAGCGAGGCGTCGTAGATGGGCCGGGCGATGTCGGAGAGGTAGGCGTCGTGGATGTCGATGGCTCGGCGGGGCTTGACCTCGCGGACGTAGTCGATCACCTCGGAGACCTTGTTCCAGGGGGCGTGCACCGGGATCATCAGCGTGTCCACCGGGGCCGCCGGCACGGTCAGTGCGTCCCCGGGGTGGAAGAGCGAACCGTCCACCAGGTAGCCGACATTGGTGACCCGCGGGATGTCCGGGTGGACCACCGCGTGCAGTTCGCCGTGCACCTGCACCTCGAATCCGCCGGCGGTGAAGGCGTCGCCGTGGCCCACGGTGTGCACCCGGCCCGGATAGGCGGGGGCGAGCCGGTCGGCGACGCTGCGCAGCGTCCACAGCGCGGCGGCCGGGTTCGCGTCGAGGGCGGCCCGCAGCCGGCCCTCGTCGAAGTGGTCGGGGTGCTCGTGCGTGACCAGCAGGACGTCCGCCCCGAGACCCGCGTCGGATTCGCTGAACACGCCCGGGTCGATGACGAGCACGCGCCCGTCCTTCTCCAGCTGGACACAGGAGTGCAGCCGCTTCGTGAGCTTCATGATCCCAGGCTAGCCACTGAGCCCGCCGGGGCGGGCCAATACCGGCCGCGGCTTACGGAATGGCGGTGGAGACCACGTAGACCTTGGGGTTGTCCGGGTCCGTGAGGTCGACCGTGACGTCCCGCGTGGGCCGGGGGTTCGCCGGGTCCAGGGTGGTCCCGTACCAGGAGTTCTTCGGGCTCCAGCTCCAGCCCGCCACCGCCGCGTCGTGCGGGGAGATCGAGACCCCGCGGGTCAGCTCGGCCCGGCTGGAGCCGATGTCCTCCAGGAAGGTGTCCAGCTGCGCCGGGGTGGCGGCGAACTGCACGAACAGCCGGCTGGTGTGCCAGTTGTTGGTCTCCAGGTACCCGACCCGCCAGGCCTGGGGCGGGACGGGGACCTCGTAGATGCTGCGCTGCACCTTCGACGGCCAGGCCGTGCGCACTTTGACGGCGCCGACCTTGGCCGCCTTGTCGCGGCCGCTCTGGCGGCTCTGCTGCGCGGAGACGGCCAGGTAGCCGGCCGGGACGCCGACCAGCAGCAGGATGATGATCGCGGTGACCCAGCGGCGCCGGACGACGTGCTTGCGGTCCTCGGCGGGCGGCGTCGGGGCGCCGTCGTCGGGTGCGGAGGCCTGACGGGGCAGGGTGGGCGGGGGCGGGTTCACTGCTGTTCCTGGTCCTCGGGGGTGCCGGGGGTGATGTCGCGCCGGCCCAGTTGCGCGTAGCGCTCGTACCGCTCGACGCGCCGGCGCGTGGCGCGGCGGAAGCGGCGGGCGACGAGCCGGGCGAGGTCGGCGGCGCCGACCATGCCGGCCTCGGGGCCGAGCTGGGCCTTGGCGATGCGCGCCTCGGGGCGGTAGCCGCGGCCGGTGAGGTGGCGCCGGAAGGCGTCCCGGGCGGGGCCGATCAGCAGGTCGTCGGCGGCGCTGACGCCACCGCCGATGACGAAGCACGACGGGTCGAGGGCGGCGGCGAGGTTGGCGATGCCGACGCCGAGCCACTGGCCGATGTCCTGGAGGAGCTCGACGCACATCGCGTCGCCCTCGCGGGCCAGCTCGGTGATGAGCGGCCCGGTGATCTCTTGGACGTTGCCGCCGACCCTGGCGATGATGTTGTACGCCACCGGGGAATCGGCGGCGGCCAGTTCGCGGGCCTCGCGGACCAGGGCGTTGCCGGAGCTGTACTGCTCCCAGCAGCCGCGGTTGCCGCAGGGGCAGCGGTGGCCGCCGGGGACGACCTGCATGTGGCCGAACTCGCCGGCCACCCCGTAGCGGCCGCGCTTGACCTGGCCGCCTTCGAGGATGGCCCCGCCGATGCCGGTGCCGAGCGTGATCATGACGAGGTGGTCCTCGCCGCGGCCGGCGCCGAAGCGCCATTCGGCCCAGGCCGCGGTGTTGGCATCGTTGTCCACCATGACGGGGACCGCGAGCCGGGACTGGAGGGCGTCGCGCAGCGGCTCGTCGCGCCAGGCCAGGTGCGGGGCGAACAGGACGCGGGAGCGGTCGGCGTCGACCCAGCCGGCCGCGCCGATGCCCACCGCGTGGACGTCGTGCCGGTCGGAGAGGTCGAGGACCAGCTCGACGATGGTGTCCTCGACGACCTTGGGGCTCTTGGACTTGTCCGGGGTCTCGGCCCGGATCTTCTCCAGGATGATGCCGTCGGCGTCGACGACGCCCGCCATCACCTTGGTGCCGCCGATGTCGATGCCGACGGTCGGGACGCGCGGGGCGGTCAGGTGCGACCGGCGCTCACGGGTTCCGATGGTCCGCAGGACGGTGCCTCGCGCCGACCCCCGGTGGGCGAGCGTGAAGTCCCGGTACGTGCTCATCGAGTCGTGTCGTCCCTCATGGTTCGGTGGTGCCGGAAACGGCCTCAGGCCCTGATTCTGCCACTCGCTCCAGTTCGTGGCTCAGTTCGTCGAGCTCGGATCCACCCGCCATCTGCCGGGTGAGTTCGTCCAGGGTGATCGAGTCGCGGGTGTGGCTGCCCGCCATGGTGCCGCGCTTGAGGAGGACGAAGCGGTCCCCGACCAGGTGGGCGTGGTGCGGGTTGTGCGTGATCAGGACCACGCCGAGGCCCGCGTCGCGGGCGGCGGCGACGTACTTGAGGACCACGCCGGACTGCTTGACGCCGAGGGCGGCCGTCGGCTCGTCCAGGACGAGGACCTTCGCGCCGAAGTACACGGCGCGGGCGATGGCCACGCACTGGCGCTCGCCGCCGGACAGGGTGCCGATGGGCTGGTCCACGTCGCGCAGGTCGATGCCCATGCGCAGGAGCTCGGCGCGGGTGGTCTCGCGCATGAACTCCACGTCGAGGCGGCGCAGGGGGCCGCGGCCCTTGGTGGGCTCGGAGCCGAGGAAGAAGTTCCGCCAGACGGGCATGAGCGGGACGACGGCGAGGTCCTGGTAGACGGTGGCGATGCCGAGGTCGAGGGCGGCGCGCGGGTTCGCGAGCACCGTCTCCTCCCCCTCGATCTCGAAGGAGCCGGCGTCGTGCCGGTGCAGCCCCGCGATGATCTTGATGAGGGTGGACTTGCCGGCGCCGTTGTCACCCAGGACGCAGGTGATCTCGCCCGCTGAGACCTCCAGGGAGACGCCCTGGAGGGCCCGGATGTTGCCGTAGTACTTGCTGACGTCCGTCAGCTTCACCAGCGCGGTCACGCTTGTCGGGGTCACAGCTTTCGGTGTCACTTCGCCTCCGCCCGCTTGCGGACCCATGCGTTGAGCAGCGTGGCCAGCAGGAGCATCGCGCCGAGGAAGAACTTGAACCAGTCCGGGTTCCACTGGGCGTACACGATGCCGTTGCTGGTCATGCCGAAGATGAAGGCGCCGACGGCCGAGCCGATCGCCGAGCCGTAGCCGCCGGTCATCAGGCAGCCGCCGATGACGGCCGCGATGATGTACAGGAACTCGTTGCCGACGCCCTCGCCGGACTGGACCACGTCGAACGAGAAGAGGATGTGCTGGCCGGAGATCCAGGCGCACAGGGCGACGCCCATGTACAGGCCGATACGGGTCTTCACGACGGGGACGCCGGTCGCACGGGCCGCGTCCGCCCCGCCGCCGACCGCGAAGATCCAGTTCCCGGCGCGGGTGCGCAGCAGGATCCAGGTGGCCACGGCCACCAGGGCCAGCCACCACAGGATGGTGACCTTGAGGGTGACCGAGCCGATGGTCCACTGCGAGGCGAAGAGCGCGCGGGCGGAGGAGAAGCCCTCCATGTCGGCGATGGTCTTGGTGGACACCGATCCGCTGATCAGCTTGGTGAAGCCGAGGTTCAGGCCGGTCAGCATCAGGAAGGTGCCGAGCGTGATGATGAAGCTCGGCAGTCTGGTGCGGGTCAGCATGAACCCGTTGAAGAAGCCGATGGCCAGCGTGACCAGCAGGGACACCATGACGCCGACCCAGACGTTGGCGGTCATCTGGTAGCTGAACATCGAGCTGAACAGCGCCGAGGTGGTGACCATGACGCCGGCGGACAGGTCGAACTCGCCGCCGATCATCAGCAGGGCCACCGGGACCGCCATGATCCCGATGGTGGAGGCCGAGTACAGGACCGTGCTCAGGCTGGAGGCCCGCAGGAAGCTGTCGGCGGCGAAGGAGAAGAAGACGAAGACGGCGGCCGCCCCGACGACCGCGCCCAGCTCGGGGCGGCCCAGCAGGCGGCGCGCCAGCGAGGTGGGGGCGAGCCGTTCGTCGACGGCGGAGGCGGCGGTCATCGGCTGCCCCGCTTGATGTACTCCTCCAGCTTGGCGGACTCGGCGGCGGTGACGATCTGCGGTCCGGTGAGCACCGGGCGGCCGCCGCCGAGCACGTCCGCGTTGTACCGGTAGAGCCACAGCAGGTCGATCGCCTCGTAGCCCTGGAGGTAGGGCTGCTGGTCGACGGCGAAGCCGAGGGCGCCGGACTTCAGGTCGCGGGCGACCGACGCGTTGAGGTCGAAGGTGTCGACCTCGGCCTTGCTGCCCGCGGCGTCCTTCGCCTTGACGGCGGTGGGGGCGAAGGGCGCGCCGAGGGTGAGGATCGCGTCGATGGACGGGTCGGCCTGGAGCTTGGCCTGGAGGGCGGCCTGGACGGAGGGCATGTTGGTGCCCTCGACGTACAGGTTCTCCATGGTGCCGCCGAAGGCCTTCTTCGCCCCGGCGCAGCGCTGCTCGTGCCCGACGTTGCCCTGCTCGTGCAGGACGCACACGGCGCGCTTCCTGCCGCGCTTCGTCAGCTCGGCGCCGACCGCCTCGCCGGCGACCTCCTCGTCCTGGCCGATGTGGGTCAGGGCCCCGTACTCGGCGGACTGGGCCGATCCGGAGTTGACCGTGACCACCGGGATGCCGGCCTTGACGGCCTTGGCGAGGACGTCCTTGAGGGCCTCGGGCTTGGCGAGGCTGACGATCAGCCCGTCGACCTTCTGGTCGATGGCGTTCTGTACGAACTGCGCCTGCTGCTGCGCCTGGTCGTCGTGGGCGTAGACGAAGTTGATGTTGTCCTTCGCCGCGGCTTCCTTGGCGCCCTTCTGCACGATGTCCCAGAAGGTGTCGCCGTCGCCCGCGTGGGTGACCATCGCGAAGGTCCAGCGCGGCGTGGAGACCGCCGGACGGCCCGCCTCGGCCGCCTTCGCCCGCTCCTCGGCGCGCTTGCCGCCCGTACTGCTGCAGCCCACGAGGGAGGCTCCCAGTACCGCCGCGAGCACGGCGCCCACGACGCGTACCCCTGTCCGAACCCTAGCCACGTCTGCCGCGCCTTCCCTTGTCCTGCCACACTTGCCGGTCTTGAGAAATCCGGTCTTGAGAAAATCGGTGCATTCCGTTTCCAGCCGCCCAGTATCCGTCACAGTGGACCATGCAGGGCCATCGGGGCCGCCGCGAACCATCGTGGCCTTCGGGGGACAGAGCCGGGCAGATTGACAGCTCCCCCGGACGGGGTCACGTTGAGTGCATGCGCATCGGGCTCATCGGGACGGGCCGGATCGGGTCCTTCCACGCGGCGGCGCTGGCCCGCCAGCCGCAGGCGGGCTCGCTCCTGCTCGCCGACGCCGACCCCGCGCGGGCGGCGCGCCTCGCCGACCGGCTCGGGGCCACCGCCGCGCCCACGGTCGAGCAGATCTTCACCTGGGGCGTCGACGCGGTGGTGGTGGCCTGCGCCACCGACGGGCACCCGGATCTGGTCGTACGGGCGGTACGCGGCGGGCTGCCGGTGTTCTGCGAGAAGCCGTTGGCCCCGGACCTGGCCCGCACCCTGTCGGTGATGCGCGAGGTGGAGGCGACGGGAGGGGCGCTCCAGATGGGGTTCATGCGGCGCTTCGACGCGGGCTACCGCACGGCGCGGGACCTGGTCCGCTCGGGCGCGCTGGGGCGGCTGCACACCGTACGGACGATGACCGCGGATCCGGCGCCGCCGAGCGCCGAGTACCTGGCGGGCTCCGGCGGGCTGTACCGGGACTGCCTCGTGCACGACTTCGACATGGTCCGCTGGGTGACCGGCCACGAGGTGGTGGAGGTGTACGCGGCCGGGTCGGACGCGGGGCCGGTCCGCTTCCGCGAGACGGGCGACATCGACACCGCCGCGGCCGTGCTCTGTCTGGACGACGGCACGCTCGTCACCGCGACGGGGACGCGCTGCAACGGCGCCGGCTACGACGTGCGGATGGAGCTGGCCGGGGAGCGGGACCAGGTCTCGGCCGGGCTGGACGACCGTACGCCGATCGCGTCGACCGAACCCCACGGCCCGCCTCCGGCGAGCAAGCCGTGGACGGGGTTCCTGGAGCGCTTCGGCCCGGCCTACGAGGCGGAGCTGACGGCCTTCGTCCGGCTGGTGCGGGGCGAGGGCCCCAACCCGTGCGACGGCCGGGAGGCGCTCGCCGCGCTCCGCGTCGCGGAGGCGTGCGAGCTGTCGCGGCGGGAGCGGCGCCGGGTGCGCCTGGAGGAGTTGCCGGATCTGCGGGATCCGGGGCTCCCCGACCGGTAAGTGCGCGGGCATGGGGGCCACAGTAGGGCCGTCGATCACCGGGTGACGGCGGTTTTCGACAATCTGTTCAGTCCGCGGCCCCGCCGCTCTTCAGCCTGCCGCTCGCCGGCCCCAGGCGGTACCGGCGAGCACCAGGGCGACTCCCGCGAGGCCGGCCTGACCGAGGTGTTCCCCGCCGATCGCGATGCCCGCGGCGGCCGCCCACAGGGGTTCGGTTCCCAGCAGCAGGCTGACCCGGGAGGGCGAGGTGGCGCGAACGGCCCACATCTGCACGAAGAAGGCGAAGAGGGTGCAGAAGACGGAGAGGAACGCGAGCCCGGCCCACTCGGCGCCCCCGAAGTCCGCGGCCGCCTCCCACGGCGCGGCGCCCGTCCCCGGCAGGGTGGCGAGCACGGCGAAGACCAGCACGGCGGCGCCGAGCTGGACGGTGGTCAGGGAGAGCGAGTCGGCGTCCTGGACGGCCTTGATGCGGGCCATCAGCAGGACGTGCAGGGTCCGGGCGAGGGCGGCGCCGAGGATGAGCAGGTCACCGAGGCCGGGGGCGGTGAATCCAGCGCCCTGGGTGAGCAGCACGACTCCGGCGACGGAGACCGCGGCCGCGCCGAGGAAGGCGGACGAGGGGGCGGTGCGGCGCACGGCGGCCTCGGCGAGCGGGGTGAAGATCATGGTCAGGCTGATGATCAGCCCTGCGTTGGTGGCCGAGGTGTGGACGACCCCGTAGGTCTCCAGCAGGAAGATCCCGCCGAGTACGAGCCCCAGCACGCCCGCGCCGCGCAACTGGGCGGGGGCGAGCGCGCGCAGTCGCCGGCGGCCCGCGACCACGAGGACGGGCAGCACCAGCGCGAAGCGCAGGACCAGAACGGCCACCACGGTGTGGGCGGTGGTGATGCCCTTGGCCGCGAGGTAGCTGCCGCCCCATACGACGGCCACGGCCAGGACGGGCAGATCGGCGAACAGGCCCCCGCGGGGGGCGAGCGCGGGGGCCGGGCCTGCGAGGGCGGGCGATGTCACCGGGGGTCCTCCAGCGGCGGGAAGCGGGTGGAGGCGTCGGCGGCTCGCACGGGTGCGGCCACGCTACCGGAGCATGATCACACCGGTCGAGGGATTTCCCGGCGGGCACGGGGCCGGCCGTCCCGGGTCAGCCGATGGCGCCGAAGGCGGGACGGCCGGTGGGCCGGTAGGTGTGGACGGCGACGCCGCTCGGGGTGGTGCGGGAGGCGACCAGGTCGCAGGCCGTCGGCAGGCCGCCGATGGGGAACAGCCGGCGTCCCGTTCCCAGGAACACCGGGTACACCAGCAGGTTCAGCTCGTCGACCAGGTCCCGCGCCAGCAGCCACTGCGCGAGCAGGCCGCTCCCGTGCACCTGGAGCTCGCCGTCCAGCGCGTCCTTGACGCGCATCACCTCGCCCTGCAGCTGCTCCCCGTCGAGCACGGTGGTGCCGGCCCACTCGGGCTCCTTCAGCGTGGCCGAAGCGACGTACTTGGGCAGCCCGTTCAGCCGGCTCGCGACGGGGTCGGCAGGGTCGGTGATCTTCGGCCAGTAGCCCGCGAAGATCTCGTACGTCCGGCGGCCGAGCAGGAACGCCCCGGCCCGGCCGAAGAGCTCGGTGACGAACTCCATCATGCCTTCGTCGACGTACGGCACGACCCAGCCGCCGTACTCGAACCCGCCGCTGGTGTCCTCGTCGGGCCCGCCGGGGCCCTGCATCACGCCGTCGAGGGTCAGGAAGGTGGTGAGGGTCAGTTTTCCCATGGCTCCGCGCTCCTTGCTCGGTCGTCCTTGCACGGATTCAGACTCCCGGACCCCCGCGGACTCATCGGTGCGGCGCGCGAAAACGCCACGTCCGATTCCTGCCAGCACCCGCCCCCGGACTCCCATTTCATTGAACTCGCAACCATTCAACCGAGGAGGAGCCCATGAGCGGATCTGTGGCACTGGTGACCGGCGGCAGCCGTGGGATCGGCGCGGCCGGCGCGCTGCGGCTGGCGCGGGACGGGTACGACGTCGCGATCACCTACGTGAACGACGCGCAGGCCGCGGCCGAGGTGGTCGGCAAGGTCGAGGCCCTCGGGCGGCGCGCGCTGGCCGTACGGGCCGACGCGGGCGAGGCCGCGCAGGCCGTGGCGGCGGTGGAGGAGACCGTACGCACGCTCGGCCGGCTCGACGTACTGGTCAACAACGCCGGGGTGGGCGTGCTCGGCCCGCTCGACGGGCTCGGCCTCGCGGACGTGGACCGGGTGCTCGCCGTCAACGTACGGGGCGCGTTCCTGACCGCGCAGGCGGCGGCGGGGCGGATGGGGCGCGGCGGCCGGATCATCACCATCGGCAGCTGCATGACCCAGCGGGTGCCGGGGCCGGGCGGCACGCTGTACGCGATGAGCAAGGCGGCACTGATCGGACTGACCAAGGCGCTGGCCCGGGAGCTGGGCGAGCGCGGGATCACGGCCAACATCGTGCACCCCGGCCCGGTGGACACCGACATGAACCCCGCCGACGGGCCGTACGCGGACCCGCAGCGCGCGTTGACGGCGCTGGGCCGGTACGGCGCGCCTCGGGAGGTGGCCGCCGTGGTGGCGTTCCTCGCCGGGGAGGGAGCCGCGTACGTCACGGGCGCGGAGTTCGCGGTGGACGGCGGGCACGCGGCCTAGTACCGCAACGGTGCCCGCCCGGCCGCCCGGGGGTGTCGGCCCCCGGGCGGCCGCGCGGTCTCGTCGGAGGGGGGTGGCGTCAGCCGCCCAGCTCCTGGTGGCGGGCCGTCAGCGCGGCCGCGCCCTGCTCCGTCAGGGAGCCGTACAGCCGCAGGCGGGAGAAGCCGCCGTCCGGGAAGATGTCGATCCGCACGTGCGTGCCGACCGCCGGGGCGTCCAGCACGAAGCGGTGGTTGGTGTCGGGCTGCAGGCGGGTGCGCGGCAGGAACTCCGTCCAGTCGCCCTCCTCGCCGGTCTTGACGGACAGCGCGGCCCAGCCTGCCGAGTTGCCCTTGAGGTAGGCGGTGTCGATCTCGACGGTGCGGATCTCGGACTCGGCGACGAGCTGGTAGCGGATCCAGTCGTTGCCGTTGTCACGGCGGCGGGCGGTCTCCCAGCCGTCGTCCATCTTGCGGGAGCGGCCCGGGTTGATGGTGTTGGTCGGCGGGGAGTAGAAGCGGTTGGACGCGTCCTCGACCGAGCCGCCGTTCTCCAGGGCGACGACGTCGAAGGTGCCGAGCGCGGCGAGCCACTCGGGGTCGGGGCGGACCTCTCCGTAGACGCGCAGGCGGGCGACGCCGCCGTCCGGGTGCTGGTTCAGGCGCAGGTGCGTGAAGCGCTGCTCGACGTCGACCTCGAAGCCGTTGGCCGCGTGGCCGCCGACGGGGGTGCGCTCGACGAGGGTCGTCCACTTCACGTCGTCGGAGAGGAGCTCCTGCGCGGTCGGGGAGCCCACGACCGAGGCGCCCTGGACCGACACGGCCTGCGGCATGTTGCCGCGGAAGTGGGCCGTGTCGACGACGATGCCGCGGATGACCCCGGGGGCGCCGAGCCGGATCAGGGCGTAGTCGTGGTCCTCGGGGGTCGGCCAGGGCTGCGTGGCGCTGGTGCCGCGGCGTCTGCGGGTCTCCCAGCCGTCCATGACCTTGCCCTTGTGGCCGAAGTGCTCGGGGTCGAAGTGCGCGGCCTCGGCGATGAGCAGGTTCTCGCGCTCGGCGAAGAACTCGTCGTTGGCGGCGATGACACCGGCGCCCAGCTCGCGGGCGGCGAGGTTCGCGTACTGGGTGAACGGGAAGTCCGCGGTGCGGTAGTCCGCGTACGGGTCGCCGCCCCCGTACGGGTTCGCGTTGCCGGTGAAGGATTCAATCGCCACTGTCAGTTCTGCCTTTCGAGAAGTCGGCCCGTGGGCTCGGTCGGGGTGCCGTGGTCGGCGATCTGCGTGCCGCGCAGCCAGGTGGACTTCACGACGCCGTGCAGGGTCTTGCCCGCGTACGCCGTGACCTGGTTGCGGTGGTGCAGCTCCGCGGGGTCCACGGTGAAGGTCTCTTCGGGGGCCAGGACGGCGAAGTCGGCGTCGCGGCCGGCCTCGATCGCGCCCTTCTGCGCCAGGCCGGCGAGCGCGGCCGGGGCGGCGGACATCCAGCGGACGACCTCTTCGAGGGAGCGTCCGCGCTCCTTCGCCTCGGTCCAGATCGCCGGGAGGCCCAGCTGGAGGGAGGAGATGCCGCCCCAGGCGGTGGCGAAGTCGCCGGTCTTCAGGTCCGCGGTGGAGGGCGAGTGGTCGGAGACGATGCAGTCGATGGTGCCGTCGGCGAGGGCGTCCCAGAGCAGGTCCTGGTTGGCGGCCTCGCGGATGGGCGGGCAGCACTTGAACTCGGTCGCGCCGTCCGGGACTTCCTCGGCGGTCAGGGTGAGGAAGTGCGGGCAGGACTCGACGGTGATCTTGACGCCCTCGGCCTTGGCCGCGGCGATCAGGGGCAGCGCGTCGCAGGACGACAGGTGCAGGACGTGCACGCGGGCGTGCAGCCGCCTGGCCTGGTCGATCAGGTTCTGGATCGCGGTGTTCTCCGCGTCCTTGGGGCGGGAGGCGAGGAAGTCCGCGTACTTGGGGCCCGGGTTCTGCGGGGCCGACTCCAGGTGGTGCGGGTCCTCGGCGTGCACGATCATCAGGCCGCCGAAGCCGGTGATCTCCGCGAGGGAGGCGGCCAGTTGGTCCTGGTCGAGCTCGGGGAACTCCTCCACGCCCGAGGGCGACAGGAAGCACTTGAAGCCGAAGACGCCGGCGTCGTGCAGCGGGCGCAGGTCCTTGACGTTGTCCGGCAGGGCGCCGCCCCAGAAACCGATGTCCACGTGCGCCTTGGCGCGGGCGACCTCCTGCTTGACGCGCAGGTTGTCGGTCGTGGTGGTCGGCGGCAGGGAGTTGAGCGGCATGTCGAGGATCGTGGTGATGCCTCCGGCCGCGGCGGCGCGGGTGGCCGTCCAGAAGCCTTCCCACTCGGTGCGGCCCGGGTCGTTCACGTGGACGTGGGTGTCGACGAGGCCGGGGAGGAGCACGTCGTCCCCGAGGTCCTCCAGCCGGGCCCCGGCCGGCACCTCGGCCTCGTACGGCAGCACGGCCGCGATCTTCCCGCCGGTGACGGCCACCGAAGCGGCGCGCGTCCCCTCGGGGGTGATGACGCGCGTCGAGCGCAGTACCAGTTCCACGGCCAGGTCGGACACCGGAACCTCCCCATCTACTTCCACAGAGCGAAATTCAACGTTCTGTTGACGGAGTCTTCCCCTGGATCCGGGGCCAGTCAAGAGTGCCCGGACGGACCGCCGACGCACCTTCCTCGCAATTGGATGTTTCCACAGAATGGAATTAAGATTTCGCTCTACAGAATGTAGCTACCACCGCCGACTGCCGGACGGCCAAGTTCCCGGGGCCGTCCGCTGCCGGACATACCGCCTCTGACCGGCCCAGACGGCGGTCCCCGGCTCTAGGGCCGACGCCGACCGACCGGTAGGCTGCTTGCTTGCCTGCCAGCACCGAAAGGACCGCGCCCGTGCCGACGTCCAGCGCCAGCACCACCGACGCTTCCGATAAGCCCACCGCCGCCAGCGGTGGCGTCCAGTCCCTTGAGCGCGCCTTCGATCTGCTCGAACGCATGGCCGATGCCGGGGGCGAGGTCGGACTCAGCGAGCTCTCCGCGGCCAGCGGCCTGCCGCTGCCGACCATCCACCGGCTGATGCGCACCCTCGTGGCGTGCGGCTACGTCCGCCAGCAGCCCAACCGGCGCTACGCCCTCGGCCCCCGGCTGATCCGCCTCGGCGAGTCCGCGTCGCGCCTGCTGGGCACCTGGGCCCGCCCCTACCTGGCCCGCCTGGTCGAGGAGACCGGCGAGACGGCGAACATGGCCCTGCTCGACGGGGACGAGATCGTCTACGTCGCCCAGGTGCCGTCCAAGCACTCCATGCGCATGTTCACCGAGGTCGGCCGCCGCGTGCTGCCGCACTCCACCGGTGTGGGCAAGGCCCTGCTCGCCTACACCCCCGCGGAGGAGGTACGGGCCCTGCTCGCGCGCACCGGGATGCCGGCCGCGACAGAGAAGACCATCACCACGCCCGAGGGCTTCCTGGAGGCCCTGGAACAGGTCCGCAAGGCCGGCTACGCGGTCGACGACAACGAGCAGGAGATAGGGGTTCGCTGCCTCGCCGTGTCGGTGCCGAACTCGCCGACCGCCGCCGCGATCTCCATCTCGGGCCCGGCGGGCCGGGTGACCGAGGCCCTGACCGACTCCATCGTGCCGATCCTCCAGGGCATCGCGGCCGAGCTGTCGGTGGCCCTGCAGAGCCAGAACCCGGCGTAGGGCCCCCCGACGCACGTACGCGGAAAGCCCCGGTGCCCCCCCCAGGGGGTGCCGGGGCCTTCCGCGTACGTCAGGCCGTCGTGACGGCCTCGGTCAGGCGGCCGTCCGTCATGGTCACCGTCCGGTCCATGCGGTCGAGGTGGGCGTGGTCGTGCGTGACCAGGACCGTGGCCGTGGACCGGTCCCGGGTGAGGTTGACGAGCAGGTCGAGCACCGCCGCGCCCCGCTCGTGGTCGAGGGCGCTGGTGGGTTCGTCGACCAGCAGCACCGCCGGCTCGTTCATCAGGGCGCGGGCGATGTTGACGCGCTGGCGCTGCCCGCCGGAGAGCTGGTGGGGGCGCCTGTCGGCCTTGTCGGCCAGACCCACCGAGTCCAGCAGTTCCAGGGCCCGGCGGCGCAGGGCGCCCGCGGGGCGGCCGGAGAGGTGCGCCATCACCTGCAGCTGCTCGGCGGCCGTGAGGGAGGCCAGCAGGTTCGGCTGCTGGAAGACGATGCCGATCTTCTCGCGGCGCAGGGCCGACTTCTCGGCGGCGTCGAGCCGCGCGGTGTCCCGCCCCGCGACGACCACCCGCCCGGCGTCCGGGGTGACCAGGGTGGAGGCGACCGCCAACAGGCTGGACTTTCCGGACCCGGAGGGCCCGATCACCGCCGTCAGCGTGCCCGCGGGCACCTCCAGGCACACGGAGTCGAGCGCGGTCAGCCGGCCGTCGCCGTCCGGGTAGGTGAGCGTGACGTCGTGGACGAGCAGGGTCATCGGACGCTCCCGAGGGCGGTCAGCGGGTCTACGGCGGTGATGCGCCGGATGGACAGGGCCGCGCCCAGCGCACCGAGCGCGATCATGATCGCGGCGGGCACCAGCACGGTGGCGGCGTCGAGGACGAAGGGCACGTCGCCGCCGCTGATCAGGGCGCCGACGGCGGCCGCGAGCCCGGTACCGACACCGGTGCCGATCGTCAGCATGACCACGGCCTGGCCGAGGGCGTCCTTGAGGAGGTAGCCGGTCGAGGCACCGAGTGCCTTCAGGACGGCGATGTCCCCGCTGCGCTGGATCGTCCACACCGTGAAGAAGGCCCCTATGACCAGGGCGGAGATGGCGAAGAGGAAGCCCCGCATCAGTTGCAGCGAGCCGTTCTCCGCCTGGTAGGACCCGATGGCGCCGAGCGCCTCGTCCACCGTCTGCGCCTTGGTGCCCGCGGCCTCGTCCGCGGCGCCGAGGTCCATGCCGCTGCCGGAGACGGCGACGACGGTGGCGAGGGTGTCGACGGAGGTACCGGGGTTGGCGGAGTTGCCCATGCGCTGCCAGTCGCCCAGGTCCATCCAGACGACCGGGGTGTGGCTGTAGGCGGCGGTGCCGGAGACGGCGGCCACGGTCAGTTCGAGCGTGCCGGTCTTGAGCTTGGCGCCGGCGGTGAGGCCGCCGAGCTCCTTGGCGGCCTTCTCGGTGAGGACGACCGCGCCCGGGGCGAGGCCGGCGCCCCGCGGACCGAGCTTCCCCGCGGGGTCCACGCCGAAGACGGAGACGGCCGCGGTGCGCTCCCCCGAGAGGGCGTTGGTCGTACGGATGCCGAGCGGTTCCGCGGACCGCACCCCGGGCTCCTGCCGCCAGGACTGCCAGGCCTTCTCGGACACCTGGGAGTTGGTGAAGGACACCTCCTGGTCCCCGGTGGGCGCGGCGAAGGCGAGGTGGGTGGCGGGCAGGCCGGTGATGGCCGAGATGTTCTCCCGGGCCAGGCCGGAGGTGAGCCCGGACAGCAGGCCGACCAGCAGCGTGATCAGCAGTACAACCGAGCCCATGAGGGCGAAGCGGCCCTTGGCGAACCGTAGATCTCTCCATGCGACGAACATGTTCCCCACCCTGGCCGTCCGCATGGACCCGAGGCATCGCGCCACGGTAGCGATCCTGGTATCGAAAGGCGCACGCGGACATCGAACTTTCGGTTGACCGGGGGCGGTGGTGACGCACTTAGGCTGGTCGGGCCATGGTTGCACCACACTCGCCCCTCGCCCCGCCCGCCGACTCGCGCGCCGCCCCGCCCGCCGCCCCGCCCGCCGGCTCGCGCCCCGCCTCCCGTCCGCTGACGCCCGTCTCGCGCATGCTGCGGCTGTGCCTGCACGCGCTGCTGTTCGGGCTGCTCGCGCTGGCCGCCGCCCGGGCCGTCGCCGACTCAGCACCCCGGTACGGGTGGGTGGTCGCCGTGTGCGCGCTGCTGGCCGCCGTGTACCTGGCCGGGGTACTGGCCCCCGCGGTGCACGGCTCGCCGCGCGCCGGGGCGGTGTGGCTCGCCGGGCTCGGCGCGGCCTGGGCCGCGCTCCTGGTGGTCTCCCCCGACGCGCTGTGGATCGCCTTCCCGCTGTACTTCCTGGAGCTGCACCTGCTGCGGCTGCGCTGGGGGGTCGCCGCCGTCGCCGCGACGGCCTGCGCGGCCATCGGCGGCTTCCTCGCGCACACCAGCGCCGTAACGCCCGGGGCCTTCCTCGGGCCGCTGCTCGGCGGCGCCGTGGCGGTGGCGACCGTACTGGGCTACCAGGCGCTGTACCGGGAGAGCGAGCGGCGGCGCGAGCTGATCGAGGAGCTCATCACGACGCGGGCCGAGCTGGCGGCGGCCGAGCGGGGCGCCGGGATCCTGGCGGAGCGCGAGCGCTTGGCCCGGGAGATCCACGACACCCTGGCCCAGGGCCTGTCCTCCATCCAGCTCCTGCTGCGGGCGGCCGAGCGGGCGCTGCCGCCCGGGGCTCCCGCGTTGGAGCACATCGGCCGGGCCCGGGAAGCCGCCCAGGAGAACCTCGCCGAGGCACGCCGTTTCGTACGGGCCCTCACCCCGCCCGATCTGGAGCACGGGTCGCTCGCCGCCGCCCTGGAGCGGCTGTGCGCGGCGGCGCCCGGGCCGCGGGTGCGCTTCTGCCTGAGCGGCCCGCCGCGGGTGCTGCCCACCCCGTACGAGGTGGCCCTGCTGCGGATCGCGCAGTCGGCGCTGGCCAATGTGGTGCGCCACGCGCGGGCGGGGCGCGCCGAGATCACCCTGACCTTCATGGACACCTCGGTCACCCTGGACATCGTGGACGACGGGACCGGCTTCGACCCCGGGTCGGCGCCGTCCGGCGACGGCGGCGGCTTCGGGCTGCCGGCGATGCGTTCGCGGGCCCAGACGCTGGGCGGGCTGTTCACCGTCGAGTCCGCCCCCGGCCAGGGCACCGCCGTGGCCGTCACCCTGCCGCTGCCCGTGGAGGCCCCCTGATGACGATCCGGCTGCTGCTCGCCGACGACCACCCGGTGGTTCGGGCCGGGCTGCGCGCGGTACTGGACACGGAACCGGACTTCGCGGTGGTCGCCGAGGCGGCCACCGCGGAGCGGGCGGTGGAACTGGCCGCCTCCGAACCGGTCGACGTGGTCCTGATGGACCTGCAGTTCGGTTCCGGGATGCACGGTTCGGCGGCCACCCGCCTGATCACCGCCTCGGAGCGGCCCCCCCGGGTGCTGATCCTGACCACGTACGACACGGACGCGGACATCCTGGCCGCGGTGGAGGCGGGCGCCTCGGGCTACCTGCTCAAGGACGCCCCGCCGGAGGAGCTGGCCGCGGCCGTCCGCACGGCGGCCGCGGGCCAGTCGGCGCTGGCCCCGGCGGTGGCGCTGCGCCTGATGGACCGGATGCGGACGCCCGCGGAGGCGCTGACGAAGCGGGAGCTGGAGGTGTTGCAGCTGGTCGCGGACGGCCTGTCGAACCAGCAGATCTCCAAGAAGCTGTTCCTGAGCCAGGCCACGGTCAAGTCCCATCTGGTCCACATCTACGCCAAGCTCGGCGTCGACTCCCGCACCTCGGCGGTGGCCGCGGCCGCCACCCGCCGCCTCATCCGCACCCCGTGATCCGCACTCCTCGTCGGCAGGACCGGGACCGCCCTCGCGGCCGTCCCGGCGTCGGCAGGCTGCAGATGACGGAGGAGGAGCCCGAGGGCGTCTTCGGCCGTGACGCCGCGTCGGCCACGCGCCGCTTCCCGGGGATACGGGGGCTCCCCCGCACCGGCGCGGTGGACGCCGCGACCTGGGGCGAGCTGCGGCACAGCTGACCCGGGCGGCCCGGCGCTCCCGCCGCACCGCTCGGCTCGGCTCAGGCCACCCAGTGCGGCCGTTCCACCGCCGGAGAGAGCGGTACGCCGTCGTGGAAGGCCTGCGCGAGGCGGCGTACGCCCTCGTCCAGCCGGTCGGCGGGCAGGGTGAACGGGATCCGCAGCCGGTGCTCGAAGGTCCCCGGGTCCACCCCGAAGCGTGCCCCGCGGCCGATGTGCACACCGCCGGCCGCGGCCCGCTCGGACAGGGCGGAGCTGACCGGCTCGCCGAGGTCGACCCAGAGCGAGAGGCCGCCCGGCGGCAGCTTCCAGGACCACTCCGGGGTGTGCCGCTCGAGCGACCGCACCAGGGCCTCGCGCCGGATCCGCAGCTGCGCGAGCCGGGCCGGCAGGGACCGGTCCATGGCGTCCATGAGCGGGAGCGCGACCAGCTGGTCGAGCACCGAGCCGGTCATGTCGGCCGAGACCCGTACGGCCGTCAACTCGGTGATCATCTTCGCGGTGGCCCGGACCCAGCCCACCCGCAGGCCGCCCCAGTGGGTCTTGCTGAGCGAGCCGATGGTGATCACGTGGTCCGCGCCGCCGCGCGGGGCGAGCGAGGCCATGGGCGCGGGCGCGGGGACGTCCAGCGCGATGTCGGCGATGGTCTCGTCGACCACCAGCCAGGTCCCGGTGGCCCGGGTCGCCGAGAGCAGCCTCAGCCGCTGCTCCGGCGGCATCAGCGCGCCCGTCGGGTTGTGGAAGTCGGGGATCGTGTAGGCCAGCCTCGGCACGGTCTGGCGCAGCGTGGACTCGGCGATCTCCATGTCCCAGCCCGCGTCGGAGACGGCGATGGACCCGGTGCGCAGCCGCGCGTGGCGCAGGGCGTCGAGGGCGTTGGCATAGGTGGGGTTCTCGGTGACGACCCGGTCCCCGGCCCGGCAGAGCAGGCTGACGACCAGCGCGAAGGCCTGCTGGGCTCCGGCGGTGACGAGTATCTGCTCGGGGCGCGTGGGCAGCCCGCGCCGGGTGAACCGGTCGGCGACGGCCGCGCGCAGGTCGGGCAGGCCGAAGGGGTGGTAGCCGGGGGTCCGGGCGAGCCGGGGCAGGCGGGGCGCGGCCCAGGCGAAGGCCTCGGCGAGGCTGCCCTCCGGGGCTCCCATCGCGGCGATGGCGAGGTCGATGCCGGGGTCACCGTCGGCGCTGTGGCCGCCGGCGCCCAGGACGAGGTGGGCTCCGACAGGGTGATGGCCTTCGGGGAGCTCGGTCCAGGTGCCGGAGCCGCGCCGGCTGCGGACGTAGCCGCTCTCGCGCAGCAGGTCGTAGGCGCCGGTGACGGTGGCCCGGCTGGCTCCGACCGCCTCCGCCAGCTCCCGTTCCGCGGGGAGCCGTACGTGCAGGGCGATCCGGCCGTCCAGGATCAGGGTCCGCACGGCGTCGGCGATGCCGCGGTAGCCGGGGCGGGCCAACACCTCGGCCGGGAGCAGCGCCGCGAGCTGGCGGCTGCCGATCGTCCTGTCCGCCGTCTGGACCACTCGCCCGTTTGCCATGCCAACCTCCCCCGATTGGCTCTGCCTGCCAGGCCAATCCGGGTTCAGACTCGCTGCATTGGCCCCCGATTGGCAAGGAGACGCCGAGATGTTGACCGACCGCGACGAACGCGCCCTGCTGGCTGCCGCCGAGAACCGGATCTGCGAGCCGCTGCGGATCCGGGCCGCGCTGGCCTCCGTACGCAAGGTGCTCGAACGGCGCCCGCGATCCTTCAGGCAGGGGCGAGAATCGGTGACATGTCAGCCCACACCCCTGCCACCGCTTCCACCGCTTCCACCGCTTCCACCGCTCCACTCGTGATCGCGGGTCTGCTCCTGGCGGCCGGCGGCGGCCGCCGGCTCGGCGGGCGGCCCAAGGCGCTGCTCCCCTATCGCGGCCGCCCGCTGGTGGAGAACGCCATACGGGTGCTGCGGGAGGCCGGCTGCGACCCGGTGCACGTCGTGCTCGGCGCCTCGGCGGCCGAGGTGCGCGAGCGCGCGGACCTGAGCGGGTGCGTGGTGACCGACAACCCGGACTGGGCGGAGGGCATGGGCTCCTCCCTGCGGGTCGGCCTCGCCTCGCTGGCCGGTACGGGCGCCCGCGCGGCCCTGGTGTCGCTGGTGGACCAGCCGGGCATCGGGCCGGCCGCGGTGGCCCGGGTCCTGGGGGCGTACCGCTCCCCGGCGAGCCTGGTGGCGGCGGCGTACGACGGGGAGCGCGGGCATCCGGTGCTGTTCGGGGCGGACCGCTGGGCGGACATCGCGGCGACGGCCACGGGCGACAAGGGCGCACGGGTGCACTTGAGCGCGCACGCCTCCGAGCTCACGCTGGTCGAGTGCGGGGACGTCGCGGAGGCTTTCGACATCGACACGCCGTCCGACCTGGCACGTCTGGCTTGAGCGGGCCTCGGGCCCGGCCTGAGCGGGGCGTAACGGTGGTGGCACCGAGGGCCACCACCCGCCGTAATCTGTCGACTCGGAGAATCTCGACATCAACAAACCATTGAACTTCCACCATGAGGAAATTACTATCCACTGGTCAGAAGCGCCCTGAACCCCAAGACGGCGCCCGCGACCGTATCCCGGAACTCTCCACACCCGACGGCACTGCGTGCCGTCTCGCGCGAGCATTCCCCCGCGGCCGCCAGGCACCGCCGCTGAAGGAGTGACAGATATGTCCGCACCAGCGCCGTCCCCGCTGGCCATCGTCGACGCCGAGCCCCTGCCCCGGCAGGACGAAGTCCTCACCGAAGCGGCCCTCGCCTTCGTGGCCGAGCTCCACCAGCGGTTCACCCCCCGCCGCGACGAGCTCCTCGCCCGCCGGGCCGAGCGACGCGCCGAGATCGCCCGCACCTCCCACCTCGACTTCCTCCCGGACACCGCACAGGTCCGCGAGGGCGACTGGAAGGTGGCGCCGGCGCCGGCCGCGCTGAACGACCGCCGCGTGGAGATCACCGGTCCGACGGACCGCAAGATGACCATCAACGCCCTGAACTCGGGCGCCAAGGTCTGGCTCGCCGACTTCGAGGACGCCTCGGCTCCCACCTGGGAGAATGTGATCCTCGGCCAGCTCAACCTGATCGACGCCTACGAGCGCCGCATCGACTTCACCGACTCCCGCACGGGCAAGTCGTACGCCCTCAAGCCCGCCGGGGAGCTCGCGACCGTCGTGATGCGGCCGCGCGGCTGGCACCTCGAGGAGCGCCACCTGCAGATCGACGGCCGCTCCGTGCCCGGCGCGTTCGTGGACTTCGGCCTGTACTTCTTCCACAACGCCCAGCGCCTGATCGACCTCGGCAAGGGCCCGTACTTCTACCTGCCGAAGACCGAGTCCCACCTCGAGGCGCGCCTGTGGAACGAGATCTTCGTCTTCGCCCAGGACTACGTCGGCATCCCGCAGGGCACCGTCCGGGCGACGGTCCTGATCGAGACGATCACCGCCGCGTACGAGATGGACGAGATCCTCTACGAGCTGCGCGACCACGCGGCGGGCCTGAACGCGGGCCGCTGGGACTACCTCTTCTCCATCGTCAAGAACTTCCGCGACGGCGGCGAGAAGTTCGTCCTGCCGGACCGCAACGCGGTGACGATGACGGCCCCCTTCATGCGGGCGTACACCGAACTGCTCGTCAAGACCTGCCACAAGCGCGGCGCGCACGCCATCGGCGGCATGGCGGCCTTCATCCCGTCCCGCAAGGACGCCGAGGTCAACAAGGTCGCGTTCGAGAAGGTCAAGGCCGACAAGGACCGCGAGGCGGGCGACGGCTTCGACGGCTCCTGGGTCGCACACCCCGACCTGGTGCCGATCGCGATGGCCTCCTTCGACGCGGTCCTCGGCGACAAGCCGAACCAGAAGGACCGCCTGCGCGAGGACGTCGCCGTGGCCCCCGGCGACCTGATCGCGATCGACTCCCTGGACGCCAAGCCCACCTACGAGGGCCTGCGCAACGCCGTCCAGGTCGGCACCCGCTACATCGAGGCCTGGCTGCGGGGCCTCGGCGCCGTCGCCATCTTCGGCCTGATGGAGGACGCGGCCACCGCGGAGATCTCGCGCTCGCAGATCTGGCAGTGGATCAACGCCGGAGTCGTCTTCGAGAACGGCCTGACGGCCACCGCGGACCTGGCCCGCAAGGTCGCCGCCGAGGAACTGGTGTCCATCCGCGAGGAGATCGGCGAGGAGGCCTTCGCGGCCGGGAAGTGGCAGCAGGCCCACGACCTCCTCCTCCAGGTCTCCCTGGACGCGGACTACGCGGACTTCCTCACCCTGCCCGCGTACGACCAGCTCACCGGCTGACAGCCCGCCTTCGGCTGAATCGCACAGCAGCCGAATCCCACCAGCTCCGCCCCCGCGGCCCCAAGGGCCCCGGGGGCGGAGCTGTTTTGTCCCGCGGCGCGATAGCCCCGTCATGGTCGCGGCCGCCAAGATCACTCGCGCCTCGCGGACCGGTGGACCGAACGACCAGTCGGTTGTTACTTGTTCGTAACTTGCCTGTACCTAGCGGTAACAAGCGGCGGCATGTCACCTTTCCGGTTGCCACCGGCCGGAGGTACCCCCACTTCCCCAGCCATGCAGCGGAGTTGTTCCTGGCTTCGGCATGGCCAACCGCAGGAGTTCCGCAGTGATCGGATTCCGCAACGACAGCACCAGCCGGACCCGCAGTCGAGTGCGACGACTGGCCGGGGCCGGGATGGTCTTGCCTCTCGCCGTCGGCGCGCTGCTGGCCGGCGGGGCCGGCACGGCCGGCGCCAGTCCCGGGACCGGGCCCACGGCCGTGGTGTCCATGGGAGACAGCTACATCTCCGGCGAGGCCGGACGCTGGAAGGGCAACAGCCTCACCAACACCGGCAACCGGACCGGCACCGACCGGGCGTGGGTGAGCGGCAGCACCTACGATCCCGGCAAGGTGTACGGGACCACCGCCGGCGGGTGCCACCGCTCGGACTCCGCCGAGGTCAAGAGCGCCGGGGCCATCGCGGACGTCGCCGTCAACCTGGCCTGCTCCGGGGCGACTTCGCAGAACGTCTTCCGCGCCTCCAACGGCGGCGTGGCCTACAAGGGCGAAGCCCCGCAGGCCGACCAGCTCGCCGCCGTGGCCGCGAGCAACAACGTCAAGGTCATCGCACTGTCCATCGGCGGCAACGACCTCGGCTTCGCCGACATCATCAAGGACTGCGCGTACGACTTCATCATCTGGAACTCCTACTGCTACGACGACCAGCAGGAGGCGGTGGACCAGAAGATCGACGCCGTGATGGGCCAGGTCGGCAAGTCCGTGGACGAGGTACGGGCCGTCATGCGCGGCGCCGGCTACACCGACTCCTCGTACCGGATCGTGCTGCAGTCCTACCCCTCGCCGATCCCGCGCGGGGCGGAGAACCGCTACACGCAGAGCGACTGGAGCCGCCTGAACACCGGCGGGTGCCCCTTCTGGAACCGCGACTCCGACTGGGCGCGGGACTCGCTGGTGCCGCAACTCGCCAACCGCATCAAGGGGGTTGCGGCGGACAAGGGCGTCCAGTTCCTGGACCTGCGGGACATGCTCCAGGGCCGCGAGGTGTGCGCCAAGGCGAGCAAGCAGGTGACCACCTCGGCGCCCGCGTCGGCGAAGACGAGCGAGTGGGCGCGCTGGATCGACAGCAGCGAGACGCAGGGGCTGATCCAGGAGTCCATGCACCCGAACCACTTCGGTCAGCTGGCCGCCGGACGCTGCCTCTCCCTGGTCGTCGCCCAGCCGGCGAACTCCGGCTTCAGCTGCAAGAACACCGCGGGCGGGGACCAGACGGGCATGTTCCTGACCCCCACCACCTAGCCGAGATCCTCGGCGGCGCGACCGAGTCGTGCCGCCGAGGCGACACCGGATGCCGGAAGCGGTCCGGTGCCGCCTCGCCACCGCAAGACACGGCCGCCCACGTCCGGTGTCGTTCTTGGCCTCCCTGCGGCCACGGCACCGGGCCCTGTCTTTCGGATCGCTTTCACGGGCGTGCGATAGGTTGCCCGCCATGACTGAGCTTGGGCCCGTCGCCTGGCCACCTGCCCCGATGGAGACCGAGCGGCTCGTGCTCCGCCCATCCGCAGCCCGAGACCGTGCGGCGTTCATCGAGCTGTTCGCATCGTCGGAGGTGCGCACCCACCTCGGCGGCCCTCGACCGCGAGAGGAGCTCGAACGCGCGGTGCCGGAAGTACCCGGGCGCCGCCCTGGCGTTTTCGTCGTCGATGTCGACGGAGCGATGATTGGCACGGTCTCGCTCGACCGACGTGGTGCCGAGCGTCCGGGTCACGTCCTTCCAGATGCCGGGGAGGCCGAACTCGGTTACATGTTCCTGCCGGAAGCGTGGGGACGCGGGTACGCCGCCGAGGCGTGCGCAGCGGCACTCGCCTGGTTCGCCGACGCACTCCCCGGCGAGCCGGTGGTGCTCTGCACCCAGACCGCCAACCACCGCGCGCTACGCCTCGCGCAAAAGCTGGGGTTCACCGAGGTGGAGCGGTTCGAGGAGTACGGAGCCGAGCAGTGGTTCGGCGTGCGGTCCCCGGTCACGCCGTCCGGTTGAGCCGGGCCGCTTCCTTCAGTGCCCGCGGGCCGTGGAAGCCCGGCTACCGTGTGCGCCCGTCCGTAAATCCCGGTGAACGACCCGGCACCCGCCTGTCATGCTCTGGCGCATGGCAGCCCGTACCGCACGTCCCAGCCTCTACATCTCCGTCGACATCGAAGCCGACGGGCCCATCCCCGGGCCGTACTCGATGATCAGTTTCGGGGCCGCCGTCGCCGGGCGGCAGGACGGCGCTTCGTATACGGCCGCCGATCCCGAACGGGACACCTTCTACCGGGAGTTGCGGCCGATCAGCGCGGAGTACGTGCCCGCGGCGCTGGCCGTGAGCGGGCTCGACCGGGACCGGCTGGCGAGCGAGGGCGCCGAACCGGCGGCGGCGATGGCGGAGTTCCGCGCGTGGGTGCGCGAGGTGTCCGCCGGGGCCCAGCCGGTGATGTGCGGATACCCTGCGTCCTTCGACTGGACCTTCCTGTACTGGTACTTGATGCGGTTCGGCGGCGACAGCCCGTTCGGCCACTCCGGCTGTCTGGACATGAAGACCCTGTACGCGACCAAGGCCGGCGTCCCGTTGCGCGCGGCCGTCAAGGGCCGGATGCCCCGCGAACTGCTCTCCCGCCGCCCGCACACCCACCACGCGCTGGACGACGCGATCGAGCAGGCCGACCTGATGAGCAACCTGATGCTCTGGACTCCCCCGGGCGGCACGGCGGAGTGACCCGTTGACGGTCCCCCGGCAGGACACGGATGCGGCGGTGCGCACGCCACACCCGCAGTGGGTGGCGTGCGCACCGCCGTGGGACCGCGGCCGCGGCCGGGAGCGCGGTCAGTGCACCGGTACCGGGTCCGGGCCGACGGCGGGGGCTCCGCTCTTGCCTGCGCCGAGGTGGTTGAAGGCCAGGTTCAGCACGATGGCCACCACGCAGCCGGTGCTGATGCCGGAGTCGAGGACGACCAGCAGGTCCTTCGGGAAGGCGTGGTAGAAGCCCGGCGCCGCGATCGGGATCAGGCCGATGCCGACGGAGGCGGCGACGATCAGGGCGTTCTCCCCCTTCTCCATGGCCGCTCCGGCCAGCGTCTGGATACCGCTGGCCGCGACCGAGCCGAAGAGGACGATGCCCGCGCCGCCGAGGACCGGCAGCGGGACCACGCCGATGACGGAGGCGGCCATGGGGCACAGGCCCAGCAGGATCAGGATGCCTCCGCCGGCGGCGACGACGAAGCGGCTGCGGACCTTGGTCATCGCCACGAGCCCGATGTTCTGGGCGAAGGCGCTGCACATGAAGCCGTTGAACAGCGGGCTGAGCGCACTGCCGAGGGTGTCGGCGCGCAGGCCGCCCTCGATGGTCTTCGCGTCCGCCGGACGGCCGACGATCTTGCCCAGTGCCAGGATGTCGGCGGTGGACTCGGTCATGCAGACGAGCATGACGATGCACATCGAGACGATGGCGGCGACCTGGAACTGCGGGGCGCCGAAGTGGAACGGGGTCGGGAAGCCGACCACGGAGGCGTCGCGCACGGCGTCGAAGCTGACCATGTCCAGGGGTATCGCGATGAGCGTGCCCGCGACCAGGCCGAGCAGGATGGAGATCTGCTGCAGGAAGCCGGTCAGGAACTTGCGCATCAGCAGGACGATCACCAGGGTGAGCGCGGCCATGCCGATGTTCTTCATCGAGCCGTAGTCGGTGGCGGTACGGTTGCCGCCCTGCGACCAGTTGAAGGCCACCGGCAGGAGGGATACGCCGATCAGCGTGATGACCGTGCCGGTGACGACCGGCGGGAAGAAGCGGACGAGTTTGCCGAAGTAGGGGGCGGCGAAGAAGCCGATCGCTCCGGCCACGATGATCGCGCCGAAGATGACGGGGACGGCGTCCGCCCCCTCCCCCTTGCCGATCGCGATCATCGGGGTCACACCGGCGAAGGAAACGCCGTTGACGAAGGGGAGTTTGGCGCCGATCTTCCAGAACCCGAGGGTCTGGAGGAGGGTGGCGAGCCCTGCGGTGAAGAGCGAGGCCCCCATCAGGAAGGCCGTCTCGGTGGCGGAGAGTCCGACGGCGGGGCCGACGATCATCGGCGGGGCCACGACACCCGCGTACATGGCGGCCACGTGCTGAAGTCCACTGGTGACCATCTTCAGCGGCGGCAAGGTCTCGTCGACAGGGTGTTTCTCCCCGGAGACCTGCGGTACTGCGACTGCGTCTTTGCGAAACCTGGGCGTTGCTGCCACGGCTTCCTCCGGTCGGTTAAACACGTCGGCAGGGACGTGGGTGTCATGGAGGTGGTGCGAAAGCTGTGCGAGTCGAGCCTGTTTTCAGTTATGGCAGAAACGATTCGCCCGAGTCGGTTCCGCGCTGGTCAAGCCGGTGGCACGAGTCACCGCCCCCGGGGGCGCCCTCGGTCTTCCTCAGGCGCTACCCGGGAACGGCTGCCGCGGACCCCGCTCGGGTCCGCGGCCTCCGGCCGGGGGCCGTCCCCCCCGGCCGGACTCCGTGGGATCAGGCCTGCGCGGAGATCCGCGCGAGGCGCTGGGCCTCTTCCCGCGTGGACACGGCGATGGCGTCCTCGTCGGCGAAGAGGAGTCGGTTGTTCTCGACGATCTGCTTGCCGTTGACCAGCGACAGGGTCACCGGGGCGGCCGCACCGAAGACGAGCGCGGTGACCGGGTCGGCGATGGAGGAGTGAGCCAGCGTGCTCAGGTTCCACATCACCAGGTCGGCGCACTTGCCGACCTCGAGCGAGCCGATGTTGTCGGCGCGGCCGAGGACCTGGGCACCACCGTACGTACCCAGGCGCAGGGCCTGGCGCGCGTTCAGGGCGCGCTCGCGGTGGACCGGGTTCAGACGGTTGATCAGCAGCGCGTTGCGCAGCTCGGTGTGCAGCTCACCGGACTCGTTGGAGGCGGTGCCGTCCACGCCGAGGCCGACCGGCACACCGGCGGCGAGCATGTCCGGGACGCGGGCGATGCCGGCGGCCAGACGGGCGTTGGAGGACGGGCAGTGCGCGACACCGGTCTTGGTGCGGGCGAACGCGGCGATGTCGGAGTCGTTCATGTGGACGCTGTGCGCCATCCACACGTCCTCGCCGAGCCAGCCGGTCGACTCGAAGTAGTCGGTCGGGCCCATGCCGAACAGTTCCTTGCAGAACTGCTCTTCCTCGACGGTCTCGGAGCCGTGGGTGTGCATGCGCACACCCAGGCGGCGGGCCAGCTCGGCACCCTGCTTGAGCAGCTCGGTGGAGACCGAGAAGGGGGAGCACGGCGCGACGGCGACCTGGGTCATCGCGTCGAAGGAGTAGTCGTGGTGCTTCTTGACGGTCGCCTCGGTGTCGGCGAGCGCACCCTCGAGGGTCTCGACGGCGTGGTCCGGCGGCAGGCCGCCGTCCTTCTCGCTGCGGTCCATCGAGCCGCGGGCGAGGGTGAACCGTACGCCCATCTCGGACGCGGCGCGGATGATCGAGCCGGAGAGGTCGCCGGAGCCCTTGGGGAAGACGTAGTGGTGGTCCATGGCGGTGGTGACGCCGCCCTTGGCCATCATCGCCAGGGAACCCTGGGCGGCCGTGTACGTCATCTGCTCGTCGATGCGCGCCCAGGTCGGGTACAGCGCGACGAGCCAGTTGAAGAGGTTGTGGTCGGTGGCCAGACCACGGGTGATCCACTGGTAGAAGTGGTGGTGGGTGTTGACCAGGCCCGGGGTGACGAGGTGACCCGTGCCGTCGATGCGGCGGACCACATTGTCGAGCTTCTCGGGGGCCCCGCCCGCACCGATCGACTCGATCTTGTTGCCGGCGACGACCACGTAGCCCGAGGCGTACTCGGTGTCGTTCGCGTCGACGGTCGCAATCGCACAGTTCTCGATGACGATGCGCTCTACGGCGCTGTCATGGGCTGCCGATGCTGCCATGGGACTTCCTCGTGCTTTCAGTGGCGGTGCGGGCACGGCAGAGCCCTGGGGATTTGAGTGCCGGAGCCGGGGGCCTTGACAGCTGACAGTACTGCCGCCCCGTGTGTTGCGTCCGGGTGCCGATTCAGGAAGTTGAAGGGTGTCGCGCCGCCCCGGGGCCACTGCGGAGCCCCGGGACGCACGTGCCGCATCAGAGGTTGGTCATGTCCACGGGGATACGGGCGTCGACGCCGTCGCGCAGGACCGTCGCCTCGATCAGACCGTACGGGCGGTCCGCGGCGAAGTAGACCTCGTTGTCGTTCTTGAGGCCGAAGGGCTCGAGGTCGACGAGGAAGTGGTGCTTGTTCGGGAGCGAGAAGCGGACCTCGTCGATCTCCGAACGGTGGTTGATGATGCGCGAACCCATCTGGTACAGGGTCTGCTGCAGCGACAGGGAGTAGGTTTCCGCGAAGGCCTGCAGCATGTGCTTGCGGGTCTCGGCGTAGGACTTCTCCCAGTTGGGCATCCGCTGCTCGTCGTCCGACCAGTTGAAGCGCCAGCGAGCCGACACCTGGGTGGCCAGGATGCGGTCGTAGGCCTCCTTCAGCGTCGTGTACTTGTCCTTCACGTAACCCCAGAACTCGGAGTTCGTGGAGTTCATGACGACCAGGTCCTTGAGGCCGGAGATGACCTCCCAGTTCGTGCCGTCGTACGTGATCTGGGTGACGCGGGTCTCCATGCCCTGGCGGACGAAGGAGTGGTTCACCTCGTCGGAGCCGATGAACTTCGAGTTGGCGTCCGAGGTGGCGATCCGGTCCCAGGAGTACTCCTCGATCCGGATGCGCGCCTTCTGGATCGGCTCCTGGCTGTTCACGAACCAGCGCGCCAGGTGGATGCCGAACTGCTCGGCGGACTCGATGCCGTGTTCCTTGGCGAAGGCGTACACCGTGTTCTTGGTGGTGTCCGTCGGCAGGACGTTGGCGTTCGAGCCGGAGTAGTGGACGTCGTCCATGTCGCCGGAGAGGGCGACCGAGACGTTCAGGTCCTTGATGTGGTGGGTGTCGCCGTCCCGCGTGATCTTGACGACGCGGTTCTCTGCTTTGCCGTACTGGTTCTGGCCCAGAATCGTGGCCATGCTAGCTCCCTCGGTAAACGGAGTAGCCGAACGGGTTGAGCAGCAGCGGTACGTGGTAGTGCTCGCCCGGGTTCACCGCAAAGGTGATGGTGACCTCCGGGAAAAACGCACCGCTGTCCCTTACGCGGGGGGCGTCCTGCTGCGCCTCGGCTTGCTTCTTGGCGAAGTACGTCTCGGTCTCGAAGTCGAGACGTACGTGGGTGGTGCCCTCCGGCAGCGCCGGCAGGTCCTTGCAGCGCCCGTCCGCATCGGTGGCGGAGCCGCCCAGTGCCGCCCACTCGCCGCCGAGACCCGTACGGGCCGACAGGGAGATGGCGACGCCCTCGGCGGGCTTGCCGATGCTGGTGTCCAGGATGTGCGTGGACACCGACGCGGTGGTCTCGGTGCTCATGCTCACGCTCCTTCTTCTTCTGCGAGTTCCACGAGGCGGGTCAGGCGGATCTTGTTGATCTTGACGAGCTCGCCGCGGGCGGTTTCCCGCTCCTGCTCCGGCGAGTTGTCGATCCGGACCTTGACCGCGTCCCGCATGAACGCGCCGGTCGCACCGGTGGCGCAGATGAGGAAGACGTGGCCGAACTTCTCCTGGTACGCCAGGTTCAGTTCGAGGAGCTCGTTCTTGAGCTCCTGCGAGGCACCGGCCATGCCGCGCTGCTCGCGGGCGGAGGTCGGGTCTCCCGGCTTCGGCCGGCCGATCGGCGCGTGGCCTCCCATCGCCTCGCCCAGGTCCTCGGCGGTGAGCTCCGCCATGGCGGTCTCGTTGGCCGAGAACAGGGCTTCGGCGCTGGCGAAGGGGCGCCGGGCGAGCAGTTTGCTCCCCCATGCCGAGCTGGCGCACACCTCGTGGAGCTCGGCCGCGGCCGCGCCGTCGTCCAAGGCGTTGAACCGGGTGAGACCCGGGGTCGGACTCGAAGTCACGGTAGGCCTCCGTGGCCTGTTGTTGCTTTGACGGGCTGCGCATAGCTAACGCCCTCGGCAACACGGCGTCAACACTTTGTTGAAACTTCCCGTACACAAAAGCCGCCGCCCGGATGAATTGGGCGGCGGCTCGTCACAGTGGGTCAGAAAATATCACTCTTGGTTGCGTTTGTTGGGGTTTTCCCTGTTCAAGTAGTTGTAGACCGTGAAACGGCTTACACCCAGGGCTCCCGCGACCGTTTCCACACCGTGCCGCACGGAGAAGGCGCCACGCGCCTCGAGTATCCGCACCACGTCCTGCTTGGACTTCCGGTCGAGCTGTGACAGCGGTACGCCGTGCCGCCGCTCCAGCGCGGCCAGGATGTGGTCCAACGAGTCCGAGAGCTGGGGCAGGCGCACGGCCAGCAGGTCCTGGCCCTCCCAGGCGAGCACGACGTCGTCGGGCTGCGCCAGGGCCGGGTCCATCAGCTCGCCGCCCATCGCGTCCACCAGCGGCTTGACCGCGGCGACGAAGGGGTGGTCGCGGGGCTCGGTCACGAGGCGTCCTCCCCGATCATGTCCTCCCCGATCACATTGACCTGGAGCGAGACGCGCGTCGCGCCGGCCTCCAGGGCGCCCTGCAGCAGCGCGGACACCGCGCCGAGGACCGCATCGGTCTCACCTTCGGCGGTGTTGCCGAACGGGCCGACGTCCACCGCGTCCAGTTGCGCCTTCTGAATGACCTCGCGAGCGGCCACTGCATGGGCGGGGGCCTCTTCGAGATCGAAGGGCTCGGTCGTGAACTCCACTCTCAATCGCACGCTGGTCAAGCTACCGCGCAGTCACGATTTTTCGGGAGTCGGCACTTGACAAGTGCGTCGCCCTGCTTGCAGTCTTCCATCAAGCAGAAACTAACTTCCGCAATACGGAAGGAGCGCACACCCCTCATGGGATACACGGACCAGCGCTTCGATGTGAACCTTTCGATCCTCTTCACGGAACTCCCGCTTCTGGAGCGTCCCGCGGCTGCCGCCGCGGCGGGCTTCGACGCGGTCGAGCTGTGGTGGCCCTGGATCGAGACCCCCACCCCCGCCCAGGCGGAGCTCGACGCCCTCAAGAAGGCTCTTGAGGACGCCGGCACCCAGCTGGTGGGACTGAACTTCTACGCCGGGCAGCTGCCGGGCCCGGACCGCGGTGCGGTATCGGTCCCCGGCGACGAGTCGGACCGCTTCAACGCCAACATCAACGTGGCCGCCGACTTCGCGGCCTCTGTCGGCTGCAAGGCGCTGAACGCCCTCTACGGCAACCGCGTCGAGGGTGTGGACCCGGCCGTCCAGGACGAGCTCGCGCTGAAGAACCTGGTCGTGGCGGCTCGGGCCGCGGACCGCGTCGGCGCGATCCTCCTGATCGAGACCCTCAACAAGCCCGAGTCGCCGCTCTACCCGCTGGTGAGCGCCCCGGCCGGCATCGAGGTCGTGGACAAGGTCAACGAGGCCACCGGCCTCGGGAACGCCAAGTTCCTGCTCGACCTGTACCACCTGGCGATGAACGATGAGGACCTCTCCGAGGTCATCGAAAAGTATGCCGCCAAGACCGGTCACGTCCAGATCGCGGACAAGCCCGGACGAGGTGCCCCCGGCACCGGCGAGCTGCCCCTCGAAGAGCTGCTCGACCAGCTGAAGAAGGCCGGGTACGCCGGCTACGTAGGCCTGGAGTACAAGGCCGCAGACGCCGCCGCCTCCTTCGAGTGGCTGCCGGCCGAGGCCCGCGCCACGAAGTAGGCGGACAAAGTCCAGGCGATCAGCCAGGCACCTCACAAACTTTTCTTACAAAGCATGAAGAGAAGGACCCTCATCATGAGCAACCCCACTGCGCTCCCGTCGATCGCCTGGATCGGGCTCGGCATCATGGGCTCCCCCATGGCCGAGAACCTCCTGAAGGCCGGCTACCCGGTCACCGGCTTCACCCTGGAGCAGGACAAGCTGGAGCGCCTGGCCGCCGCCGGCGGCACCGCGGCCGGCTCGATCGCCGAGGCTGTCAAGGACGCCGACATCGTCATCACGATGGTGCCCGCCTCCCCGCAGGTCGAGGCCATCTCCTACGGTGAGAACGGCATCCTCGAGAACGCGAAGTCCGGCGCGCTGGTCATCGACATGTCGTCGATCACCCCGCAGACCTCGATCGACCTCGCGAAGAACGCTGCCGCCAAGGGCATCCGCGTCATCGACGCCCCGGTGTCCGGCGGCGAGGCCGGCGCCATCGAGGCCGTCCTGTCGATCATGGTGGGTGGCGAGCAGGCCGACTTCGACGAGGCCCTGCCGGTGCTCGAGACCCTCGGCAAGACCATCGTCCTGTGCGGTCCGCACGGCTCGGGCCAGACGGTGAAGGCCGCCAACCAGCTCATCGTCGCGGTCAACATCCAGGCGTGCGCCGAAGCCGTCGTCTTCCTCGAGAAGTCGGGCGTGAACCTCCAGGCCGCGCTGGACGTCCTCAATGGCGGTCTGGCCGGCTCCACGGTCCTGACCCGCAAGAAGGACAATTTCCTGAACCGCGACTTCAAGCCCGGTTTCCGGATCGACCTGCACCACAAGGACATGGGCATCGTCACCGACGCCGCCCGCAACGTCGGTGCTGCCCTTCCGGTCGGCGCGGTCGTCGCCCAGCTGGTCGCCTCGCTGCGCGCCCAGGGTGACGGCGGCCTGGACCACTCCGCCCTGCTCCGCGCGGTCGAGCGCCTCTCCGGCGCCCGGATCTGAGCCGGCGGCCCGCATGCCGGGCCGCACCTCCCCCTCACGGGGGCCCGAGTTTCCGGATGGTGCCGGTGCTGACACCTGTCCTGTCGCGCCCAAGCGCCGGCACCGTCCGGATCACCTCTCCCCATTCTTCGTTCAACATTCTGTGTTCAACAAACTGTTGACGTTTAGTTCCTGCCGAAATTAGGCTGTTCCGCATGACGGAAGGCACTTTCCGTCGGCAGTTACCCGTACGGAAGGTCACCATGTCGAAGCGCACGCTGACGACCGAGTCCGGCGCCCCGGTCGCCGACAACCAGAACTCCGCCACCGCCGGCGTCGGTGGCCCGCTGCTGGTCCAGGACCAGCAGCTCCTTGAGAAGCTTGCCCGCTTCAACCGTGAGCGCATCCCGGAGCGCGTGGTGCACGCCCGCGGTTCGGCCGCGTACGGCCACTTCGAGGTGACCGACGACGTCACCGCGTACACCAGCGCCGCGTTCCTGAACACGGTCGGCAAGAAGACCGAGACCTTCCTGCGGTTCTCCACCGTGGCCGACTCGCTGGGTGGCGCGGACGCGGTCCGCGACCCGCGCGGCTTCGCGCTGAAGTTCTACACCGAAGAGGGCAACTACGACCTCGTCGGCAACAACACCCCGGTGTTCTTCATCAAGGACCCGATCAAGTTCCCCGACTTCATCCACTCCCAGAAGCGCGACCCCTTCACGGGCAAGCAGGAGCCGGACAACGTCTGGGACTTCTGGGCGCACACCCCCGAGGCGACGCACCAGATCACCTGGCTGATGGGTGACCGCGGCATCCCGGCGTCGTACCGTCACATGAACGGTTACGGCTCCCACACGTACCAGTGGACCAACGCCCAGGGCGAGGCCTTCTTCGTCAAGTACCACTTCAAGACGAACCAGGGCATCCGCTGCCTGTCCGGCGAGCAGGCCGCCGAGCTCGTCGGCAAGGACGCCAACTCGCACCAGACCGACCTGCTCCAGGCCATCGAACGCGGTGTGAACCCGAGCTGGACCCTCTACGTCCAGATCATGCCCGCCGCCGAGGCCGCGGACTACCGCTTCAACCCGTTCGACCTCACCAAGGTGTGGCCCCACAGCGACTACCCGCTGCAGCGCGTGGGCCGTCTGGTCCTCGACCGCAACCCGGACAACGTCTTCGCCGAGGTCGAGCAGTCCGCCTTCTCCCCGAACAACTTCGTCCCGGGCATCACCGCCTCGCCGGACAAGATGCTCCAGGGCCGCCTCTTCGCGTACGCCGACGCCCAGCGCTACCGCCTCGGTGTGAACCACACCCTGCTGCCGGTCAACGCCCCGAAGGCGGCCAAGGCCGACAACTACGGCCGCGACGGCGTCATGGCGCTGCGCAACGGCTCGCGCCACGACAAGAACTACGAGCCCAACTCGTACCAGGGTCCGGCCGAGACCGGTCTGGCGCTCGGTGCCCCGAAGGCCGTCTCCGGCTACACGGGCACCCACGAGGCCCCGGCCCACACCAAGGACGACGACTTCTTCCAGGCCGGTGAGCTCTACCGCCTGATGTCGGAGGCCGAGAAGCAGCGTCTGGTGGCGAACATCGCCGGCGGCCTGTCTCAGGTCACCCTCGAGGACGTCATCGAGAAGAACCTGGCTCACTTCCACGCCGCCGACGCCGACTACGGCAAGCGCGTCGAGGAGGCCGTCCGCGCCCTGCGCGACGCCTGAGCCCACCATCGTACCGGGGGTCTGACGGGAGGTCAGGCTCCGGGTACCAGCCCGAGCTGCTTACCCGGATGAGGGGTGGTATGCGGTGAGGGCAGGACGAGGACCGTGGCGAGCGTGCGAGCCAGTGCGGTGGTAATGGGTTCCGAGGCCCGTCTCTTGACCTGAGGGAG
This sequence comes from Streptomyces sp. NPDC060031, assembly GCF_042736805.1. NCBI lineage: Bacteria > Bacillati > Actinomycetota > Actinomycetes > Kitasatosporales > Streptomycetaceae > Streptomyces > Streptomyces sp. NPDC060031. Next base: position 54,009 of record NZ_JBHWVM010000004.1, read on the forward strand.
ACGAAGCCGGAGTTCTCGTCGCCGCCCGCCACGGTCCCAGCCGACTCCCGGCTCCGCCCGGCGGTGCGAACGTCCTGTCGCGCCAGCCTCGCTCCGTCGGGCGGTAACAAACCAGAGCGCCGAGTCACGGACGGTCCCGTGACTCGGCGCTTTGCGTGTCCGGCCGGGCCGCGGTACGGAGTCCAGGAGCAGCCGCGTGCACTCGTGCTCCGGAGCGGCCAGCACCCGGGCCGTCGGGCCCTGTTCCACGATCCGGCCGGAGCCCATGACCACCAGCGGGTCGGTCACCGCCCGTACTCCCGCGCCCTGCGCAGCCCGGCCGCGCGGCCGCCTGCCGCGGGCTCGCGCAGGGTTCCCCGTACCCGTACCCGTACCCGTACCCGGACCTCGCCCGCGTCCGCCCACTCCAGGCCGGTCACGACACGGGCCGTGGTGGTCTTGCCGGAGCCGGATTCGCCGACGATGCCCAGCGATCCGCCCGCCGGGACGGCGTAGGACACGTCGTCCACCGCGCGTGGCGCCGCAGGTACGGCGCAGGCCCGGTACTTCCAGTACCGGGGTCACAGCAGGGCCTCCGGGTGGTGGCAGGCCACGCCCGCGTGCGGGGCCGGGACCTCGGCGCCGCACAGCTCGGTGGCCCGGGCGCAGCGCGGGGTGAAGGCGCATCCGGCGAGGACCGCGCGCAGGTCCGCAGGACGTCCCGGCATGGCGGGCAGGGGGCCGGGCGGGGCCTGCGGGCGCGGGGTCGCGGCCAGGAGGGCGCGGGTGCCGGGGTGGGCTCGTCGGCGAGCAGCAGCCGGGGGGCCGGGCAGCGGCGCGGCGGGGTTCCGCGGGCCGGCGCGCCGGGCGGCAGCAGGCCGAGGGCGGCGCGGGAGGTGGCGGAGCCCGACTCCCCCACGAGGGCGACCGTCTCGCCGGCGCCGACGCCGACCCCGTCGGGGACCGGGCGGGGCAGGCCCGGGAGGGTGAGGTGGAGCCCCCGATCGACTGAAAATCCAGTCAGGTGGCGGGTGGGAGCTATCGTGCGACCTGACCGAAAGATCAGTCAAGGAGTGTCCGACCGAAAGGTGCGAGCCGGCGTGGCCGATCGTCAAACGTTGATCTTGGAAGCAGCGGTACGCGTCATCGCGCGCAACGGCGTCAGAGGGCTTCGGGTCGAGGTGGTGGCCGCCGAAGCCGAGGTCTCCACCGCCCTGCTCTACTACCACTTCAAGGACCGCGCCGGCCTGATCCGGCGCACCCTCGCCTTCATCAGCGACCGCGCCACCGGCTACACCGACGAGGCCGTCTCCGGCACCGAGGACGCCCGCGACGTCCTGCTCCAGCTGCTGCTGAGCGAACTCCAGGACACCGACCGGGTCCGCGAGAACAGCATCGCCTGGGGCGAGCTGCGGGCCAGCGCCGTCTTCGACACCGAACTGCGCGAGACCCTCGCCGAGTCCACCCGGAGCTGGACCCGGGACACCGCCGAGGCCGTCTCGGACGCCCAGGCCGCCGGCCTCGCCGACCTGCGGGTGGACCCGCTCGACGCGGCGGAACGGCTGACGGCCCTCGTGGAGGGCCTGAGCGAGCGCTGGCTGAGCGGCTCACTGACCCTGGACCGGGCCCGCGGACTGCTCGCGGGTGCTGTCGACGCGGAACTCGGCCCCCGCCCCGAGCAGCAGTTCCCGTAACGACGCACGAACGCGCGACGACCCCCGTTCCTCCTCCAGGAGGGACGGGGGTCGTGCGTGGCGCTGCTGCCGCGCGAGCCGTCAGACGGTCAGCGGACGGATCGCGGTCGGCGCGTGACCCGGCTCGGTCGCGAGCTCCTCGAACTCGGTGACGTCGCTCATGTCGACCGTCTTGCTCATCGAGATGTTGGTGACGCGCTCCAGGATGGCCTCGACGACCACCGGCACGCTGTACTGCGCGGCGAGCTTCTTGGCCTCCTCGAAGGCGGCGCCCAGCTCGCTCGGGTCGCTGACGCGGATCGCCTTGCAGCCGAGACCCTCGACGACCTTGACGTGGTCGACGCCGTAGACCCCCAGCTCGGGGGCGTTGATGTTCTCGAACTCCAGGTTGACCTCGAAGTTGATGCCGAGACCGCCCTGCGCCTGACGGATCAGGCCGAGGTAGGCGTTGTTCACCAGGACGTGGACGTACGGGATCTTGTGCTGCGCGCCGACGGCCAGCTCCTCCAGCATGAACTGGAAGTCGTAGTCACCGGAGAGGGCGACGACCGGGGTCTGCGGGTCGGCGGTGGCGACACCCAGCGCGGCCGGGATGGTCCAGCCGAGCGGGCCGGCCTGGCCGCAGTTGATCCAGTGGCGCGGCTTGTAGACGTGCAGCATCTGCGCACCGGCGATCTGCGACAGACCGATGGTGGTGACGTAGCGGGTCTCGGGGCCGAAGGCCTTGTTCATCTCTTCGTAGACGCGCTGCGGCTTGATCGGCACGTTGTCGAAGTGCGTACGGCGCTGCAGCGTGCCCTTGCGCTCCAGGTGCGAGGCGACCCAGGCGCTGAAGTCGGGCAGCTTGCCCTCGGCCTTGAGCTCCTTGGCCACCTCGATGAAGATCTCCAGCGCGGCCTTGGCGTCGGAGGCGATGCCGAGGTCCGGGGCGAAGATCTTGCCGATCTGGGTGGGCTCGATGTCGACGTGGACGAACGTGCGGTCGCCGAGGTAGGCGTCCAGGTTGTAACCGGTGTGACGGTTGGCCCAGCGGTTGCCGATGCCCAGGACGAAGTCCGACTCCAGGAAGGTCGCGTTGCCGTAGCGGTGCGAGGTCTGCACACCGACCATGCCGGCGGCGAGCTCGTGGTCGTCCGGGATGACGCCCCAGCCCATGAGGGTGGAGATGACCGGGACGCCGGTCAGCTCGGCGAACTCGACCAGCAGGTCGGAGGCGTCGGCGTTGATGATGCCGCCACCGGCGACGATCAGCGGACGCTCGGACTCCAGCAGGTACTGGATGGCCTTCTCGGCCTGCTTGCGGGTCGCGGCGGGCTTGTGCACGGCCAGCGGCTCGTACAGGTCCGGGTCGAACTCGATCTCGGTCAGCTGGACGTCGATCGGCAGGTCGATGAGGACCGGGCCGGGGCGGCCGGAGCGCATCAGGTAGAAGGCCTGCTGGAAGACGCCGGGGACCTGCGCGGCCTCCAGGACCGTGGTGGCGGCCTTGGTGACCGGCTTGGCGATCGACGCGATGTCGACGGCCTGGAAGTCCTCCTTGTGGAGCTTCGCGACCGGGGCCTGACCGGTGATGCACAGGATCGGGATCGAGTCCGCGATGGCCGAGTACAGGCCGGTGATCATGTCGGTGCCGGCGGGGCCGGAGGTGCCGATGCAGACGCCGATGTTGCCCGGGGTCGTGCGGGTGTAGCCCTCCGCCATGTGCGAGGCGCCCTCGACGTGGCGGGCCAGCGTGTGGTTGATGCCACCGACGTTCTTGAGCTCGCGGTAGAACGGGTTGATCGCAGCGCCGGGCACGCCGAACGCTTGCGAAACGCCCTCGCGCTTGAGGATCTCCACTGCAGCGGCGGCGGCTGTCATACGAGGCATCGAGTTCTCCTGCGGGTCTGGCGGTCAGGCTTTTCCGTAATCCGGAAGTTTTGTTCTGCTATACGGAACAAGCTAAGCGGCGAGTCAGCACACGTCAAGGCGCCGGGGCAGCCAGGAACCCACCAAAAGCCGCGTCTGGTTCGGTGAGCCCTACGAATGTCCGGCCCCCGACGGAAATTCGGGGATGGCCCGCCCCGGAGGTGGCAGGTGGTGGAGCATGGACCTACGCACGGCGACGGAGGGGATCCAGGGCTCATGGCGGATGCGGTACCGGTGCGCTGCCCGGCGTGCCTGCGCGAGAACAGCTACACCGCCCCGGTCTTCCCGTGCGCCTGCGGAAGCCCGGTCGTTCCGCCTCTGAACCTGGCGGGGCTGCCCGAGCCGCTGACCCATCGCACCTGGTCGGAGAGCTGGGTCGCGGTACGGTGCACGGCCTGCGGGCGGGAGAGCGAGTGGCCGCACCCGGAGCTGGGGTGCGGGTCCTGCGGGACGGTCGTGCGGGTGCCGGTGCATCCGCTGGAGGCGCCGGGACCGGCCGGGAAGGTACGGGAGCAGCCGCCCCGGCGCCCGGAAGCGGCACCGGCGGCGGGATCCGAGCCCGCACCGGCGCACGCCCCGCCGCCGCAGCGGCCGTTACGGCCGACGCGGCCGACGCGGCCGACGCCACCGCCGACGTCTTCGGGACTTCCGGGGCTTCCGGGGCGTTCGGGGCCTTCCACGCCGGCCCTGCCGCGGCCCGCCTTCCGGCCGGTGACCATCCGTACGGCCCGGGACGCGGTGGCCACGGCCGCGCTGTACCTGCGCTGGCTCGGCTTCCAGGACGTACGCCAGCCCGACGGCCGGCCGATCCCGTCGGCGGCGGTGGACCTGCGGGCTCCGGGGCTGGTGGCCCAGGTGGACCCGACCACGGCGCCGGCCGGGCTGCGGGCGGTGGAGTGCGTCTGGCTGAACGGACTGACAGCCTCCGCGACCAGCGTCTACTTCGCTCTCGCGGGATACACCGAGGACGCGCGCACGCGCGCGGACGATCTGGGGATACCGCTGTTCGTGATGGACCTCACCGGCATGCCGCAGCCGGTCAACGACCCGGCGGACGAACTGATCGATACGGGGGCCTAGGCTCGGAGTCATCACCTTCTGCCGAGGAGAGCTCGATGAGCCTGTACGACATCCCGCTGACCACTCTGTCCGACGAGCCCACCAGCCTCGCCGCCCACAAGGGCAAGGCGATCCTGCTGGTGAACACGGCGTCGCAGTGCGGGCTCACCCCGCAGTACTCGGGCCTCGCCCGGCTGCAGTTCGCGTACGAGGAGAAGGGCTTCACCGTCATCGGCGTGCCCTGCAACCAGTTCGGCGAGCAGGAGCCCGGCACCGCCGACGACATCCAGACCTTCTGCGCCGCCGGCTTCGGCGTGACCTTCCCGATGCTGGAGAAGACCGAGGTCAACGGCGAGAACCGGCACCCGCTCTACCATGAACTGGTCAAGACCCCCGATGCCGAGGGCGAGGCCGGGGACATCCAGTGGAACTTCGAGAAGTTCCTGATCTCCCCCGCCGGCGAGGTCGTGGCCCGCTTCCGCCCGCGCACCGAGCCCGAGTCCCCCGAGGTCATCGCCGCGATCGAGGCGCTGCTGTCCGCCTGAGGCCGGACACGACCGCAGCCCGGGCCGTCTGCGGCCCGGGCTGCGGGTTTCCTCGCGAACAGGTCTGCCGTCCGCCGGCTACCTGACGACCAGGGCGTCCAGGTACGACCGCACGTTGCGGCGGTTCTCCGGCACGCTGTCGCCACCGAACTTCTCCGCGACCGCGTCGGCCAGCACCAGCGCGACCATGGCCTCGGCGGCGATGCCGGCGGCGGGCACGGCGCAGACGTCGGAGCGCTGGTGGTGGGCGGCCTCGCCCGTGGCCACGTCGACGGTGGCCAGCGCGCGCGGCACGGTCGCGATGGGCTTCGTCGCGGCCCGAACCCGCAGCAGCTCGCCCCTGGTAAGGCCGCCCTCGGTGCCGCCGGAGCGGCCCGAGGTGCGGCGGATGCCGTCCGGGGTCCGCACGATCGCGTCATGGGCCCGGGAGCCCGGCGCCCGCCATCAACGGCAGGGAGGCCGTGCAGTTCCTGCAGGCCCTCAAGAACGCGCTCCAGGCACCGGAACTGGAACGGGCAACCGAGGGACGACGGCGGGCTGAGGGCGGCCGAGGGACGACGGCGGAGCGGGAACGGCGAGCCGCCACACTGAGAACCGCCGTTCCCCCTCCCCTGTCTCACTCCCCCGGTCGCCGGTCAGTTGACCTCTCGGTCCAGGCCGGACCAGTACGGCCTGCGGAGCTTGAACTTCTGGATCTTGCCCGTGGCCGTGCGCGGGATGGCATCGCGGAACTCGACGCTCGTCGGCGCCTTGTAGCCGGCCATCCGCGCCTTGCAATGCGCGATGATGTCGGCCTCCTGCGCCGTCGCACCTTCCGTGAGGACCACGAGGGCCTTGATCGTCTCGCCCCACTTCTCGTGCGGCACACCGATCACGGCGACCTCGGCGACCGCCGGATGGCTGAAGATCGTGTCCTCCACCTCGATCGAGGAGACGTTCTCCCCGCCGGTGATGATCACGTCCTTCTTCCGGTCGGAGATCGTCAGGTGCCCGTCGGCCTCGTCGATCGTGCCGCCGTCGCCGGTGTGGAACCAGCCGTCCTCCAGGGCCGCCCCGGTCTCCTCCGGCTTGTCCCAGTAGCCGTCGAGCACGACGTTCGACCGGGCGAGGACCTCGCCCGACTCTGACACCTTCAGCTTCACCCCGAGCGCGGGCAGCCCCGCGCGGGACAGCTTGCGCGCCCGCTCCCCGGCCGGCAGGTGCGCGTCGGCGGGCCGGGCGCGGTTGAAGGTGAGCAGCGGCGAGGTCTCGGTCAGGCCGTAGATCTGGGTGAACTCCCAGCCCAGCTCCTCGTCGATCCGCTGGATCGTCCTGGTCGGCGGGGGCGCCCCGGCGCAGACGATCCGTACGCGGTCACGGCCCGGGATCTCGCCCTCCCAGGTCGCCGCCGCGTCGAGGACCGCATTCCACACGGCGGGCGCGCCGCACATGAGCGTGACCCCGTGCTCGTCGACGCGGCGCAGGATCTCCGTGCCGTCCACCTTGCGCAACACCACCTGCTTGACGCCGAGTCCGGCCATCACGTACGGCATTCCCCAGCCGTTGCAGTGGAACATCGGCAGCGTGTGCATGTAGACGTCGCGCTCCCACACCCGGGTGTGCAGCCCGAAGGTGAGGCCGTTGACCCAGATGTTGCGGTGGGTCAGCTGAACGCCCTTGGGCCGGGCGGTGGTTCCAGACGTGTAGTTGATGGTCGCGGTGGCGTCCTCGTCCGGTTTCGACCACGGGCGCGGCTCCACGCCGAAGCGCATCAACTCGGCCTCGGTCTGCGCGCCGAGGACGAACCGGTGGCGCGCCTTGAGGCCGGAGAGCGCCTCGTCGATCTCGGGGTCGACCAGCAGGACCGATGCCCCGCTCTGCCGCAGCACGTAGTCGATCTCTTCGGGCTTGAGCCGGAAGTTGACGGGCACGCAGATCCGGCCGCTCATCGGCACCGCGAACAACAGTTCAAGCATCCGGGCGGAGTTGTGGCTGACCACCGCCACGCGCTCGCCCTCGCCGACGCCGAGCGCGTCGAATCCCGCCTGCCAGGCCCGTACCCGCTCGCCGAGCCGCCCGTACGTCGACACGGGCACGGGCGGGCCGGGCTGATCCGGCTCGTCGACGACCCCCGTGCTGGAGAAGAACCCCAGCTCGGCCCGGTCGAGGAAGTCCGAGACGGTCATGGGAACCCGCATAGCGCTCTCCTGTATCAGGACGACTGCATGGTGGTGGGGAGTCTCGCACGCGCCGCCGCCCGAGGTCAGCCGTCGATCGGCCCGAAGCGCACGGAGCCGGAGCCGGAGCCGGAGCCGTCGGCGGCGTCGGCGCCCTCGTTGGTCATCGCGGCCAGCAGCGACTCCCCCTCCGCGACGATCTCGCCGCGCCGCGCCTTGGAGGCCGTACCGAACAGCTCCACGGTGAGGGTCGCCCCCTCCAGCTTCCACATCCCGGCGAGGAACCCGTCGAGGAGCAGGGTGCAGTGTGACTGGTTCCCCCGCCAGGTACGGCCCTTGAGCTCGGGGGCGAGCACGCGGGTCCGGTCGGCGTGCGAGAGGAGCAGGTTGTCGAACTCCGGGAGGAAGCGCGGCGGCGCGGGCACATCTGCGTCGGGGCGGACCCCGTCGGGAAGGTCGAAGAGCTCGACCCCGTTCTCGTCCTGGAAGACGGCCAGCCCCGGGCGCAGCCGCTCGAAGGCCTCGCGGAGCCTGGTCAGCCCGGCCCAGGTCTGCATGTCCTTGACGGAGGCGGGGCCGAAAGCGCCGAGGTAGCGCAGGACGACCTCGTCCATGGCGGGCGGACGGTGCCCACCGCCCTCCCCCAGGTCCGTTCCCGGGCCCAGCCACTTGTCGACGGTGGTGAGCCGCACCTGCCCGCTGCGCCCCCACACCCCGCGGGGCGTGACCTGGACGAGCGGCAGCCGGCAGCGCGCGGCGACGGCCAGCGATTGCGGGTCCGCGTCGGGCCACTGCTTGAGCAGCTCCTCGCGGATCTCCCCCATGGTGCGCGGCTCGGCCTCGACGAAGGCCCGCGCCAGGGTGTCGAGCCGGTCCAGGTCCACTCCGACGAGACCCTTGCGGAAGTAGTTGACCTCCCGGTCCCGGGCGGGCTGGACGAGCGGCCGCAGCGTGAGGGCGTCCTGCGCGGTATGGGTGTGGATGGTGGAGCGCATCGTGACCATCCGGACCGTCTGCCGGGACTCCATCAGTGCGGCCAGCTCGGCGGGGCGGAAGCCTGCGAGGCGGGCGTACAGCTGGAAGTAGGGCGGCTTCACGTTCTGCGCCTGGAGCCCGAGGAGGTGCTCGACCGCGTCCCGCGCGGACATCTCGGCGCGGCTCAGGAGCAGCTGGCGGGCGAGCGTGGCACGGTTCAGCGAGCGGGTATCGAGTACGGGATGCGTCGTCCTGGAGGCCATGACAGCAAACTAGACCCCGTTGCGGACACCTGCTGTCCGCAACCGGCAGAATCTCAAGGCGCCCCCTTTCGCCCACATATCCTGCCTCTCACCCATAAACCCACAAACTTACAAACCTACAGACCAACGAACCACACTCACCCCAACACGTTCGCCGGGAGCTGACCTGCGATGTCGGAGCGTCCAGACCGCCGCCCCCTGCCACCCGAGAAGCGCGCGGGATGGCGCCGCCCCGCCTCCCCGCCCCCGGGGCCCCCGGGCGCGCCGCCGCAGTCCCCGCAGCCCGCACCGCCGCCCCCCAGCCCCGCGAACCACCGCAGTGTGATCGACTCCGCCGTCTACCGCGACGGCCGCCGGGTCGCTTCCCCCGCCACCCTCGCCGACACCTTCCGGCAACTGCGCGATCAGCCCGACGGCATGGCCTGGATCGGCCTGCACCGCCCGACGGAAACCGAACTCCATTCCCTGGCCGCCGAGTTCAACCTTCACGAACTGGCCGTCGAAGACGCCCTGGAGGCTCACCAGCGCCCCAAGCTGGAGCGCTACGGCGACACGCTCTTCGTCGTCCTGCGCGCGGCCCGCTACCTGGACGCGCTCGAGGAGGTCGACTTCGGCGAGCTCCACATCTTCGTCGGCCCGGACTTCCTGATCACGGTCCGCCACGGCGCCGCCCCGGACCTCTCCGCGGTCCGCCGCCGCATGGAGGAATCCCCGGAACTCCTCTCCCTGGGCCCGGAGGCCGCCCTGTACGCCATCCTGGACGCGGTGGTCGACGGCTACGCCCCGGTCGTCGAGGGCGTCCAGAACGACATGGACGAGATCGAGACGGAGGTCTTCCGCGGCGACCCGGAGGTCTCCCGCCGCATCTACGAACTCTCCCGCGAAATGGTCGAGTTCCAGCGGGCCACCCGCCCCCTGGTCGGCATGCTCCACAGCCTGATGGCCGGCTTCGCCAAGTACGGCACGGACGAGGAACTCCAGCGCTACCTCCGCGACGTGGCGGACCACGTGACCCACACCAGCGAACGCGTGGACGGTTTCCGCCAGGCCCTCACGGAAATCCTGACGGTCAACGCCACCCTGGTCTCCCAACAACAGAACGCCGAAATGCGCGCCTTGGCCGAAGCCGGCTTCGAACAGAACGAGGAGATCAAGAAGATCTCCTCCTGGGCGGCCATCCTCTTTGCACCCACACTCGTGGGAACCATCTACGGCATGAACTTCGACACCATGCCCGAACTCCACTGGGCAGGCGGCTACCCCTTCGCGATCCTGCTGATGGCGGTGGTCTGCGTCAGCCTGTACGTCATCTTCAAGAAGCGCGACTGGCTGTAGGCCGCACACCATCACCGTAGATCAACTTAGCTGTTGCGAATACTTGAAAGCGGCCCGCAGGACCCCCTGGGGAGAATCTGGGGAGAATCCGCTGCCTGCCGATGCCGGGTGCTCCCCCGCACCTTGGCGCTGGCCCTCCCGCACCGCCGACCACCTTCGACGGCACGCGATTGCGGAGGGTAACGACACCGGGTGGCACAGCATCTGCTGTGCCACCCGGTGTCGCAACTAGGCCGTTTCCTTGGATCACCTCGCCGACAAGATGAAGATGGCAGCGAGGTGGAGTCCGGCGAGGTAGATGGTGACGGTCTTGTCGTAGCGAGTGGGTGCGCCACGAGGCGCCATCCTCATCTGGGCACGACGCTGACCAAAGAGGCCGAACCTAGCGGCGCCTTGCTCAGGCGAGCTGCACCGGCGCGGTGTTCGGACCTCGGGCCGTGCCCGCTTTTCCCTGTACCGCGGCCACGCCGGTCGGCCCGTCGCCCACGGTCACCGTGTTCGTTACGCGAGCTGTCGAGGTGTCGATGACCGACAGGGTGTCCGAGTCGAAGTTGCTGACGTAGACGAGGGAGCCGTCCGGGCCGACGGCGAGGCCGTTGGGACCGTCTCCCACGGCGACGGTTTCCGTGACGGCACGGCCGCGGGTGCTGATCACGGACACGTTGTCGGACCCGATGTTGGCGACGTACACCTGTCGCCCATCCGGTCGCACCCCGATTCCCGCAGGCTGGTCCCCGACCGGGATGCGGTCCGATTCCGCGCCGTCGTGAACGTCGACCACCGACACATCGTCCGACGTCAGGTTGGAGACGTACAGGCGACGGCCGTCGGGGGCGAGCACCAGAGCGGTCGGTCCGCTCCCGACAGGGATGGTGCCTGTGACCGTTCCGGTGGCGATCCGGACCACTGAGACGGTACCGGACGCGGCGTTGGCGACGTACAGGGTGCATCCGTCGGGTGCCACCGCCACGCCCAGCGGGGCATCGCCCACCGCGATGGTGTCCGTCACGGCACGGGTGCGGGTGCTGATCACCGACACGTTGTCCGACCCGACGTTGGCGACGTAGACGTTCCGGTTGTCGGGAGAGACCGTCACTCTGCTCGGTTCGTCCCCGACAGCGACGGTGGCGATGACCGTCCTGGTACGGGCGTCGATCACCGATACGGTGTCCGCCGCGGAATTGGTGACATAGACGCGGGAGCCGTCCGGGCTGACGGCCACGCTGTCCGGTCCGTTCCCGACGCGAACGCTGTCCACGACCGTGCCGGTACCGGTGTCGACGACCGACACCGTGTCGGAGTGGAGATTGGCGATGTAAACGAGGGCATCAGGCCGCGGGGACAGCCCGGCTGCCGTCGTCCCGACGGATGCGCCGGCCAGGTTTCCCGGCCCCACTAGCGCCGCTGTCACACAGAGCACCACGGCTGCTCGCCGCGCAAGGTCCTGACTCCTCGTCATGGGACCACGCTAAGACTCCGGAGCGGAAAGCCACGTGAGGCTCACGCTCAGGCTGACCGAACGGCGCATCGTGGCCGCCGCCTACGCCGACTCCATCTACACCGGCCGCACCCTGGGCAACCCCACCCAGGGCACAACCTCGGACGCTCCCGAGGCGGGCTGCCGCTCCGGCGCCGGGGAATCCGGGCGGGCATCCTCATCTGGACCTGACGCTGACCAAAGAGACAGAACTAGGGCTTGGTCAGGTTGTTTGTGGTTGAGCGTTTCCTTTTGGTGCGGTGTTGCGTTGAGGGGGTGTGACTCCGGACGAGATTGCTGCTGTGCGTGGTGAGTTGGAGGACTTCGCGGCGGAGGTTTTCGAGCCGTTCGCGCGTAATGATCAGCGTCGGTGGGGGCAGGTCTACCTGCGGGGCCTGCTCACGGACGGGCGGCGCAAGTCGGTCGAGCCGATGGCCGCCCGCCTCGGCGAGGACGGGAACCGGCAGGCCCTGGCCCACTTCATCACCACCAGCCCGTGGGACCCCGCGCATGTGCGGGCCCGGCTGGCCTGGAAGATGGAAAAGGCGATCCGGCCCACCGTGCTGGTCTTCGATGACACCGGCTTCCTCAAGGACGGCACCGCCTCGGCGTGTGTATCGCGGCAGTACACCGGCACCGCGGGAAAGGTCACCAACTGCCAGGTGGGCGTCTCCCTGCACCTGGCCTCGGACCACGCCTCGGCGGCGGTCGACTGGCGGCTGTTCCTCCCCGAGGCCTGGGACCCCGCCTCGCCAAAGGCGGACCCGGCCAAGGTCGCCCGCCGCACCGCCTGCCAGATCCCCGACGACATCGGGCACGTGGAGAAATGGCAGCTCGCACTCGACATGCTCGATGAAACCCGCTCGTGGGGCATCGAGGTGCCGCTGGCCATCGCGGACGCCGGATACGGCGATGCCGCGGCCTTCCGGCACGGACTCAACGCTCGAGGCCTCAACTACGTCGTGGGAATCTCCACCACCCTCTCCGCCCAGCCCGGCGGGGCCGTGCCGGCCATCGAGCCCCACTCCGGGACGGGACGCCCACCGGTGGCGAAGTACCCCCGACAAGCCGCAGTCGGTGAAACAGCTGGTCATCGCGGCCGGCCGGAAGGCGGCGAAGCCGGTGCAATGGCGTGAGGGCTCCCGGTCCTGGACCGGCCGCAGCGGCTTCAAGCGGATGTACTCGCGGTTTGTGGCCCTGCGGATCCGGCCTGCCGGACGCGAGGTCCGCCAGGCCGCCGACGGCCCGGAACTACCCGAGTGCTGGCTCCTGGCCGAGTGGCCGGCCGACCAGGGCGAACCCGTCCAGTTCTGGCTGTCCGACCTGCCCGCAGACACCCCGCTGACCACCCTGGTCCGCCTGGCCAAGCTCCGCTGGCGCATCGAACACGACTACCGGGAGATGAAACAGGCCCTGGGACTTGCCCACTTCGAGGGCCGCACCTTCAACGGCTGGCACCACCACGTCACCCTCGTCTCCGTCGCCCACGCCTTCTGCACCCTGCAACGACTGGCCAAAGCCCCAAAAGACACGGCGCCGGCCTGAGCCTCTACCGCATCGTCCGCGAGCTACAGACCCTCCTCGCGGCATGGACCGGCGTCTGCCCCACCTGCCACCGCGGCATACCCACACCAACACCAACCTGACCAAGCACTACTAGGGGCCAACGCCAAACGCGTTGGCCCCCACAGGCGTTGCGCCTCCCCTGCCAAATCACGCCGGGCTGCGTCGGTGGCGGCCCCGTCCTCGGGAGCCCGACCTGGCTTCCCGACCACACTCCGCTCGCTGCCCAGGGCGCCCAGGGTTGTCGTGGAGCTTCATGGAGTCCCAGACCCGCAGCTGGAGTTCCTCGATGCACGAGCCGCAGGCGTACATGGGCGCCTGGGCTCCGGCGACGCTCACCGGACCGATCCACAGGACGCGGGTCCATCGCTGTCCGCAGTACAGCCAGCAGACACCGTCGACCCAGTGGTTGCCGTCGTCGGTGGACGCCGGTTGGGGCAGGCCACCGCGCGTGAGCTCGGCGGTGCCGGGGATCACCGGTTGGCGCGGCCGGGCCGGCTCGGGCAGCACCGGATCACCCCTCCTGGCCACGGCCGGCGGCAGGAGTCACCCGCTCCGGGGCTCCCGCGGCTGAGCCAGGGGCAGAAGCGTCGATCGGTGTCCACTCGTGTTCCAGGATCGAGTAGGTGATCGAGTCCCGCCATGCCCCGCGGACGAACACGTGGTCGCGGATCCGGCCGTCCTCGGTCATGCCCGCCCGCAGGAGGGTGCGCGCGGATGCCTCGTTGAGCGGTGCACGGGCCGCCCAGATCCGATGGAGGCCAAGGGTTTTGAAGCCGAGGGTGCAGAGCACGTAGACGGTCTCCGTGCCGAAGCCCTTGCCCCACTCGGCCGGGTGGAGGGCGAACCCGATGGTGGCCGCATGCTGCGGTTCGGTCGCGAGGCGCGCGTACCCGATGAGCTGACGCTCTCCTGCCAGGGTGATGGCGAGGCAGTACTCGGTTCGCGGGGTGTCCTTCGCAGTGGCGATGGATCGGTCGACGATCGCCTGAACCTGATCACGAGTGCGGGGCTCGAAGCTGAGGTGTCGGGTGGCCTCCGGGTCGCCGTAGACAGCCAGGAGGTCGTCGGTGTCATCGGGTTCGACTTCGCGCAGTGCCAGTCGGGGGCCGGCCAGGTGGACTGGGGTCATGTCTGCGGAGCCTACTTGCGGGGTCACCGTACGAGCACCGACGTCGGGGTGGCCGTGAAGGCTTCGATCTCCTCGCGGAGGCCGGCACCCGCGCCGTCGCCTCGGCGGCCACCGCTGTGGAGCGCGGCATGGACACGCTGGGCACTGCTGGTGATGCCGAAGTTCCGCTGCTCGACGGGGAGGTCGAGCACCGGGCGGACCGCCTCCATCGCACCCTCGATCTCGCCACGGGCGATACGGGCGAGGGCGAGGTCGGTCTGGGCGCCGGCTTCGTCGCCGAAGGCCCACTCGTCCTCGGAAGCGGTGCGGTACGCGGCGACGGCAGCCTCGGAGCGGCTCTCACCGAGGGCGGGGTCCTCGCCCAGGTGCACGGTGGCCTCGGCCACGTAGTAGAGCTGTCGGGGTGCGGGGAAGGTCATGATCCCGCCGAAGCCGTCGAGGTCGTCCGGTTCGACCACCTCACGAGCCGCCTCGGCCTGCTGGATCGCGGTACGGGTGGCCTCTCCGTTGCCGAGGAGGGCGTGGGCGCGGGCGGAGAGGCATGCGAGCCACACGCTGGTGGTGCCCCGGACGCTCCCGGAGGCGCTCTGGCCGAGGGTGGCGTAGTCGGCGGCCTCGCCGGGGCGGCCGGCCCAGTAGGAGATGAGGGATTGCAGGGAGCGGACCCAGGCACGCATGGCGTGGTGGTCGGCATTGTCGGCGCACACGAAGGCGGTGCGGGCCTGCATCATCGCGGCGCTCGGGTTGCCCAGGTCGTGGCTGGCCTTGGCCAGCATGCCGGAGGTGATCCCCGCGAGCAGATAGAGGTCACGGGCCTGCAAGGGCTTGACCCGGCCGTGCTCCAGCAGCCGGAAGGTGAGGTCCTGTACCTCGACCAGGTCGCCGAGCAGGGTCGGCAGCGCCAGCTTCGGGTACGCGGCGGCCAGCCGTCGCACCTCGTCCTGGATCTGGCCCAGGGTTTCCGGGCCGACACTGCTGCCTTCTGCCATCGCGGTGAACCGGAGCGCACGACGAGCCGCCATCGCAACCTGCCTTTCCAATTCTGTGGTGCCCGCCTCGTAGCGGGTCTCGCTGCTGAACGGACCACCGGCGAGCAGCACCTGCGCCTGCTCGGGTGGGAGGAGGACAGAGCGCGACCGTGGCGGTGGGATGACGAGCGGGGACTCGGCCGAAGGCTCCGTCGGTGAGGTGGCCGGCGCGGGGGCGAGAAGGAGATCGACGCTGACGCCGAACATGGCCTCCAGCACCCGGCACTGATCCGGGTACGGGCGGGTCTTCACCGCGCCGCCGTACCAGCGCTCGAACTGCCGCTTGGAGACGGACAGACCTCCAAGCGACGGGTCGCGCTCGTCCAGCGCCAAGCGGTGCGCCGCTTCCTCGAACCGGAGCAGGAAGGTCTTGTAGACCTGCCAGTGCCGCCGCAGCGCCAAGACCCTTAAAAGCGTCGGAGTTTCAGCCACCGCAGATCCCCTCCGATCCCCGTTCGTCTGGTCTGACCATAGCCCCGGCCGCTCGGCGGGAAACCCCTTGCGCAGGCCTACGGACCAGATGACGGCAGCCATGACGGTGGTGATGACGCACCACGGCGCGGGGCGGCCGTCCGGGCGGGAAGGAGGACGGCTTCGTGGCGGCAGCGGCGTCGTATCCATGCGCTCCGGCCCGTCGCCATGCTGAGCCGCACTTCGCTTTCCGTGCACCGTCGACAGCGAAGCGTGAGACCGGGATTGCGGATACAACGCCCCCGCACAACCCCATCCAGCACCAGGTGCCCACCGGCCCCCGCCTCGGGCGCCGGCAACGGGAGGGAACTGATGGACGACGACACCGTGACCGCGCTTGCCGGGCAGATCGCCCAGCTGGACGCCGTCGATCTCGCTCAGCTGGAACGGATCCGCCACGAGGCCCTGACCGCCCACGCCCCCTGGAAGGCGGAGTACGGCGCCTACCAGTCGGGCGGCTGGTGGACGACCTCGCTGATGAACGCCTCCGGCGACGCCGCCGACGTGAAGATCGGCGACTGCGCCGCGAAGCCGACCGACCTGCTGACCCAGATGCCGGCCACCGCCGCGCTCCTTGCCGAACTGGGCCTGAACTACATGTGGGTACGGCTCGCACGGCTGGAGCCCAACGCCTTCCTCTGGGAGCACCGCGACTACGACGAGCTCGACCAGATCGAGCGGCACCGGCTGCACATCCCGCTACACACCAACACCTCCGCGTTCCTGGTCACCGGCGGTACCAAGGTTCACATGACGGGCGGACGGATCTGGCGGCTGACGCCGACGTACGCCCACGGGGTGTGCAACCTGCTCGGCCCCGACCGGATCCACCTGATCGCCGACGTGTACACCGACGACACCTACCGGCAGCTCGCCCGGCGCCCCTCGCTCCACCCGGGCACCGCCGAACCGCTGCCCCCGGCGAACCACGCGGTCCTCGCCGAGCGGCTACAGGCCGCCCGGAACATGGCCGAGCTCGGCTTCACGGAGGCCGCCGAGCGGATGCTGCTGCGGCTCTTCTACACGTACGCCCTGCCCGAGGGCACGGCCTACGACCTGATCACCGAACTGCACACCTCGCTCGGCGACATGGAAGCCGCGACGCGATGGACGGCGGCCAAGCGACGCCTCCTCGCCCTCACGGCCTGACCGACCGTCCTCGTAAGTCCACCCCGCCGGAATCCGAATGGAGGACGCGCATGCCCACCTTGCAACTGGCCGAGCTCACCCACGCCAACCGCCCGGCCCAGCTTCCGCTCCTGTCGAGCCTCGCCGACATCCTGGCCACCTCGCGGGCCGTCACTCACCTGATGGTTCGCGGTTCGCTGGCCCACGGCACCGCCGACCGCCTCTCGGACGTCGACTTCGTCGTCGGCGTCCACGACGCCCAGCTGCCCGCCTTCGTGAAGGCCTTGGACGACCTGATGTCCACCGAGGCCGGCGCCCTGCTGCCGGGCTGGCGCGACACGATCGTCGCCGACCTCGGCGGCGTCGGGATGGTCTTCCTCATCCCGGACGACGGCAGGCTGCACCAGATCGACCTCTACCTCGTTCCCGCCACGCACATCCCGCGCCTGCGGGCGACGGTCGCCACCGCCTCGATCCTCGACCGCGAGCCGGTACCCGCCGGACCTGAGGCGGTCCTGGTGGCCGAACGCTTCGCCGCCGAATTCCTCGCCCAGCCGCGTACGTGCACCGAGTTGCTGATCGAGCACCTGGTGCTGGCCGTACTGCTGCACAAGCGCATCAAGCGGGGCCAGCGGTTCGTCGCCTACTCGGAGTGGCACAGGCTGCACACCGCGACGAAGGACCTCATCAAGGCCGCTCTGGCTCCGGCATCCCGGTTCTGGGGCTGGTACCAGCTCCGCGAGGAGATCGCCGTGACCCCGATCGGCCGGGCCTGCCTGGGCAACCTTGACGCGGCGATCAGCGGTCCCGCGGTGCCGACGGCTCCCGACGTGGACGCGGCCGTCGATCGGATGCTCGCGCTGGTCGAGCGGGCCTGCCCCGAGGCCCTCGACGGCCTGGGCGACGCCATCGCCGCCTACCGCACCTACCAGGAGCTGGTGTGAACGCACTCCACCTCGCGGGCCCAGCCACCAACTGGGCCCGCGAGGGCCTGACCGCCGTGTTCTTCGGCGGCGTCGTACCCGCCTCCGCCGAGGAGGCGGAGCTGGCCGAGGAGATCGGCCGGGCCCTGGCACAGGCCGGGTACTCGCTCCTGCACGGCGGCTACAACGGGCTGATGGAGGCCGCCGCCCACGGAGCGAGCTCCGAAGGAGCCGTCGTCACCGCGGTCACCCTGATCGGCAAGCACGACGAGTGGGGACCGTTCAACCCGCACGCCACCGCCTCGGTCCACGTCCCCGACCTCGGCGCCCGGCTCAACCACTACCTCGAACACGCCGACCTGGTCGTCGCGATGGGCGGCGGGGTCGGCACTCTGCACGAGCTGACGGCCGCCCTGTACCACTCGACCACCATCAGGCCCGTACCGATCTTCCTGGCCGGACCAGCCGCGCTCCGCCTGCTGGCGTTCCTGCGGCAGGAGAAGTGGCTGTACGCGACCCCGACACGGCCGCTCGGCTTCCTCACCGCCGTGGAGTCCGCGGACGACTTCCGCACCTGCCTCGCCACGCTCGACACAGCACCGATCGGAGGAGCATGACCACCACGAGCACGTCGCTGGCCGGCCTGACAGCCCGGCTCGCCGAAACCGCCTGCGTCACCGCCCCGTTCCACCTCGCCGACGGCGCCCGGCTGGACGCGTACTTCGACGAGTACCGCTTGGCCGCCGACCCCGCGCTCCTTCACGACACCGCCACGGCCCTGGCCGGCCTCGTGCCCGAGAGCGCCCAGCTGCTGGCGGGCATCGAGCTCGGTGGCGTCCCGCTCGTCGTCGCCCTGTCCGCCGTCACCGGCCTGCCGGCCGTCTTCCTGCGCCGCCGCCCCAAGGGCTACGGCTCCCACCGGCAGATCGAGGGCGCCCCGCTCGACGGCCGCCGTACCGTCCTCGTCGACGACGTGGTCCGCTCCGGCGGCCAGCTGTTGAAGATGGCCCGCACCTTGCGGATCGCCGGAGCGCCCGTCGCGGACGCGTTGTGCGTACTGGAGCGCCCGCTCGGAGGCCGACTACTGCTGGGCGAGCACCGCGTCACCCTGCACTCCCTGCTCACCGAGGCCGACCTGCCGCCCGTCCAAGGTGGTGACGCCGCGTGAAGCGGGCCGTGCTCTTCGACCTCGACGGGGTCCTCCTCGACAGCCACACCTCTCAACTCACCACCCTGGCAGGGTTCGCGACCTCCGCACTGGACCGTCGCGTCACCATCGCCGACCTCCCCGTCGAGGCCGCGACTACGCCCCGCGAGCAGGTCCTGGCGGGGCTCGGCCTGCGCGGACCGATCAACGAGGACGGCTGGGACGCGGCCACCGCAACGGCCAGCCTCCACACCGAGGTCTTCCCCTTCGTCGGCGACACCCTCACAGCCCTCCGGGCCGCCGGTATCGCAACGGGAATCGTGACCCTACGAAGTCACCGCCTGGTCCGCTGGCTGCTCCCGCCCGACATCCTCAACCTGATCGACATCGTCGTCTGCTTCGAGGACGCGGTCCCCAAGCCTGCGCCCGACGGGCCACTGCTCGCCCTGAAGCAGCTCGGCGTCGCCCCGAAAGACGCGGTGTTCGTCGGCGACATGGAGATCGACATCCACGCCGCCCGTGCGGCGGGTATCAGGGCAGTCGGCGCGGGCTGGGGCTTCGCCGGCCCCGGTGCCCTCACCCGGGCCGGCGCCGACCTCACGCTGCCGCATGCCGCCGGACTGGCCGACGTACTGCTCCTCCTTCTGGCGGGAGCAGAGCCTTCCCGCTAGAAGTCCAAGCGATCTTGACGCCGGACCCGCTACTCTGGGTGGTGCAGCGCACACAGGACCATCGAGTCCCCGTGGGCTGCACCACCTGTGAGCAACGGATCTGGAGTCATGGTCTACACCGTGGGGGCGCGAGCTATCTGCGTCGAGCTGGAGAACTGAGAACCACTCAGTCCCGTTCTCGGCCCGGCTCGGCGTGTGATCACCCCCCACCTCTCCACGACTCTTCCGTGAGGGCCACACCCATGCGTTCGACGCAGATCCGCTCCACCTTCCTGGACTACTTCACCTCCCGCGGCCACCGCCAGGTCCCGTCCAGCCCGCTCATCCCCTCCGACCCGACCCTGCTGCTGGCCAACGCCGGCATGAACCAGTTCAAGCCCTACTTCCTGGGCGAGGTCACCCCGGAGTACCGCCGCGCCACCACCATCCAGAAGTGCGCCCGTACCTCCGACATCGACAATGTCGGCCGCACCAACCGGCACGCCACGTTCTTCGAGATGATGGGCAACTTCTCCTTCGGCGACTACTTCAAGGCCGACGCCATCGCCTACGCCTGGGAACTCCTCACCCAGGGCTACAACTTGGAGAAGGACCGCCTCTGGATCACCGTCTACGAGGACGACGACGAGGCCGAACAGCTCTGGCTCAAGATCGGCGTCCCCGCCGAGCGCATCCAGCGCCTGGGCATGGAGGACAACTACTGGTCCATGGGGGTCCCCGGCCCCTGCGGCCCCTGCTCTGAGGTCAACTACGACCGCGGGCCGGCCCACGGCCGCGAAGGCGGACCAGCTGTCGACGGCGAGCGCTACATGGAGATCTGGAACCTCGTCTTCATGCAGTACCAGCGCGGCGAAGGCGACAAGAAGGGCAACTTCCCGATCCTCGGCGAACTCACCCAGCAGAGCATCGACACCGGCCTCGGCCTTGACCGCCTCGCCGCGATCCTCCAGGACGTCGAGAACGTCTGCACCACCGACCTCCTCCTGCCGACCATGCACACGGTCCAGGAGCTCGCCGGCCGCGCCTACCCCGGCCACGGTGAGGAGAAGGTCTCCTTCCAGGTCGTCACCGAACACGCCCGCTCCGTCGCCTACCTCATCGCCGACGGCGTCCTGCCCGCCAAGGACGGCCGCGGCTATGTCCTGCGCCGCCTCATGCGTCGCGCCATCCGCCACGCCCGCCTGCTCGGCATCGACGAGCCCGTCCTCGCCCGGGCCACCGCCAGCGTCATCGCCAACCTCGGCGACGTCTGGCCCGAGCTCCGCAGCCAGGCCGCCCTCATCGAGCAGGTGGTCACCGCCGAGGAGGAGTCGTTCACCCGCACCCTCGCGCAGGGCACGCGGCTTCTGAACGCCGCCATCACTCGTACCCGGGACAGCCGGTCCACCGCCCTGCCCGGCGAGACGGCCTTCGAGCTCGCCGATACCTTCGGCTTCCCCCTGGAACTGACTGTCGAAGCCGCCCACGACGCCGGCCTGAACGTCGACGAGGACCGCTTCACCGCCCTCCTGGACGAGCAGCGGAAGCGCGCCAAGGCCGGCGGCAAGGCCAAGACCACCGAAGCCCTCCGCAAGATGGACACGTACCGCGAGCTGTCCGCCCACCTCCCCCGCACCGACTTCCTCGGCTACGAGCACCTCACCGCCGAGGCCACCGTACTGGGCCTGATCTCCGACGGCGCCGTCACCACGAGCGCCGCCGAGGGATCGGACGTCGACCTCGTCCTCGACCGTTCGCCGTTCTACGCCGAAGCCGGCGGCCAGATCGGCGACACCGGCACCTTCCGCACCTCCGACGGCGCCCTCCTACAGGTCACCGACACCCGCTACGGCCTGGAGGGCTTCCGCGTCCACAGCGCCCGCGTCCTCGAGGGCGAGATCCGCACCGGCGCCACCGGCGCAGCCACCGTCGACATCGACCGTCGCAAAGGCCTGATGCGCTCGCACTCGGCCACCCACATCCTGCACGCCGTCGTACGCGCCACCCTCGGCGACCACGCCCGCCAGCAGGGCTCTCTCGTCGAGTCCGACCGCCTGCGCTTCGACTTCGCCCACTTCTCCGCCGTCACCCCCGAGCAGCTCGCCCGCATCGAAGCCGCGGTCAACGGCCACGTCCTCGACGACCCGGCCGTCCGTGCCTGGCACGCCGACCGGGCGGAAGCCGAGGCAGCCGGCGCCATCGCCCTGTTCGGCGAGAAGTACGGCGACACCGTCCGCATCGTCGACATCGGCGACTTCTCCCGCGAGCTGTGCGGCGGCACCCACGTCGCACACGGCTCCCAGGTCGGCACCTTCCGTCTCCTCGGCGAAGGCTCCGTCGGCTCGAACCTCCGCCGCATCGAAGCCCTCACCGGTCACGGCGCCCTCCACCACCAGGACACCGAACGCCATCTCCTCGACGAGGTCTCCGCCCTCCTCAGCACTCGCCCGAAGGACGCCCCTGAAGCCCTCCGTAAGCGCCTGGACACCCTGGCTTCCGCACAGAAGGAGCTCGCGCGGCTGCGTGACGTAGAGCTGCGGAATCAGGCGGAGCAGCTCGCCTCCGGATCCCGCCGAGTGCCCGGCGGCCGGATCATCTCGCAGCGGGTACCGGGCCTAGGAGCGGCCGACCTCCGTACCCTCGCCACCAACACCGCCAGCCGCCTCCAGGATGACCACGCCGTCGTCATCCTGGGCACCGAACACGACGGCAAGGCCCTGCTGGTCGCCGCCATCACCCCCGGCCTCCTCGGCACGGGAACCGAGGCCGCCCACATCCTCGCCCCCGCCGCGCGAACGGTGGGTGGTGGAGCGGGCGGCACCGGCCCCGTCGCCAGCGCCGGAGGCCGCCGCGTAGACGCCCTCGATGAGGCCCTCACGGTCGCCGCCCAGGAAGCGACCCGAGTCCTCGACCGGTAGGAACCCAAGCTCCCGGACGCGGCACGCTGCGGGCGGACAGGCCCCTCAGGAGGCCTGTCCGCCCGCAGCATCACCCACCGCGCGATCAGCCCGCCTACAGCGCCTTCGCCAGAACGACGCTCTCGTAGTTGGTGACGTCCCACCGCCATACGCCCACCGGCGCGTAGCCGCGCCTGCCGTACCAGCTGACGAGCTCGGTCGCCCGTGCCGACGTGTCGATGACGACCTGGTCGGAGCCCAGCACCGCGATCCGTTCCTCCGCGAGCACCAGCAGGCGCTGCCCGAGACCACTGCCCCGCTCCGACGGGTCGACGGCCAGTTGCCAGAACGACCCGGCGGTGGCCGGCGCGGGGTATCCATCGGGAACCGTACGAGGAGCCGCCACGGTCACGGTGCCCATCAGCACGTTCCCCCGGAGGGCGACCCAGCACTCGCCCTTGCCAAGGCGGTGGGCCGTGTCCTGCACGGACTGGTAGGACGCGAAGAAGACCCTCCCTGCGGCGGCATGATCGGCGTACGCACGATGAAGCAGGTCGGTCAGTTCTGCCACCGAGTCCCCGTCGGCGAAGCGCCTCACGACAACGGATTCGTCGGGGCCCCTGGACATCGTTCTACCGGCTGATCGCGAGGTCACAGCATTCAGTGTGGGCCGGATTCCGAACTGCTGCCTGTCGAGTAGTCAGTATTCCCGATCGGAGTACTGAGGCATCTCTGAGAGATTTCCGCGCCTGGTCGCGCTGTCTCCCCGGCCTGCGGCTCGCCAGACGCCACCCGTGGCGCAGCCTAGATCGACCCGGCCGCGTCACTAGCCTGGCCAGCGGACCACCCGCGGCCCACGACGATCGGGAGACCATGACCCACACCACCGACCGGATCGAGGACCTCCTCCAGACCGGCGTACGCGACGAGGTCTACCCCGGCGCGGTGTGGGCGGTCGGGAACGTCGACGGCATCCAGGCCAGCGGAGCGGTCGGCCTTCTCGACCCCGACCACCCGGACGAGCCCATGCGGCTGGACACCGTCTTCGACGTGGCCAGCCTCACCAAGATCCTCGCCGTCTGGTCCACGATCGGCACCCTGGTCGAAGAGGGCAAGCTCCAGCTCCACACCCCGCTGGGCACCTTCTGGAACGAAGTCGCAGGCCACCCCCTAGCCCGGGCCACGGCCCACCAGCTGCTCACCCACACCGCCAGCCTGCCGCTGCGCGCCAACCTGAAGAACCTCTACGGCACCGACCCCCAGGACATCCGCGACGGCGTCCTCCACGAGGCATTCCACCGCACGCCGGGCGAAGTCGTCGAGTACACAGACCGGGCGGCCCTCGTCCTCGGCTACCTCGCCGAACACCTCTCGGGCCAGCCCCTGGACCAGCTCGCCACCGACCGCATCTGGCACCCCCTGGGCATGACACAGACCCGCTTCGGCCCCCTCTCCGGTGCCGAAGGGGCCCGCTGCGCCCCCACTGAGTACGACGAGACCACCGGCACGCATCTCAGGGGCACCGCCCACGACTTCTCCGCCCGCCTCCTCGGCGGCGTCTGCGGCATCGCCGGCATCTTCTCGGTGCTCGACGACCTGGCCCGCTTCCTCCGCCACATGCTCGTCCCCACCCAAGCAGCCTTCGGCCCAGCCTGGATCAAGGAATCCCTCCGCATCCAAACTGGCGACCTCACCCCCGCCCGCGGCCTCTTCTGGCACCCCGCCCCCGGCACCGAACCCAACCAGGACATCTGGGTCCACTACGGCTTCACGGGCACCGGCATGTGGATCAGCCCGCAGCAGGGCAGATGGGCTGTCCTCCTCACCAACAAGCTCCGTTTCAACCGCGACCGCGAACCCTTGACTGGGATCCGCAACGCCTACTGCGCTTCCGCCATCTCATAGACGAGGCGTACGAAAACCCCAACTGTCAGTGCCCAGTGACACAATTCAGCCATGTGGAACAACGAAGAGTTCCGTATGGCAGAGGGTGCCCACATACTCGGGCACCAAGGCGATTCCTTCGAGATCCAGGTCACGGTACCCACCGACGACGACGGGTTCCTCGGCCGCGAGTGCCCACACTGCACGATGACCTTCCGTATCGACGCAGACGACTACGAACGGCTTCCAGATGACCTAACGCTGTGGTGCGTCTACTGCGGCCACCACAGCGGCCATTCAGACTTCATGACCAGGCAGCAGCGGGAACGTCTGCTGCGCGTCGCCGAGGATCTGGGCACCCAGATCGTCAGCCGGTCACTTCAGGACATCTTCGGCGGCCTCGCCCGCACGAGCTCGCGAAGAAGCCCGGTGTCCTTCTCCTACAAGCCCGGGAAGCCCTTCTACCCCAGCCCTCTTCCGGGTATCGACGAGGAGCGCCTGGTACGGATCCGATCCTGTCCTGGCTGCCGGGTCAAGTACGCCGTCTTCAGCGAGCACCGCTACTGTCCCGTCTGCGGCGAATTGCCGGCGGCGTCGGTCGCGTTCGATGCCCTCCAGGCCGATACCGCTCGCCTGGACGCACTCGAAGCGATTCCCGCAGATGTCAAGGCTGCCCTTCGTGAGCAGGGAGTGTTCTCGCGCAACTGGGTGGACACCATCGAGAACGTGGTGGGGGTCGTCGAAATCCTGGCGTCCTCCCTGTTCAAGGCTTCCGTGCATGACGCAGATGCCCGGCTCCGCGGAAAGGGCAACGTCTTCCAGCGGTTGGAGGACATGGCCGTGCTCTTCACCGACGCCGGCTTTCCGGATGTGCGGACCGCGCTCGCATCGGACACCTGGGACCGCCTCCTCGGTACCTGGGCAGCACGTCACGTCTTCACGCACAACGATGGCGTGGTCGACGCGAAGTACCTGGCCCGCGTCCCCCGTGCACCCCTCCGTGTCGGACAGCGCCTCACCCTCGACGACCCGACATGCCGCCGCGCGATCGAGGACACGACCTTGTTGTGTACAGCGCTGACCGAGCTGACATCGTGAGACTACGACCGCTCTTCGTTGGGACTGACTTCAGAGTCCGGCTACCAGGGGGAGCTACTCGTACGTCCCTTTACGCAGCGCGGTGCCGCCGGTCGCCCTGACCGGCGCCGTTCACCGTATTAAGCGACGGGAGCGCCGCACCGTTGTTCCACAGTCCAAGATGGTCACGGTGGACGGCCACGACATCGTTCTGCAGGGCACAGCGTTCGGCGGGGCCGCTGAAGTACGCGGTGGTGACGAAGACGGCAACTTCGGCCTTGAAGTGCATCTGCGAGCCGAGGAGGTTACGGACCTCTCCATTGGAGATCTTTCGCTTCGGGTTGTACCGCTTGCACTGGATCACCATCGTGCGGCCATCAGGCAGCCGTCCACGCACGTCGGCACCGTTGTCGCCTGTGCCACCGACTCGGCGGACATCCGTACAACCATCCCGCCGGCAGAGGTCGGCCACGAAGCCCTCGAACTGCGTGCCGTCCATCGCGTCGACCTCGGCGAGCGTCCTATGGCCCGCCCTGACGGCTTCCTCGTGGCGCCACCGCCGATCGTTCCCCCGGACCAGGCGATCCGTCTTCCACAGCCACCAGCCTCCGCCTCCGACCGCGCCGAGGATCAACACTCCCACCGCATAGGGCCAGATCGTCGACCAAAACGCCAGGAGCAGCGCCAATGCAGCGACGCCGCTCCAGACACCCGCCTTGAGCCGGGCCTCCCGGCGCTTCCGCGATGCCGACCGACGCTTCTTGCGTGCTGTCACCCAGTTCCTCCTCGTCTTCGAGCAGCAGCCTGGGCAAGACGACGCGTGTCAGTAAGGGCGCCCGCCGGCCATGGCTCGTTCCCTGCGACTTCCCGGGATGCAGCCGAGGCCAGCAAGGCGGCCCTGAGAGAGACGGTTGCCAGCGGACCACTCCCGGCGGTGGGGACCTGCATCGTCATGTGCCCGCATACGCCCTGTGTGCGCCCCTCCTGCAGCACGTAGCTTGCGACGTTGGTCTGACCCGTGGAAGCCGTAGGGGGAACAGGTTGAAGCCAGCCGCTGACGTACTCAAGGACCTCGTCCAGCCGTCGAACATCTCGATCCACTCCAGTTCGGCCTTGGTCGGCAGCGTCGACGACGCCGCAGCCGAGGACGACAAGGCACGCGAGGAGAAGGAACTCGACCAGCTCCGGCGAAAGCCCGAGCTCCGGCCCATCCCCGCGAAGGAGCTGGACCGGACCGTCCAGCTGACGCCCTGGGACGTGCTACACACCCTCGGCCAAGGCATCGCCCTCTCGCGGCGGGGCGCCAGCCGTGGACTCGCCGAGCACTGGGGTTCCCTGAAATACAGCCAGGCTCTGGCCGGCAGCATCAACTCGTTCATGACCCTCTCCGCGGAGGGGCGGGAGACCGCTGACTACTACAAGGCGATCCAGTCCGGAGAACTTGGAACCGGCTTCGCCCTGACCCTTGCCCGGCAGCTCCTGAGCCGCCGCTACCCGGACCACTCGGTCTCGATCGTCCCCGCGGACACCGCACTGCGGGCAGGCTGGGCTTTGACCAGTCGCGACTCGGGCCATCGATCCGGCTACCGCTACCGGCCACAGTTCTTCGCCGAGATATGGAAGCCCGGAGAGGCGCCGAGGGTCCTTCCGATCGCCTGCAAGGGCAACCACAGCAATGCCGCAGCGTCTCACATCCAGCTCGCGTCCGCTTCTGCGCACGTCGAGGCGGTCCACATCGGCCCGTGGGACGAGACACCGGCCCTCGTGTTCAGTACGGAACTCCCCACTGAGGGCGTGCTCACGGTGCACGCCTTGCAGGCCCGCGGAACTGGTGGTCGACTGACCGGCTCGATGGATGCCCCCGGCACCCGCCTTGACCATCGCCTCGAGGACGCGAACATCTTCCCGGGCATCCAACCGCCGGCCGAGGACGAGCGGAAGCCGGAGTCACAACTCGGCTTCCACGTACCGCCGGAGCACTATGCCTGGTTCCGGCAGGTCCTCGCCCGAACCGCGGCGGCCGGACTGACGGCCTTCGCTGGCGACGGCGTCGCTACGGCCCAGTACCTGACCAAACGGCAGGGCCGGCGCCACTTCACCGACCCCACCCACGCCGCCACCGACAGCGTCCAGGACGCGCACCAACGGCTCCTCGACATCGACTTCGTTGGCACCGACCACGTGTTCCGCCTCAACAGGACGCGGGTCGAGGCCTTCTCCGGCGTCGCGAACGACCTCTTCCGCCACCTCGCGAAAGGCCGTGTCGAGCAGTACCGCATGGAGATCCACGCCCAGCGGAGGACCTGGCCCCTCCTTGCCTGGGATTCGGAGTGGGACGGCCCCGTATCCGTCCACCAGGACGGCTCTGTGCTCGCCATGCGGGTATTGCCACAGGCCTGAGGGCCGCATGGCCGGTGTCGCTCCCTGGAAGCAAGGGGGCGACACCAAAGGGTGGGATGACGCCGACGACACTTCGGGTCCTGCTACCAGCCCTCGACTGCTCAGAGTGCCGCCCGCCGCCTTGGTAAGCACCCAGAAGGCCCTACTCCGTCAACCTAGCCGCCTTACACCCTGTCATCCCCACCCATGCGCCCCTTTAGATGGACCACTCCATCGGGGCGGCCTGGAACTCGCTCGTGCAACCGACTCTCCCGAGCTCCCGGCTTGATTGCCCCCCAGATACCTAGAGCGTCGGGGCACGGGTACCGGAGGTCGGCGGATCTCCACGAGGTACTCGCTGGGATCAAGGTGATTCAGCCCACATGAAGCTCATATTTCGCCATTTTCCAGAGACAGGTTGCCCCTGCTACTGCTCATCCCGATCCTGGAACGTTCGCCACCAGCCGGGAGGAGAAAAGTGAACGTACCGCGACGTCACGCGAAGAACCCCGACGTCATCGGCCAGACCGCGAGTCTGATCGGCTTCCTCAAGGAGGTCGTTCAGAGCAGCAACCAACGACTTCGTGATGACCGCCGCTCAAGGGAGCGGTTATGGCTGGTCGCCATGCCCCCCTCGGTACGACGCCCGTCCGACCGCCTCGACGGGCTGCTGTTCACGCTTGACCACGTTCCGCAGACATCGCCACCCCCACTCCCGGATCTGCTGGATGGATGGGTCTCCACGGAACGCTGCCAGGACGCGGACGGCGGTGACCCGCCGCTTGAAGCTGAAGGACCGGGGCGGGAACTGGTGCGAGCTGCGGACGGCAGCCAGTCCTGGGAACAGGCGGCGGAGCAGACCGTCCGCCGAGAGGATTCCGACGAGGTACTCCGAGCCTACGGTCCCTGGCTGACGCGCTGGCGGAAGTGGGCGGAGAGGGAGCGCGCGGAGCGAGCCCTTCGGGAGCTGTACGACCAGGTCTACGGGTGGCACCAGAAGCTGACCCAGCAGGATGATCAGCTAGAACTCGTGCTCGCCACAGGGCTCTTGACTTGGAGCGATCCACGTGGCGACGCCATTCACCGTCACCTGCTCACCCACCGCGTGGAGACCTTGATAGACCGGAAGACCGCCAGGCTCACAGTGCGGCTCATGGCCGAGGGAGCCGTGCGGCTGGAGGATCAATCATTCCTCGACACCGATGACGGCTGGGCGCCCGAACGCTCGGCCGCGCTCACCGAGGAGATCGCGGCCCAGTCACTGCACCTGCTTGGATCTGAGGCCTTGGAGCAGTTGGCCCAGTGGCAGGAGCGGGTACTGCAACGGCCCGTGTCCTTCAGTGCCGAGTGGCAGCCGCCCCGCGAGCCCGAAGCAGGCGCGCGTCTCACGTACGCTCCCGCACTTGTGCTGCGTCCACGGGACCGCAATGCTCTGCTGGGCTTCTACGACCGGATCGCGGACAGCGTGTCCTCCGAGGGACACGCGCCTCTGGGCCTCGCCCAGCTGGTACTGCCCCTGAACTCCGAAGAGCGCGTGAACTGGGACGGCCGCGAGATTTCGCCTCTATTCGGTGACGACCCGCTCTTCCCAGGAAAGACCAACGAACGTCAACGCAGTGTCCTGCGGCGGCTGGAGCACGACACGGGCGTGGTGGTTCAAGGCCCACCGGGCACCGGTAAGACCCACACGATCGCCAATCTGGTCTCCGCTCTGCTGGCGCAGGGGCAGAGGGTCTTGGTGACCAGCGCCCGCGACCAGGCCCTGACGGTCCTGCGGGACAAACTTCCTCCCGCCGTACGGGACCTGTGCGTCCTCCTGCTGAGCTCGGCACGGCAGGACGGGGCGGACGAACTGGAACGCACGGTCAACGCTCTCACCGATCAGGTCGCCGCGAGCGACCCCGAGCAACTGCAGGACGAGATCCATCGACTCTCCGCCCGCCGGGAGGAGGTGCGGGGAAGGATCAGCGCGCTCACCGAACAGGTGATCGCGCTGCGGGAGGCCGAGGTCTACCGGCACCCGGAGATCGCACCGGGATACGCCGGCACTCTCGCCGCAATTGTGCAGCGTGTGCAAGAAAGCGCCGGACATCACTCCTGGATCGGTCTTGTGCCGGCTGACGGCCCGACCCCGTCTGTCCCTCCGCTGTCCCCCGCGCAAGCGGTGGAACTGCTGAGCCTGCTGCGCGACGGTGCGGCTGAGCCACGCGCCGGTGGCACTCTGCCAGACCCCGACGGCCTCCCCTCCCCCGAAGCCTTGGCCCAGGCACTCTCAGCCAGCCGCGTCACCGACGAGGGCCTGTCCTCCGGGGCGGTCCGCATCCGCGTCGATCTTGCCAGGCTCGACAGCTCTGTCACCGATGAGCTGACCTCTCTCGTGGATTCCTGCCGTACGGCTCTGCACCACCTGGGTCTGTCTCCGCAGGCCACACAATGGGATGAGGGCAAGTGGGCCACCAAGGCCCTCACCGACCGACTCTCCCGTGAGAACCTCGCGCTGTGGCGTCGCGTGTCCGGACTTGCCGATCAACTCGCCGACATCTCCGAACGGCTGAACGAACAGGGGATGACGCGCGTCACCGTGCCCGGGCAGCTCTCCACGGAACAAGGGGATGCGATGCTCACGGCGGGTTCTGCGCTGCGCGAGCACCTCGTCTCGGGTGGCAAACTGCGAGTCCGCGGCAGCTTCCGCGCCTCGCGGGCGCAGAAGGCCGCGCAGGACCTCCTCGACTCGTGCACCGTGAACGGTCACTCACCCGAAACCCTGGAGGATCTCGACGCCGCCCTTGCTCACCTCCGCGCCCGCTCCGCCGTTGCCACACTTGCGGAGCGGTGGGGCCAAGTGCAGGTGCCCGTATCCGAAGGGCCGCTGGAAGTTCGGCTCGCGTCGCTGACGGAGGCGTACGCACGCCTGGACCATGTCGACACGTTCGGCGCCGGCCGCGAGCGCATCGATGAGCTGCTCGTACATCACGGGGTGCACATCGCCCTCACTTCCAGGTCGGCATGGCAGGACTTCACCGGCGCCCTCTCTGCGGTCTCCGGCCGACGAGCGGCAGACGAGGCTACGGCCCAGTTGCTTGCTTGGGAGGAACAACTGCGCACACCGGTGGACAGCTCCCACCCCACCACCGAAGCTGTGGCCGCCGCCCAAGCCGTTCGGGAGCAGGACATCGACCGATACGCCAAGGAACTTGAGGCGCTGCGCGAGGCTCATCGGCGTGAACACCGCCGGCGTCGATGCGCCGTGCTACTCGAAAGCGTCCGCCGGGCCCACCCGCTGCTCGCTGACCAGCTGACGCACGACCCTGGTGACCGGGCATGGGAAGCTCGCCTGGACTCGCTGGCGGAGGCGTGGGCCTGGGCGGTGGCCTCTGCCTTCGTCCACCGTCAGCGCACACCGGGACGCGAACGTCAGGTCGAAGGCGAACTGGCGCAGTGTGAACGTCACCTGGAGGACATCACCGGTGAACTCGCTGCCGCCTGGGGAAGGTGGCACTGTCTGCATCGCATGACGCAAGAGCAGCGGTCGGCACTCCAGGCGTACCGCAACCACATGTCCTCGTACGGCAAGGGCAAGGGGCGCGGTGCGGGCCGATACCGTGCCGCGGCGTACGACGCTATGAAGACGGCGCAGGAAGCAGTCCCCGCGTGGGTCATGCCCATCTCCCAGGTCGCCGAGATGGTCCAGCCCAGGCGGGACGCGTTCGATGTCGTCATCGTCGACGAGGCTAGTCAGGCCGGCATGGACGCCCTGTTCCTGCTGTGGCTGGCGCCCCGCGTCATCGTCGTGGGGGACGATAAGCAATGCGCGCCCCCGCTCAGTGGCATGGGCCGGCATCAGGCGATCCATGACCGGCTCGTCTCCCACTTGCCGGACATGCCTCCGAGGCTGCGCACGCTCTACGGACCCTCCACCAACCTCTACCAGTTGCTGTCCACCTTCTTCCCGAAGGTGATCCGGTTGGAGGAGCACTTCCGTTGCATGCCGGAGATCATCGGCTGGTCTTCGCAGACCTTCTACAACAACAAGCTGCAGCCTCTGCGCCAGTACGGCGGTGAGCGCCTCGACCCCCTCGTGACCCAGTTCGTTGAAGGGGCCGTTACCCAGGGGCGCGACAGCAGGATCCGCAACCCGAAGGAGGCCGAGGCCATCGTCGACTGCCTGGCCAGGCTCGTAGCGGACCCTGACTACCGCGACCGGACCATGGGCGTCATCACCCTTCAGGGGTCGATCGGTCAGGTCAAGCTCCTGGAAAAGCTCATCCAGGAACGTATCCCGGCGCCGATGCTTGAACGCCACCAGATTCGTGTGGGCAGCCCGGCGTCGTTCCAGGGAGACGAAAGGCACGTCATCCTGCTGTCGATGGTCGTCACCGATCCGCCGCGCATCACGGGAGGTGCCCGCAGCGAACGACAGGCATACAACGTCGCCGCGTCCCGGGCACAGGACCAGATGTGGCTCTTCTACTCGGTACCGCCGGACCGATTGAAGAGGGAGGACATGCGACTCAACCTCCTGTCCTATATGGAGAACCCGCCATCCGCACTTGCCGGCTCCGAAGACATCGGAGTGGTAGCGGGCGATGTGCCGCAGAAGCCCTTCGAATCGCTCTTCGAGCAGCAGGTCTACCTGCACCTGAAGGCCCGCGGATATCACGTCGTCCCGCAGTATCCGGCAGGGAACAAGCGCCTCGACCTCGTCGTCGTAGGGGCACGTGGGCGCCTGGCCGTGGAGTGCGACGGCGACCGGTATCACTCGACACCCGAGCAGATCCGGCATGACCAACGGCGCGACCGTGAACTCCAACGCGTCGGCTGGACGTTCTGGCGGATTCGCGAGAGCGAGTTCCGATTCGACCCCGAGGAAGCACTCTCCGGCCTGTGGGTTGAGCTCGAACGACTTGGCATCCATCCGGCCACGTTCGAAGAAACCAGCGATCGAGCCCAGTCGTCCACCGAACCCACCGGCACGCAGTGGACGCCGTTCGACCTCTCCTCCGACGAGGGCGCCGATGACACGGCGGAGCCGCCCGAGGGCCCTGGCATGGACCACCTGTCCAACGCGCTCGGCGAAGCCGAAGACAACGAAGCAGACGACGAAACCGACGACAGCACGGAAGGCTCGGCATGACTGCGCAGTCCCCACTCGGCATCCTCGACGCCAACACCTTGGAGGAGCTCGCGCGCGTCATCTGCGGCGACGACCACCTCTACTACCGCAAGGGCTTCGAGATCGCGCGCTTCCTGGAACACGCCGGCTGGCAGCGGGTACCGGAGTACAACGGCGAGTACAGGATGGACTGGACGCTCGCCCGGCTCAGCGAACGCCGAGAGGAACCCACCGAGCTGGAACGGGTCCTGCTTCGCCTGGCCGACCCCCGCGAATACCTTGACGAGCCGGACCAGCTCCCTGCTGTCGTCTCCGCGGTCAACGCTTTCCTGGTCTACGAGGGAGCACGCCTGGAGAATCCTGGCGGCCGCCCCCGTCTCGTCGCCTGCGACCCCTCCCTTGCCCACCCGGGTAGCCGGGGCCCTGCCGAACTCAGCACAGCCATGACCGATCTCATCAGTGACCGGAAGATGGCCGCCCTGCTCCAACACCGCTTGGACGAGGCACGCACCTGCTACGCCAATGGCGCTCACGTGGCCGCCATCATCATGCTCGGCAGCCTGCTGGAAGGCGTCATGGTCCAAGTGGTCCGCGAACGCGACGCCTCACGACTCGGCAGCACGTCAGCGGACAAAGTGACCCTGGACACTTTGATCAGAACCTGCCACGCCGCCGGGTGGATCGGTGCCGACGTCGAGCGCTTCTGCCACGAACTGCGCAGGTATCGCAACTTCGTTCATCCGCGACAAGAGATCCGGGATGCACACACCCCAGACCGCGACACTCTGAACATGTGCTGGCCCGTAGTCGAGGCAGTCTTGAACGACCTCGCCGCCTCCCAGCCGAAGGCGACCGCGCCAAAGCCAACCGCCGCGCCTGTCCGACCCGTGCCCCGGCCATCGCCAGCAGCGCGACCAGCACGCCGGCCCTGACACCAGGGCGATTCCAGACGGCAGGTAAGGCCGCTCCGAATTGTGAGAACTGGTCAGAGAGGGAGGCCAGCGGAGAAGAAGGACATGAGGCTTCGCGTTAGTCGGGTCGCTTCGCCGAGGCCGTACCAGAGGCCCAGGAGCACATAGGCCATCACGATGAAGGCCACTACCGCCAGAGGCATCAGGAGCTCGGCTGGCGCGCCCAGCCTTGCGAGCAGCAGTGCGAATGCCGTGACGCTGATAGTCGACCAAAGGCACGCTTTCGCCAAGCGGCGTCCGTCGAGGCGGTCGGGCTCGATGACGGCTTCCTCGGGGAGATCCGCGTGAGGGAGCATCTTGGTGAATTGACCAGCTGCGACGTTGGCCGCGATGGCGCCGGCCAACGTGCCCAGCTTCCTTGCTGACCCAGTGCGGTCTGCAACCAGGCCATCCGCGGCCTGCATTATGGCCGTCTCCACGAGATCCGCGTGGGTGAGGAGCTCTTCGCGAAGGGCTCCCCGGGCTCCGAAATCAGAAGCTGCGTCCCGGGCGACCGTCCGCAGTGGAAGACCGAGCTCGGCGGCCTTGGCGCTGAGTTTCACTGCATTCGTGTACCGAATGCCATCCATCGTTGTCAGGTCGGCACTGGCCGTGAGGAGGTCGAGAAGCGGGTACAGAGGCTGATAGAGACGCAGTATGTTCTCGCCTCGCCAGGCCGAAACGATCCAGAGGAAGACGATCAAAGATAGCGTTGGCGTGATCGACACCCATGGGTCAGCGTTCGGGCCGAAGACGTAAGCGCTATAGGTCGGGCACCAGGCTTGGCCTGTGGTGAGCAGACCGCCCGGCCTACATGCTGCCGGGCGGGTTACGACAGCGAGCAGAGCCAGCACGGCAAAGAAGATCGCGATCCTCCTCACTCTTCGGAGAAACATCCACCGCTGGTAGCCGAGCGCCTTGCGGATGGTCGCAGCATCGAAGGCGATGCCCAGCTCGGTCGCAGCCTTCTCGGCCGGGACCACATGCTTCTCAACCCATCGGTGATGCAGACGCAACAGCGGGTGCCACCACGTCGGCAGGCTTGCTCCGCTCACTGCTTCCCCCATGCGTGGCAGCGTACTGGGACGTGTGACAGACCGTGCTGGTTCAGGGAGGGAGCCATCGGTGCTTGCGTGCATAGTTCTCGAACCACCGCTACGGTGAGCCGTGCGGCCACTGATAGCACGATGCCACCGAGGAGCACATGGACGAGCCCGTTGGACCGGACAATGCCGTTCGGTCCGCAGGTGAGACGACATCTGGACCCGCCACTGTTCCCCATGAAGCAGGCGCCAGTGTCGCCGCGGCCGGTAAAACTGAGCGAGGCTCGAGCACCTACGCGACCGGCGGTGGCGGCGTTTCGTTCGCGCACCGTGTCGCAACTGTCTATCTCGCTGGCCTGTTGACCGGCGAACGACGGGCGGAGGTATCTGAGCTGCCGGTTCGGAGGGTGTCGTTCCAAACCGGGCCGGCGCACCCGGTGGACGACCTCCTTGTTGAGTGTGGCAATGAGGCCGCCGAGGTCATCCTCGCCGTGGCATGTCGAGCAACGCCGAATTTCGTCCAGAGCCATGCTGACACGGTGAAGCTCGTCAAGTCACTGCTCGCGGAGATCGAGAAGTTCGACATCGACACTCACCGGGTGGCTGTCGCGACAGCCGGTTGGTCCGACCAGTGGGATCAGCTTGCGACGCTCTGCGGCATCGCGCGTGCCCATGCCGACCCGGAGTCGTTCCAAGCGGCCATGGACGTCGATGGCCGCTGGTCGAAGCCGGTACGTGAGCGCCAGCAGCATTTCCTAAAGATGGTCGAGAAAGCCGTCGCCGACGACACCACACCGGGAGAGGTCCTACGGCTGGCATGGCGGCTGCTTGGCCGACTGCACATCCTCGGCTTCGCAGTTCAGAGCCCGGACGAAGGCGACCGCGCGGCGGTCGCGACTTCGCTGGACGGCGTGGCGTCGGCAAACACAGACGGCGTGGTGGTCCGGGACCGACTCGAGGTTGAGACAACCCGCTACGACGC
Organism: Streptomyces sp. NPDC060031; assembly: GCF_042736805.1. Taxonomy (NCBI): domain Bacteria; kingdom Bacillati; phylum Actinomycetota; class Actinomycetes; order Kitasatosporales; family Streptomycetaceae; genus Streptomyces; species Streptomyces sp. NPDC060031. The sequence continues at coordinate 89,767 of NZ_JBHWVM010000004.1, forward strand.
GACCGGTGCCGTGGTGGACCTCAAGATGCTTCGCCGTGACATGCACCTGGTTCTGGACTCGGCCGCGACTAGAAGCCAACACGCGTGGTCGGTGCTTGCTGAACAACGCAAGCTCGCCGTTGCCCGATTGCGGAGCACCATCGGTGATGAGTCATCCGGACGCGTGGTCAAGATCTCGTTCGCCGACCGCCGCGAGCAACTCGTCGAGGCCCTACGCGAGGCCGGTGGCCGCGCATCGGGTCTGTTGGTATCCGGCGAGTCGGGCATCGGTAAGAGCGCGTTGACGCTGTCGGCAATCGCCGAGTTGGAAGCCGCGGATCCCACCCGGTTCCAGGGGGCGGTGGTGAACTTCCGCGGCCTGCCGCAGTCGAGCATGGAGCTGCGTGCTGCGCTCGGGATGGCAATGGAGAACGTGCTCGCGGAGCTGTCGGCACCTGAGCGGGTCCTTGTCATCGATGCGGCTGATGCTGCTCTGGAGCGGTCTGCTGGCCTGTTGAGTGACCTGGCGTCGGCAGCGGCCGAGGCCGGCGTCGGGCTCGTGGCAGTGACCTCTGACGTGGCATCCGATTTCGTGCGGGAGCAGTTGGAGCTGGGCTTCGCGAAGCCCATTCCATCGTTCACAATGCGGCCATTGGGAGACGAGGACATCTCGGTCGTCTCAAACCACTTTCCGCTGCTGCGCGCGGTCCTGCGGGACCTGCCCATGAACTCGCTGCTCCGCAGGCCCGTTGTACTGGACCTTCTGGCCCGGACCGGGGCGGAGCCCGAGAGCTCACTGGGTGAGTGGGAGTGCCTTCAGCTGGTGTGGAGCAAGGTTGTCCGGGGCGACGGGCGCCCCGGGGTCGGTTCGGCGGAGGCACGCGAACGGACCATGCTGGCGGTGGCCGCTGCGACGATGAAACTGCCCGAGAACCGTCGGCCTGGCGCAGGCGTGGATGCCGGAGCGGTCGATGTGCTGCGTCGGGACCATCTGCTCGCGCCGGCTAGCCCGTATCGGGATCAGCCGGAGTTCGCGCACGACGAAGTCCGGCGGTACGCAACCGCCATCCTTCTCGTCCGTGGCCAGAGCCCGACCGAGCTGCTGGAAGTGGTCCGGGCGCCCCGGTGGGAGCTGTCGGCCGCCACGCTTGCGTGCAAGGGACTGTTGGCAGCACCGGACGCTCGACCCGTTCGGAAGTTCACCGAACTACTCTCGGAATTTCAGGCGTTCGCGGCAGCGCACGGCCCCCGGTGGACCGACGTCCCGGTGGAGGCGGTCTTGGAGACGCCGTTCGCATACGAGTGCCTGACATCAGCGTTCACAGATCAGTCGGCCGGCCTGGCGCTCGGCGATGTGGTCCGAGTCGTCCAGCAGAGGCACAAGGCCAAGGGGTTGGTCGACCGTCTGATCTCGGGCCCCGTGGTGCAGGTTCTCCTTGATGGAGAAAGACCGTGGGATGTGTCGGAGCAGTCGTTCGAACTGCTTGCGGACTGGCTGCAGGCCCTGTCTCTGGCTCAGGTACCGGCTGGCAACGCACTAAGAATCCGGTTGCGGGACCGTCTCCTCTCCTACTGGAATTCGTTCCCTCTACGCGAAGCCAGCGGGGACCGACTGCACAGTCGGATGTCGCAGCCTCGTCGATTTCGACGCAATTTGGATTACCACCTGACCAAGGAAGAGTTCGTCGAAACGTTGGCGCTGCTCGGACCGGAAATCGACGATGCCGTCGAAGCGTGCCTTCGGGCCATCGCGAACGACGCGCCGGCGTCCCTGGCTCCGGCTGCGGACTCGCCGTTGAGCGCCCGCGCCTTGGCGCAGAAGGACCCAGAGCTATTGGCGACGCTGATGGCGGCCTACTACATCAACGACGACCCAAGCTGGCACCGAGACGAAGGCGTCCGACGGCATCAAGGCCGATGGACCAGTTTCGGACCGCCGTTCTTCCAGTACTACTTCGGTGGGTTCTGGCAGTTGTTCCAGATCGCACCGCTGCGGACCTCGGTGCGCGTGCTGAATAGCGTTCTGAACAGCGGTGCGCGGGCACGCGTGGCAACGCTGTCGCGGCTCGGTTCGCCCGGAGAACTGGCTCGGTCCCTCGGCGTCCGGGACGAGGAAGCGGATGGCAAGCCGAAGAATGGAGAGGATGGAGACCGCTGTGTGGTCCTGAACCTCGGCGGCACCACCCGCTCGTATGACGGCGACAGTCACGTGTGGTGCTGGTACCGGGGCACATCGGTCGGGCCCTACTCGGCCATGAGCGCGCTTCAGGCGATGGAACGTCTCGCCGACGCATGGCTCAGCCAGGGTGTGCCCCCGGGGAAGGTTGTCGCGGCCCTCTTGGACGGCTGCGAGAACCTGGCGATTCCGGGAATGCTGTTCGGTCTGCTCGTACGCCACATCGAGAACGTCGACGCTGAGCTCGACCCGTTCCTCGCCGAACCAGCCGTCTGGGAGCTGGAGTTCGGCCGCCATGCGAGTGAGTACATGGGGCTGCGTGCAACGACCGAAGGGCTCGCGAACCTCGAACGTCGCCAATGGACACCGCATGAGGTAGCCATGTGGCTGATGGTGCACGGCGGGGAGAAGCGCGCCGAGGCTTTGAAGAAGGTCGCCGACCAACTTGTCGAGAATGGTGATCGGCTTGGCATCAGCCGGGAGCTCACGAAGAACTGGGCCGCCAGCCTTGACTCGGAGCGATACCGAATCAAGCACCACGGCGATGAGTTCCACATCGAGGTCGAACCGCCGCCTGAGATGCGAGCCGTGCAGGAAGCGCATACGGCTCACCAAGCGATCACACAGACCGCCCTGCGGCTGCAGAATCGGTACTGGGGCTCGTCCAGGCACAAGCCGGATTACGTGCCGCCCCGGTCGGAAGAGATTGCCGCAGACCTGGTGGCAGGCCGTGCCTTGCTCGAGTCCAACGGGGACCTGCTGCCGACTCGGCCTGTTGACGTCGTGGCCCACGTGGTCCGAGCAGCAGTCGCACGAGCCGCCGCCGGCGATATGGAGGCGCTCGGTCCCGAGGCCCACTTCGCAACTGAGTTCGTCATCAGCATCGCGCTGTCGTTCAAGGACGCCGAGGATCAACGTCACGAGGGCCAGTACTTCGACCTTGGTGCCGACCGAGCCGTGGCCGCGACCCTGCCGGCGTTCCTCACACCCGCACTGGTAGCACCGCTGAAAGCGGTCGGTAGTTCAACTGAAGTCGTCGTCGAAGCCGGTCTTGCGATGGCAGGCAGAGCGTCCTCGGAGACGCGGTTGCACCTGGCGCGTGGATGTGATGTTGTCTGGGCGGTCCCATGCCACTTCGCCCCTTGCATCCACCGGACCGCGTTGAACTGGGCGCTCGAGACCGCCCGTTTCGCAGAAATCGGTCCGTGGGACCAGGAAGGCCAGCAACGGCGGGAAGTGCAGATCACCGGCGACATTGCCAAACGTCTTCAGGTGCTGCCGGGTGACTCCGTCGACATCGCGGTTCTCGACGCGGCCCTTCGCGGACTCGGCGCAGCCGCGTCGAGGGACCACTGTTGCACCGACGACGCAGCCGCGCTCCTCGCCTCGTTCCTCAGCGTCCAGCGATGCGCCATGGTCGCACACGAGAAGAAGGGCTGGACCGCGGATGACCGCGGCACGCACAGCCTCGTCGCCGCACGGGCCCTGCTCGAAGGCTTCGCGAAGAACGGCGACGCCGGATCACTGCTCGAACACCTCGACGTCCTTCGCGTAGATGCAGGACTGATGTCGAACTTCCTCCACGGTCTTGCCGCAGCAGGTGCAGAGAACGAGCGGCTTGCAGACGCGGCCCGAGGTGCCTGGCCGATCTTGCTGCGCCACGCCGTTGGATATCTAAGCGACGACACGAGCCCATACCTCGACCATCACTGGGGCGACTGGGCCGCCGCCGCCCTGCTACCGGACCCTCGTGCGTGGGCGGAAGGCATGTACAACGAGGTCGTCGGTCAGCCCATCGATTGGGTCCGTGCTGAAGACCTCGTTGAGTCGATCGACGATTGGCTGCCGATCGCTCGCGGGGAGGTCAAGTCCGTCGACGCGCTAATCGGCCTCTTGCGGAGGCTCCCGGAGGAAGTCCAGGCCACCCGCGGCGTGCACTGGGTCTCCGCCCTGTGCATTCAAGATGGACACGTGACGGTCCCGAAGTCGTATCTATCGAACAGCTGGCTCAAGGACGTGCGCAGAACGGCCGAGGAACTCGGCAGGTTGGACGAGTGGCAGATGCTCGTCGACTCCTTGGTCGTCGCCGGAAACGAGGGACTGGCACCGTACAGCAGGTGATGTCTCAGGGTCCCTGCTGAGAGCGGGCGGTCGCCAGTCTGGTCTTCGCGAAAGTTGATCGACGGCAGGCCCTCCGGTTGAGGCCAGGTGCGTGGAAGGGCCTGGCCTCCCACCGCATCCTGATTGTCGCCCCAATTCTTCGCCCACGACGGCCGTAGGACCGCGGTGAGGTCACCGTCGCCTGTACCGGCTCGTGGGTGGATCCCTCACACGTGCCGAGCGTCGTGAGTATGGGCGGGCGCTGCTGCAGGCGGGTGCGAGGTCACCGTCGCATAGTCGTACGGCACGGTGCGTGGCAGCCGCGGAGAACCAGCAGCCGCTGGGGAGGATCTGGGGAGAATGAAGCCGCGTTGGGGAGCGGCTGGGGAGGATCGGCCGTACAAGCGGGCAGCATGGTGAAAGGGTCGGAAAGATCGATCGCCGCAGGTCGGACTGCCCACACAGTCGGTTTCCGCAGGTCAGCGGTGTGAGGGTGACAACTTCAAGAAGATTTCCTCATGGGCCGCCATCCTGTTTGCACCCACACTCGTGGGAACCATCTACGGCATGAACTTCGACACCATGCCCGAACTCCACTGGGCAGGCGGCTACCCCTTCGCGATCCTGCTGATGGCGGTCGTCTGCGTAAGCCTGTACGTCATCTTCAAGAAGCGCGACTGGCTGTAGCCGGACACCAACACCGTTGCTCAACATGGCTCTTGCGAACGCCTGACAGCGTCCCCACAGATGGGGTTGGGAGACCATCGCAAGACTGACAGACTCTCCGGAACAGCGCCTCACGACCGGGTATACGGCAGGATCTCCCTACTCGCAGTCGCAGGCTCAGCAGTGGGCGGCCCCTGCATTGAGCAGTGGGGACAGGAGGTCGACGGCTTCCTCCCAGCGGAAGCGGTCGGCGCCGCCGCCGGACTTCGGGCGGTGCGGCTCGTAGCCGCCGACCAGAACACCCGTCTCGCGCAGCTCGGCGAGGCTTCGCTGGTACGCGCGGTGGGCCGCGAGGGCGGTGTTCACGTAGGGCAGGACGGCGGTGGGGATGCCCATGCCCGGAGCCTCGCAGAGGATGCCGAGGGCGAGGGTGTCCGCGAAGCCGGCCGCCCACTTGTTGACCGTGTTGAAGGTGGCCGGGGCTACGGCGATCGCATCGGCGGGCGGGAAGGACCTTGCCTCGCCCGGCGCACGCCAGGCGGATCGCACCGGGTAACCGGTCCGCTCCTCGACCGCGGCGACGTCGAGGAAGGGAAGCCCCTGCGGGGTGGCGACGACGCCGACGTCCCAGCTCCGCTCGTGCGCGGCGTCGATCAGCTTGCCGACGTCGCCCGCGATCCCGGCCGCGCAGACGAGTACGAACGCCTCGCGGAGCTGCTGTTCAGCGCCCGCGCCTGTCATCGCACGCTGGGTACCGAAGCCGAATTCGCCGCCTACCTGGCTGCTCTGCGCGCCGAGACGGCGTCGAGCTGCTCCTCCAGGGCCGCCAGCGTCCGGTAGCAGGGCATCACCTGGGCGATGGAGGCGTTCGGTTCGCGGCCCTCGCGGATGGCGGCGACGAACTCGCGGTCCTGCAGTTCGATGCCGTCCATCGACACGTCGACGCCTCTGACGTCGATCGGCTCGTCCTTGCCGGTGGCCAGGTCGTCGTAGCGCGCGACGTAGGTGCCGGTGTCGCCGATGTAGCGGAAGAACGTGCCGAGCGGCCCGTCGTTGTTGAACGACAGCGACAGGGTGCAGAGGGCGCCGTTCTCCGCGCGCAGCTGGATGGACATGTCCATCGCGATGCCGAGCTGGGGGTGGATCGGGCCCTGGACGGCGTTGGCCTGCACGATCGGCGAGCCGGTCTGGTAGGCGAAGAGGTCGACGGTGTGCGCGGCGTGGTGCCACAGCAGGTGGTCGGTCCAGGAGCGCGGCTGGCCGAGGGCATTGAGGTTCGTGCGGCGGAAGAAGTAGGTCTGCACGTCCATCTGCTGGATGTTGAAGTCTCCGGCCTGGACCCGCCGCCGTACCCACTGGTGGCTCGGGTTGAAGCGCCGCGTGTGCCCCACCATCGCCACCAGTCCGGTGCGCTGCTGCGCCCCCAGGCAGGCCTCGGCGTCGGTGAGGGAGGCGGCCAGCGGGATCTCGGTCTGGACGTGCTTGCCCGCTTCGAGGCAGGCCAGCGTCTGCGCGGCGTGCATCGGCGTGGGCGTGGCGAGAATGACGGCGTCGATGTCGTCCATCGCAAGTACCTCCTCCAACGTCGCGACGCCGCGGCCGATGCCCTGCTCCGCGGCGAAGTTCCGGGCGCTTTCGAGGGTGCTGCTCACGACGGCAGCCACCTCGACGCCCTTGATCCGCCCGAGCGCGGCCGCGTGCTTGGCTCCGAAGGCGCCGCCCCCGGCCAGGGCGATCCGGAGGGTCTGGTCGTCAGTCATGTCGCTCACTCCTTCTCAGCGGGCTTCTTGGCCCGCGGATGGTTCTCCAGGATCAGGTGGCCGACGGCGGTGTTGGACGCCGGCACGTGGTAGAAGCGGTGCTTGAGCTCGATCCGTCCGGACCCGTCGAGGTCACTCATCGCCCCGCGGGCGATCAGCCACATGACCAGCTCGATGCCCTCCGAGCCCGCCTCCTCCACGTACTCCAGGTGCGGGACCTGCGACAACCCGACCGGGTCCGCGATCAGTTCGTCGAGGAAGGCGTTGTCCCATTCCCGGTTGATGAGGCCGGCACGGGGGCCCTGCAGCTGGTGGCTCATGCCACCGGTGCCCCACACCTGGACCTTCAGCGGTCTGTCGTAGGACTCGATCGCCTTGCGCAGCGTCTGGCCGAGCCGGAAGCACCTGTCACCCGAGGGCACGGGGTACTGCACCACGTTGACGTGGAACGGGATCACCTTGCACGGCCACTCCTCGACATCCCCGAACATCAGCGACAGCGGGACGGTCAGGCCGTGGTCGACGGTCATCTCGTTGACGAGGGTGAGGTCGAAGTCGTCCCTGATGAGCGAGTGCGCGATGTGCGCGGCCAGGTCGGGGTCGCCCTCGATGCCCGGCACCGGGCGGGGTCCGTACCCCTCGTCGGCCGTGGAGTAGGCCGCTCCGGTGCCGAGCGCGAAGGTCGGGATCAGCGACTGGTCGAACGTGGTGGCGTGGTCGTTGTAGACCAGGAAGACCACGTCGGGCAGGTTCTCCTTCTCCCATTGCTTGGAGAACTCGTAGCCCTCGAAGACCGGCACCCAATAGGGGTCGTCGGTTTTGTGGTGGTCGATCGCCGCGCCGATCGCCGGCACGTGCGAGGTGAAGACCGCGCCGGTGATCGTGGCGTGCTCGGCCGGCGGTGCCTGGTCGGCGTGTGCCGCTTCGAGGACGGCGTGGTCGATCCGGTTCCCCACCACGGAGCGGCCGCCGCCGACCATCATGGCGCGGTACTCCTGCTCGGTCATGCCGGTCATCGAGCCCGCCATCTGCTGGAACGACAGCCCGAGCGTCGCGCCCCACTTGGCGAGGAAGTAGATGTTGCCGCCCTCGCGTATGGCGGCGTTGAGGTCGCGGTCGAGCAGCGCCCGCTTCTGTTCCTCCCGCAGTGGCCATGCGTCCAGGTAGGCGCGCTCGTCGGCGAGGTAGAGCTCGCGGTTCTCCGCCGTCATCAGCGACATGCAGAACTGGTTGAGGTGGTACCCCCTGGCGGACTGCTCGGCGTCGAAGATGGTCGTCCCCGGAACCAGTTTGTAGGTCTTGTCCAGTGACATGGTGAGCCTCCAATCGTGCGGTGGGTCAGTCGGCGTCCGGCCAGTACAGGCGCATCGGGTTGTCGACGAGGAGCCCCCGTCGCAGCTGGGGCGTCGGCGCGATGTGCGGGATGAAGTCGACGAGCAGACCGTCGTCCGGCATGTGGCCGGTGAGGTTCGGGTGCGGCCAGTCGGTGCCCCACAGCACCCGGTCGGGGAACTCCTCGATCACGCGGCGGGCGAACGGGACGACGTCACGGTAGGCATCCTGCTCGCCGTCGAGGGCCGGCGGGCCGCTCATCGACAGCCGCTCCGGGCAGGTCACCTTGCACCAGATGTCCGGCCTCGCCCGCATGAAGTTCAAGAACGCCTCGAACTCCGGGCCGTGCGGGTCCTTGGTGACATCGGGCCGGCCCATGTGGTCGATGACCAGCGGTACCGGGATCGCGAGGAAGAAGTCGCGCAGGTCGGCGAGGTCGGCCGCCTCGAAGTAGACGACTACGTGCCAGCCGTAGGGCGCGATCCGCTCGACGACGTCCCACAGGTCCTGCCGTGGCGCCGCGTCGACGAGCCGCTTGACGAAGTTGAACCGTACGCCGCGGACGCCGGCCTCGTGCAGCTCCCGCAGTTGCACGTCCGAGATGTCCGGCCGCACCGTCGCGACACCCCGGGCCAGGCCTCCCGAGGCTCGCAGGGCGTCGAGCATGGCGCTGTTGTCGGCGCCGTGGCAGGTCGCCTGCACGACGACGTTACGGGCGAAGCCCAGGTGGTCGCGCAGCTCGAAGAGCTGGTCCTTGGACGCGTCGCAGGGGGTGTACTTCCGCTCCGGGGCGAACGGGAACCGCTCCCCCGGGCCGAAGACGTGGCAGTGCGCGTCGACAGCGCCCTCGGGCACCTGGAACCGCGGCCGGTTCGGGTCGGCGTACCAGTCCAGCCAGCCGGAGGTCTTCCGACAGGTCGTCATTCTCGGTCCTCCTCAGTCCTCGTAGCGCAGCCCGAGCTCGGCCAGCGGGCCGCGCATGCCGTACAGGTCCAGGCCGAGCTCGCCCGCGCGGAACCGGGCACGCTTGCCCTCCTCGTTGGCCTCGCGCCGGGCCGAGGCCTCGGCGACCTCGGCCGCCCGCTCGCGCGGCACCACCACGACACCGTCACGGTCCGCCACAACGACGTCCCCGGGCCTGACCAGGGCGTTGGCGCAGACCACCGGCACATTGACCGAGCCGAGCGTGGCCTTGACCGCGCCCTTGGCGCTGATCGCCCGGGAGAAGACCGGGAAGTCCATCTCCTCCAGGTCGGCCACGTCGCGCACGCCGCCGTCGATGACCAGGCCGGCGCAACCCCGGGAGCGGAACGAGGTGGCGAGCAGATCGCCGAAGAAGCCGTCCTCGCTCTCGGCCGTACAGGCCGCGACCACGACGTCGCCTTGCCGGATCTGCTCGGCGGCGACGTGGAGCATCCAGTTGTCACCGGGCTGCAGCAGCACGGTCACCGCCGTACCGCACAGACGGGCGGCGGTGTAGACGGGGCGCAGGTACGGGCGCATCAGGCCCACCCGGCCCATGGCCTCGTGGATCGTCGCGACACCGAAGGCCGACAGTGCGGCGACGGCCTCGGGATCGGCGCGGGTGATCGATGTGTGGACGACACCGATCTCGGTGTGTTCCATGCGTTCTTCTCCTGGGAGTTCAGTGGCCGGCCGCGGCGAGGCGGGCGGCGAGGCGGGGGTACACGCGCAGGGCGTTGCCGCTGTAGACGGTGGCGCGTTCCTCGTCGGAGAGGTGCGCGGTGGCCTCGACGTACCGCTTCGTATCGTCGAAGTGGTGACCGGTGCGCGGGTCGATGTCGCGGACCGCGCCGATCATTTCGCTGGCGAACAGGACGGAGCGGCTGGGGATCACCTGCGTGAGCAGGTCGATGCCGGGCTGGTGGTAGACGCAGGTGTCGAAGAAGACGTTGTCCAGCAGCGTCTCGGGGTCCGGCCGGCCCAGCGCCATCGCCAGGCCGCGGAACCGGCCCCAGTGGTAGGGCGCCGCACCCCCGCCGTGCGGGATCACGAACCGCAGAGTCGGGAAGTCGGCGAACAGGTCGCCCTGGACCAGCTGCATGAACGCCGTGGTGTCGGCGTTGAGGTAGTGGGCACCAGTGGTGTGGAAGGCCGGGTTGCACGAGGTGCTGACGTGGATCATGGCGGGTATGTCGTACTCGGCCATCGCCTCGTAGAGCGGGTACCAGCTGCGGTCGGTCAGCGGCGGCGCGGTCCACCTGCCGCCCGACGGGTCGGGGTTGAGGTTGACCGTCACCGCGCCGAGTTCCTCGACCGCGCGGCGCAGCTCGGGCAGGCAGGTCGCGGGGTCGACGCCCGGTGACTGCGGCAGCATCGCGCCCATGGCGAAGCGGTCGGGGTAGAGCGTGCAGACACGGTGGATCAGGTCGTTGCAGATCCGCGCCCACACCGAGGAGACCTCGAAGTCGCCGATGTGGTGGGCCATGAAGCTGGCGCGGGGGGAGAAAATCGTCAGGTCGCTGCCGCGTTCGTCCATGAACCGGAGCTGGTTGCTCTCGATCGCTTGACGCAGGTCCTCGTCGGTGATGACCAGATCGGCGGGATCGGGCGCGTGCCCGGCGGAGCCGATCGCGGCCACCTGCCGGTCCCGCCACCGCGCCAACTGCGGCGGCGCGGTGGTGAAGTGACCGTGACAGTCGATGATCATGTGTTCTCTCCTGCTGGTCGTCGGGGTCAGCCCTGCGAGCCGGCGGGCCAGCCGGTGTACTGCTCGGCGAGATAGGTGCGTCCGGCGCGGGTGCCCACCACGTTGTCGAGCTCGCCGAGCTGGCGCCGCAGGTCGAACGACGTGCCGCCGGGCGCGGTGTGCAGCAGCTGGGTCATCCAGGAGGAGAAGTTCTGCGCCCGCCAGACCCGCTGCAGGGCGCGCGGCTGGTAATCGTCCAGCGCGCTCTCGCCCGCGCTGCCGAGTGCTCGCACCAGGACGTCGGCAAGCACCTTCACGTCGTGCAGCGCGAGGTTGAGCCCGCGGGCGCCGGTCGGCGGCACCGTGTGGGCGGCGTCGCCCGCGAGCAGCATCGAGCCCCAGCGCATCGGCTCCTGCACGAACGAGCGGAACCGCAGCACCGTCTTCTCCAGGATCGGCCCCTCCTTGAGACGGAAGCCGTCCTGGCCGGCCACCCGGGCCTGGAGCGTCTCCCAGATGCGGTCGTCCTGCCAGGCATCGACGGACTCGTCGGGGTCGCACTGAAAGTACATCCGCTGAACGGTCTCGGTGCGCTGGCTGATCAGCGCGAACCCGTGCTCGGAGTTGGCGTAGACCAGCTCGGGCGCGCTCATCGGCGCCTCGGCCATGATGCCGAACCACGCGAAGGGGTACTCCTTGCCGTGGCGCACCCGCCGGTCCTCGGGCACGAGGTCGCGGCACATGCTGCGCGAGCCGTCCGCACCGACCACGTACCGCGCCCGGATCTCGTGGCGGGACCCGTCGGGCGCGGTGTAGCGGACCCGGGGAGCGTCGGTCGTGATGTCGAGGACCTCGGTGTCCTTGACGCCGAAGTGGACCGTGCCACCGTCGCGGTCCCGGGCGTCGGCCAGGTCGGTGAACACGTCGGTCTGCGGGTAGAGCCACACCGACTGGCCGACCAGCTCCTTGAAGTCGATGCGGTGCGGGCGACCACCGAACCGGATCTCGACGCCCTCGTGCTCGTGGCCCTCGCGCAGGATCCGGTCGGAGACACCGGTCTCGACCAGGTCCCGGGCCGCGTCGGCCTCGAGGATGCCGGCCCGCTGCGTCGTTTCGATCTCGCGCCGGGAGCGGGTGTCGATCACGATCGTCTCGACCCCCGCTCGCCCGAGCAGGTGCGCCAGCATCAAGCCTGCTGGACCACCACCGATGACGGCGACGGGAACCGAGGCAACGGTGTCGACGGTGGCGTCGGCCATGGCATCTCCTGAGCGACTGCGAACGTTCGGAACACCCCGAACGTTGGCACCCGGAGCGGCCGCAGGTCGCCGGTGTTTCCGTCAGGCGGAAGCCCGCTCGAAGCTCAGACCGTCGCGTGGGCGCGTCGGCCGAGCTCGTCGGAGATCCCGTGCACGGCCCTCAGAAGGGGCCCGCGCAGCCCGCGCGCGTTGCTCGCACCGCCCGCCGCGACGACGATCCCCAAAGCGGCGCTGACGGGCCCGGTCCGGCCGATCCGTACGGGCGCTGCCACCGCGACCGTGTCCTCGGAGAGCTGCCGGTCGCTGACGAAGACCTGCTCGCGGCGGATCCGGTCCAGTTGCGCGCGCAGCGTCTTCGGGTCGGTGACGGTGTGCGGGGTCCAGGCGCGCAGCGGCGATTCGAGGACCTCCTCCTGGATGTCCCGTGGTGCGTGCGCGAGCAGCACCCGGCCCATCCCTGTGGAGCCGACGGGGAACCGGGTCCCGACCGCGGTCAACAGCTGCACCGATCGATGTCCGGTGATACGTTCGACGAACACGAGCTCGGTGCCCTCGCGCACCGCGAGTTGGATGTTCTCGTGGGTCGCCTCGTAGAGGTCCTGCATGAACGGCAAGGCCGCGTCTCGCAGGATCTGGGTACGGGGGCATCCCGAGGTGATCTCCCAGAGCCTCAGTCCGACGTGCCAGGCCCCGTCCTCATCCCGCTCCAGCGCTCCCCATTCCGCCAGCTCCGCGACCACTCGGTGCGTGGTGCTCAAGGCCAGACCTGTGCGCTGGGCGATCTGCGACAGTGTCTGCGACGTGTGCTCGCGATCGAAGGCCGCGAGGACCTTGAGGACCTTTCCAGCCGCGGTGCTGCTCCGGGTTGTGCTCACGCGGGCAGTCTCGCAGACGGGCGTTGGGGGCCCGACCGGGCGCCGTACGATCTGCCGGACACCAAGGAGACAACATGAACCAAGAGATCTCTGGGCTGTCCTCGATGGCGACGCGGCCGATAGTGGGCGAACTTTCCGAACACATCCGACTCGCCCACGGGATTCCGGTGCGTTTCGAGTCGGCCGGCGGGGTGGAGATCGCACGGCGGGTGCGCGAGGGCGCCGAAGCGGACCTGCTCGTGCTCGCCGACGGAGCACTGGCCGCGTTGGAGAAGGAAGGGCGCCTCCTCGGAGGTACGGCGCGCCCGCTGTGGGTCTCCCAGGTCGTCGCCGCCGTGCCGGAGGGAGCACCGGTTCCGGCACTCGGCTCGGAATCCGATCTGCGAGCCGTTCTTCTGTCCGCGCGGAGGATCGCCTACTCCACGGGCCCCAGCGGTACGTCCCTCATCGAGCTGATCACCCGGCTGGACCTCGCCGACACGCTCGGGGACCGGCTTGTCCAGGCCCCGCCGGGGGTGCCCGCAGGCAGCCTGCTGTCGTCCGGCCGAGCCGACTTGGCCTTTCAGCAGCACAGCGAGCTCATGGACCTGCCGGGCGTCGTCGTCATCGGCCCGCTGCCGGGCGATGCCGCCATCAGCTCGATGTTCAGCGGGGGCGTACTGGCCGCCTCCACCCAGCCGCACCGCGCCCGCGAGGTCCTCGACCTCCTCGGTTCCGACGCGGCGTCGAGGATCGCCCGCGGAAGGGGCATGCGGGTGATCGGGGGCTACTGACCCGGGTCGGGGTATCCGCCTGGGCAGCAGGCTCCGGGGCCCGTCCTGCTCACCCACGGGCATGCCGAGGACCGCACGCGCGATCCGGGGCTCGGCCTCGAACGCGTGCGGTCCACCCGTGGTCCGGGAAAGGGCCTCCCTCGTTTTTTGCGGCGGCGGACGCGGCAACGGCCCTGCGTATGTGGGGACGATCAGGCGTAGTGGCGGTAGACGGCCTGGGCCACGCAGGCCGGCTTGTCGCTGCCCTCGACCTCCACGGTGAACGTCAGCGCCATCTGGACGCCGTTGCCCTTGACCTCCTCCACGGTGCCGACGGCGCCGTGAAGGCGTATCTTCGCGCCGACCGGCACGGGGCTGGGGAAACGGACCTTGTCCAGGCCGTAGTTGACGCTCATCTTGGTGCCGGTGATGGTGAGGAGCTCGTCGAAGAGCGGGATGATCAGGGCGAGGGTGAGGTAGCCGTGGGCGATCGGGCCTCCGAAGGGGCCGTCCTTGGCCTTCTCCGGGTCCGTGTGGATCCACTGGTGGTCGTCGGTGGCGTCGGCGAAGGTGTTCACCCGGTTCTGGGTGATGTCGAGCCATTCGGTGCGGCCGAGGTCGGCTCCGCTGAGGGACTTGAGTTCTTCGAGGCCGTTGGCGACGGTCGGCATGGAGGGACCTTTCGGTGGCGCGGGCAGCGCTGAGCGCGGCCTGCAAGCGGGGTTTCAGCGGTGGGAGTGGTCTGCGGGACCGCCCGCGTGGGTGTCGCGCACGGCGGGCTTGATGATCTTTCCGGAGGCCGTGCGGGGCAGGGTGTCCGTGAGGACCACGGACTTGGGGATCTTGTACTTGGCGAGCCTGCCGTGCAGGTGGCCGAGGACGCCGCGCTCGTCGGCGCGGGCTCCGGGCCTGAGGATGACGACGGCGCGGCCGACTTCGCCCCAGACCGGGTCGGGCACCCCGATGACCGCGCATTCGGCGACGGCCGGGTGGGTGAGAAGCGCTTCCTCGACCTCGGCCGGGTACACGTTCTCACCGCCCGAGACGAACATGTCCTTGACCCGGTCGACGATGTAGGCGTACCCGTCGCGGTCGGTCCGGGCGACGTCGCCGGTGCGCAGCCAGTGGCCGTCGGCGCCGGCGCCGACGGTGAAGGCGGCCTCGGTGTCCTCCGGCCGGCCCCAGTACCCGGTCATGACGTTGGGGCCCTGGACGAGGACCTCACCACGCTGTCCGGGTTCGGCGTCCCGGCCGTCGGGCAGGACCACGCGGATGTCGGTGAAGAAGTGCGGCACGCCCGCGGAGCCGGCCTTGGCCGAGGTCTGCTCCCTGTCCAGGAAGAGGACTCCGGGAGACGCCTCGGTCATGCCGTAGCCCTGGCTGAAGGCGAGGCCGCGGGCGAGGTAGGTGGCGATGGTGCGTGCGGGCACGGGTGCGCCGCCGCAGTTGAGGGTGCGCAGGCTGGACAGGTCCGTCGTCGCCCAGCGGGGCCGGGCGGCCATGGCGTCGTACATCGTGGGGACGCCGAACATGTACGTCACGCGCTCGTTCTCGATGGTCTCCAGTACGCGTTCGGCGTCGAAGGCACCGAGCAGCACCACCCGGCCGCCCTTGAGGAGGGTGGGCAGGCAGGTCATGTTGAGGCCGGCGGTGTGGAACAGGGGGGCGACGACCAGGGTCACCTCGTCGCCCGTGAGGTCGGTGTCGACGAGGACGTTGACACTGTTCCAGATGATGTTGTCGTGGGAGAGGACGGCGCCCTTGGGGCGGCCCGTGGTCCCGGAGGTGTACATGATCATGCAGGTGTCGTGCGGCGCCACGCTCTCGTCCAGGGGCACGGCAGCGCCGCCGGCGAGGAACTCCTCGTAGCCGCGGACCCCCTCGTCGGGCCCGTCGAGCGCGATCCGGTGCCGCACTGCGGCCTCGTCGGCCGCAGCGCGTGCGGCCCGGGCCTGCTCCGGCGCGTGGACGAGGACGACGCTGCCCGAGTCGGACAGGTTGTACGCCAGTTCCGGGGCGGCCAGACGGATGTTGAGCGGGACGAAGACCGCCCCGAGCAGGCCGGCGGCGAACAGCGTCTCCAGGAAGGCGGGATGGTTGGGGCCGAGGTACGCGATCCGGTCACCCCGGGCCACTCCCAGCTCCCGCAGGGAGTGGGCGAGGCGCAGGACGCGCTGGTGGAGCTCGCCATAGGTCCAGGAGCGGTCCTCGTGGACGAGGGCGATCCGGTCCGGGGTCTTGCGGGCCCGGCGCGTGGGCCACGAGCCGATGCCTTGGTTCAACACGACGACTCCTTCGGTTTCTTCACTTCCTTCGGTTCCTTCAGTCCGTGAGCAGCCCGAGCAGGCGGGCGGCGTTCTCCTTGAGGATCTTCGGTCGGACCTCGGGCTTGATGTCGAGCTTCTCGAAGTCGGCCAGCCACCGGTCGGGGGTGATGACGGGGTAGTCGGAGCCGAAGAGGACCTTGTCCTTGAGCAGGGTGTTGGCATAGCGGACGAGCTGCGGCGGGAAGTACTTCGGGGACCAGCCGGACAGGTCGATGTACACGTACGGTTTGTGGGTGGCCACCGCGAGGGCCTCGTCCTGCCAGGGGAAGGACGGGTGGGCGAGGATGATCCGCAATTCGGGGAAGTCGACGGCGACGTCGTCGACCAGCATGGGGTTGGAGTACTTCAGGCGGATGCCTCCGCCGCCCGGTACGCCGGCGCCGATGCCGGTCTGACCGGTGTGGAAGAGGGCGGGCACGCCGAGTTCCTCGATGGCCTCGTACAGCGGATAGGCCATCGGGTCGTTCGGGGCGAACGCCTGGATGCTGGGGTGGAACTTGAAGCCGCGGACGCCGTGCTCCTCCACCAGGCGCCGCGCCTCGCGCACGCCCGCACGGCCCTTGTGCGGGTCGATGCTCGCGAACGGAATGAGTACGTCCGCATGGGCGGCACAGCTCTCCGCGATCTCCTCGTTGGAGATCCGCGGGTGCCCCGTGGCGTGCTCGGCGTCGACCGTGAACACCACGGCGGCCATGCGGCGTTCACGGTAGTGGGCGGCCATCTCATCGATGGTGGGCTGCCGGTGGCCGTGGGCCTTGAAGTAGTTCTCGGAGGCGCCGAACAGTTCGGGGCTCAGCGCCCCGTGGCCGTCCTTGGAGACCTCGGCGTGCGTGTGCACGTCGATGGCGGTCAGCCGGTCCAGGTCGAGCGTGAGGTCACCCATCTCATGCCTCCGGGGCCTGGGGCGCCGGAATGCCGTAGGTCTCGGCCTCGGCCCCTACGCCGCCGGGCCAGAGGGCGGCGATCATGTCGGCGCTCCAGCCCCCGTCGGCGAAGGCGACCGCCTTCTCCTTGGGGTGCGCCCACAGGGCCAGCCGGTCGCCGCCGATGCCGATCGCCTGCCCGGTCACTCCGTCGGAGGCGTCCGAGGCCAGGAAGGCGATCAGGCCGGCGACGTCCTCGACGGTGCCGAGGCCCTCGTCCTTGCGCAGCCAGTCGGGCAGGGGGCCGCCCGTGCGCTCGGCCTCCTCGATGACCGGCGCGAAGGCCGGGATGGTCTTGGTCATCTCGGTGGCGGCGACGGGGACGACGGCGTTGACGGTGATGCCGGCGCGGCCCAGCTCCATGGCCCAGGTGCGTGCCATGGCGACGATGCCCGCCTTGGCGGCGGCGTAGTTGGTCTGGCCGAAGTTGCCGCGCTGTCCGGCCGGCGAGGAGATGAGGACGAGCCGGCCGCCGGTGCCTTGCTCCCGCATGCGGACGGCGGCGGCGCGGGCGCAGGTGAAGGTGCCGCGCAGGTGCACGCGGACGACGTCGTCGAAGTCGTCGTCGGTCATCTTCCACAGCACGCGGTCTCGCAGGATGCCGGCGTTGGTGACGAGCACGTCCAGGCGCCCGAACTCCCGCACCGCCGTGTCCACCAGTTCCTCGGCCGCAGCGCTGTCGCCCACCGCCGCCACGACGCCGGCCGCCCTACCTCCCGCGGCCGTGATCGTGGCGACGGCGGCGTCGACCGCGTTCTGGTCGACGTCGTTGACGACGACGGCGGCTCCAGCCGCGGCAAGGGCTTGGGCGTATCCCAGCCCGAGGCCGCGCCCGCTGCCGGTGACGACGGCGACTTTCCCGTGCAGATCCATGGGGGGTGCCTTTCATGAGCGGTTCGGGGGAAGTCGACAGCACGGCACAAGCCGGGATCGACAGGAATCCTGATGAACGCAGTGTGAGCAATCAACAGGATTCCTGTCAATGCTCTAGGGTGGTGGTACGTGTCGCCGCGCCGGCCGCACCCAACGGGCCGTCACCACGGGAGGACGAACATGAGCACCTCGCTGCTCTACCTGGTCAAGAGGACGGAGCTGGCGGTACGGGCCCGCCTGGAGGAGCTGCTCAAGCCCGCCGGGATCACGGCGCTGCAGTACACCGCCCTCACCGTGCTGGAGCGGCACGACGGCATTTCCGCCGCGCAGCTCGCCCGCGACTCCTTCGTCACCGCCCAGTCCATGGCCGACATGGTCCGGGCGCTGGAAAGCCGCGGCCTGATCCATCGCGAACCCAACCCCGCCAACCGCCGCGAGCGCCTCATCCTGCTCGCCGACGCGGGGCGCCGACTGCTCGGGGAGTACGCCGAGCCTGCTCGCGGACTCGAAGGGCGCATGGTCGCCGACCTGACCGCCGAGGAGGTCGAGCAGTTCCGGGAGGCGCTGAACCGCACGTGGCGTTCCCTCACCTGACTCGGGAGTTGAGCTGATGCGGCCGACGGCCGGCGTGCTGAGCGCGCCGGCCGCCTGCCTTCTACCCGAGCGCGTACATGCGGATGACCACGACGTCCTCCCCCTCGGGTCGGGCGAGGCCGACGAAGACCGTCTCCGCGAGCCAGCGGTGGGCAGGCGCGTCCGTCCGGAAGACCGGCGACGTCCGGTAGTAGTGGCCGTCCTCAGCAATCTGCAGGTCCCCGTCGAACTGGGGGCACGGGGGCGGCGAAGCGGAGCTCGCCGACCAGGGGACGGGCGTACGGGATGCCGAGGAAACGGAGGCTTCCGTCGGCGCGGCGCTCGCCCCGCACGGGTCCGTGGCCGGTGCGGACGAGGGGATCGTCGGTCATGGGAGTGCTCCTGTCAGGGGAGGTGCGGCAGCACGGGGTCGGCGCCCCGGGTCAGCGGCGGGGTCAGCGGCGGGGTCAGCGCCGGGGCGCATCGTTCTCGACGTAGCGGCGGACCTTCCGCAGAGCTTCCGCGTGCGGGGTCTTCGCTCCGTACGTGCGGTCGCAGGTCAGCGGTGTCACGGAGATCCGGCCGTCCCGGAAGAGGGCCGCGGAGTCGGCGGCCGCGACGGTTTCGCTGCACGGGTCGGGCGACGAAGCGATCTGGGGCATCGACCTGGCAGACGGCGGATCTTTCCCGGGCTGGAGCGTGAACTCGACCTGGGCAACCTCGGCCCCCTGGTCCTCCTGACCGGCTACCAGACCCCGGCCGCCATCCGCCGCACCGGCCGACGGCGTCTGGCCACCTGGCTGCACAACCGCAAGGTCCGCAGCCCCGACGAACTCGCCGCCAAAGCCGTCCGGGCCGCCGAGGGGCAGCACACCACCGTCCCCGGCGAGGACATGACCGCCCACGTGGTGCGCTCCCTGACCAGGGAGGTGATGGCCCTCACTGAGGGCAAACGGCACAGCCAGGCTTGATTAGGAATCGAAACCGAGGCCGAAGCGGTCGAGGCTGCGCAGCCAGAGGTTGCGGTGGCCCTGGTTGAGGTCGGCGCGTGCCATGGACCACTTGGTGATGCCGATACCG
Organism: Streptomyces sp. NPDC060031; assembly: GCF_042736805.1. Lineage (NCBI taxonomy): Bacteria > Bacillati > Actinomycetota > Actinomycetes > Kitasatosporales > Streptomycetaceae > Streptomyces > Streptomyces sp. NPDC060031. The sequence goes on from NZ_JBHWVM010000004.1 coordinate 109,092, forward strand.
AGGGACCGGACGGGCTCGGGCGGGAACGGCAGGGGCTTGCGGCGGACCATCTCCAGGTCGGTGCGCTCGGTGCGCTCGCCCGCCAGGAGGTCGAGCATCACCTCGGCGCCGAAGCGGCTGGCGCCGACGCCGAGGCCCGTGTACCCGGCGGCGTAGGACACCTTCCCGTGGTGACTCGTGTCGAAGAACACGCAGAAGCGGGTGCTGGTGTCGATGGCTCCACCCCAGCTGTGGGTGAAGCGCACACCCTCCAACTGCGGGAACGTCGTGAAGAAGTGGCGGGCGAGGGTGGCGAAGGTCTCGGGCCGCCGGTCGTGTTCGGCGCGGACGCGCCCGCCGTAGTGGTAGACGGCGTCGTATCCGCCCCACAGGATGCGGTTGTCCGCGGAGAGCCGGACGTAGTGGAACTGATTCGCGCTGTCCGCGAAGCCCTGGCGGCGCGTCCAGCCGACGGAGGCGAGCTGCTCTGGGGTCAGCGGCTCGGTCATCAGCGCGTAGTCGTACACGGGGACGGTGTACGGGCGGTGGCGCCGGACCAGGGAGGGGTAGGCGTTGGTGGCGAGCGCGACGCGCCTCGCGGTGATCCGGCCATAGGGGGTTCGGACGCCGATCACGGCCCCGTGCTCGGCGAGCGAGGTGGCTGGAGTGTGCTCGTGAATCCGGACGCCCAGGGCGAGGCAGGCACTCTTGAGTCCCCAGGCGAGCCCGGCCGGGTTGACCATGGCGACGTCGGCCTTGTTCCACAGGCCGCCGAGGAAGGTCGGGGAGTTGATCTCGGCCCGGACGGCCTCGCCGTCGAGCAGGACCGGCTTGCCCCCGTAGCGGGCAGCGGCCTCGGCCTCCTCCGCGAGGCCGGCGAGCTGGTACGGCTCGGTGGCCACCACGATGGAGCCGGTGCGCTCCCAGTCGCAGTCGATCCCGTGGCGCTCCACGGTGTCCTCGATGGCCTGGAGGTTCTCCCGCCCGAGCCGTTCCAGGAGGTCGATCTCCCCGGGCCAGCGCTGGAGACCGTTGTGCAGGCCGTGGGTGAGGCTGGACTCGCAGAAGCCGCCGTTGCGACCGGAGGCGGCGCCGCCGGCCTCGTCCGCCTCGATGAGCACCACGTCGGCGGAGGGGTCGCGCTCCTTGGCTAGGAGGGCGGTCCACAGGCCGGTGTAACCGCCGCCGACGACGAGCAGATCGCAGGTGGTGGCCCCGACGAGGGCGGGGGCGGCCTGCGGGCGGCGGGGGTCGTCGAGCCAGAACGGGCGGGGCTCGGCGTCCCTGAGCGAGGTGAGGTGGTCCATGGGGGTTCCTTCGGATCGCGGAGGCGCCCGAGCGCACGGACCCTCCGAGGTGCCGCCCATGAGACCCTTCGGCACACAACAAGGTCAATGGTGTTGACATAAGCCCCGCACGCCGGAGCCAGGCGGTCCCGGCTCCCGGCGGTCGAGGATCTCCTGCGCGATCCGCCGCGCCCCGGGTGCGAAACGTGCGGCGAGCTCGCGGAGCAGCGCCTGCGCGCGTGCGGGGCCACCGTTCGGGCAGGTGCTCGGCGTTCCGCCGAGGCCACCGGTCAGCTTCCGTCCGCCGCCGGGCGGAGCGCCGCCACCGCGCCGAGCATCAGATCCAGGGCGAAGGGGTAGCCGCTGTCGCGCATGTCGGCGGCGAGCAGCGGGAAGGTCGCCGCGATGTTCGGGTGGGTTTCGGGCGACAGCCTGCCGTACACCGCGTGCCAGACCTCCTCGTCCGACTCCCGGGCCGCCTCCGGCAGGGCGAGCGCGGCGGCGTCCTGAGCGGCGAAGGCGAGGGCCTGGTCGACGAAGGCGTGGTAGATCCGCACGGCGAGGGCGTCGGGGAAGCCGCCGGAACGCAGGATGCCGAGGATCGCCTCGACGGCCCGCGTCTCGTGGGGGCGCCCTGTCGTGCGGTGGGCCGTGAGGAGCGCGGCCGGGGGGTTGGACTGATAGGAGGCATGGATGCGCAGCCCGATGGCACGCAGATCGGTCCGCCAGTCACCGGTGGCCGACCAGCCCTCCTGCGCACGCCCGATCAGCTCGTCGGACAGGGCGAGGAGCAGGGCGTCGGTGTTGCGGAAGTAGCGGTAGAGGGCGCTGGGATCCGCGCCGAGCGCCGCGCCGAGCCTGCGCGCCGAGAGCGCCGCCGCGCCGTGCTGCGCGACCAGGCGCAGGGCTGTGTCGATGATCAGCCGTTCCGAGAGTACGGCGCCCTGCTTGGTCGGTCGGTGACGCCGACGCCCGCCCTCTGGAATCACTCGTTCGGCCATGGCCGGACCTTACGTCAACACCATTGACGTGTAAACGGCCGTCCCGCTTCCATGTCTCCACCAACCGTCGCCTCATGTACTGGAGCTCCGTATGGACAAGGCCGATCTGGTCTTCACCCGCGGCCCCGTCTTCACCGTCGATCCGGCCCGCACCCGGGCGACCTCGCTCGCCGTCGTCGGCGACCGGATCACGGCCGTCGGTCACGACGAGGTCCGGGAGCTCATCGGCCCCCGCACCGAGGTCGTCGACCTGACGGGCAAGCTGCTGATCCCGGGGTTCCAGGATGCCCACATCCACGCCGTCTACGGCGGTACGGAGCTGGCCGAATGCGATCTGACGGGGACGGTCGGCGTCGCCGAGTACCTGACCCGGATCCGGGCGTACGCGGACGCCCACCCGGACCACGCGTGGATCGCCGGCGGCGGCTGGTCGATGGAGAGCTTCGACGGAGGCCTGCCCACCCGACAGCTGCTGGACTCCGTGATCCCGGACCGGCCGGTGTTCCTCGTCAACCGGGACCACCACGGCGCCTGGGCCAACACCCGGGCGCTCGAGCTCGCCGGGATCACCGCCGAGACCCCCGATCCGGCCGACGGGCGGATCGAACGGGAGCCGGACGGCGGTCCCAGTGGAGTGCTCCAGGAGGGCGCCACCGCGCTGCTCTCCCGTCTCGCGCCCGCGGGCACCCCCGCCGACCGGCTGGCAGGCCTGCTGCGGGCCCAGGAACTGCTGCACTCGCTCGGCATCACCGGCTGGCAGGACGCGCTGCTCGGCGTGTTCGGCGGCAAGCCCGATCCGTCGGACGCCTACGTGAGCGCCGCCCGGGACGGGTCGCTCACCGCGCGGGTGACCGGCGCGCTCTGGTGGGACCGCGACCGCGGCGCCGAGCAGATCGAGGAACTGGTCGCACTGCGGGAGAAGCTGAGTCACGGCCGCTTCCGGGCCGGCTCCGTGAAGATCATGCAGGACGGGATCGCCGAGAACTTCACGGCCGCCATGACCGCCCCCTACCTGGACGGCTGCGGTTGCGCGACGGCCAACACCGGCCTCAGCTTCGTCGAGCCGATGGCCCTGCGCGGGTACGCCGCCGCACTCGACGCCCTCGGATTCCAGATCCACTTCCACGCCCTTGGCGACCGGGCCGTCCGCGAGGCCCTGGACGCGCTCGAAGCCGCCGTCGCCGCCAACGGACCGCGCGGCAACCGCCACCACCTCGCCCACCTCCAGGTCGTGCACCCCGACGACCTCCCCCGCTTCGCCCGGCTCGGCGCCATCGCCAACATCCAGCCGCTCTGGGCCGCGCACGAACCGCAGATGGACGAGCTGACCATCCCCTTCCTCGGTCCCGAGCGCGCCGCCTGGCAGTACCCCTTCGGCGATCTGCTGCGGGCCGGCGCCACCCTGGCCGCCGGGAGCGACTGGCCCGTCAGCAGCCCCGACCCCCTTGAGGGCATCCACGTCGCCGTCAACCGCAAGGATCCCGAGGCCGACGCCGACAACCGGGTCTTCCTGCCCGAACAGCGCCTCGACCTCGCGACCGCGCTGGCCGCCTACACGGCCGGCTCCGCCCATGTGAACGGCCTCGACGATGCGGGCAGCCTGCGCCCCGGCCACCTCGCCGACCTGGTTGTACTGGACCGCGACATCTTCGCCGCACCCCCGGAGGAGATCGCCGGGGCCCGGGTGGAGCGGACCTACGTCGGCGGCAGGCTCGTCCACTCCTCCTGAGGGGGCCGCGGCGCCCCGGAGCGCCGTACCGAGGAGGCCCGCACTTCCAGCCGAGTCGGCACGAGCACCCCGGCCGACTCCCGGCGGCCGTCCTCCAGGACCGCCACGAGGAGCTCGATGCCGGCCTCCGCGACCGCCTCGGGCCGCAGGCTCAACGTCGTCACCGGTGGTTCGGTGTGCTCCGCCGTCACGTCCTCGCTCACACAGACGAGGAGCAGATCGCCGGGCACCTCGTAGCCCTGGCGGCGCGCCGCCTCCAGGACGAGGGGCGGGCTCGCCTCCGCCATGACGAAGAGGGCGTCGGGGCGCACACGGCCCGGCCCCTCCCCGTCACCCGCCAGGGCGGTCTCGACCGCTCGTACGACCGGACCGTTGCCCCGGTCCGCCGCGATGACGATCCGCTCCGCCACACCGTGCGCGGCGCACCAGTCGCCGTAGGCGGCGAGCACCCCCGCATGGAACCGGGTGGCGCTGTCGGGCAGCACCAGTGCGGGCCGCCGGGCCCCTTGTTCCAGGAGGTGGTCCATGGCCGCGCACACGGCAGGCCCGGCCTCGACGTCCACCCAGTACGCGCCCGGCCGCCCCTCGACGGAGCGGTCGCTGAACACCGGGATCCGGGCGGCGAGCAGATCGTCGAGGACCGGGTCGTCGGTGACGGGGTCGGCGACGACCACCGCGTCGAGCGGCAGGCCGGCCCACTCGCTCTGCAGGGAGCCGGCGGGCAGCAGCACCACGGCGTAGCCGCGCTTCAGCGCGGTCGCGGCGGTGGCTCCGGTCAGCCTGGCGAAGTACGGAGATTCCAGGAAGGACCAGGGGGTGTCGGCGAGCTCCCCGACCATGTACCCGATCAGCCGGGCCCGCCCCGTGCGCAGCTGGCGCGCGGTGGCGTTGGGCCGGTAGCCCATGACGCGTGCGGTCTCGCGCGCTTTCTCCCGTACCTCGCCGGAGAGCCGTCCGGTGCCGTTGAGCGCCGCCGAGACGGTCGTCTTCGACAGTCCGGCCTCGCGGGCCACGTCGACGAGCCGGACGCGTGGGGCGGGCTGCGAGGGGGCCCCGTCATGCCGTGAAACATCGGTCATGGGGGTGATGCTGCCACCCTCGCGACCGCTGCAAAACCGTTCCCGCAAACTCTTGTGCGGGAACGTTCCCGCATCAATACTCGCTCCATCCCCCAGCGCCCGTCACTACACCCGTAAAGGGGTGGGTCTGCATGCGCACGCCCAGGTCCGTCACGCTTCTCGCCTGTACCGCCGCCCTCGCGGCCACCACCAGCGCCTGTTCCGGCGCCTCCACCCACCAGTCCGCCGACGGCGGCTACAGGGTCACCGCGACCTCGCCGCCCGCGCAGGGCTCCCTGGACTCCTTCACCTGGTCCCTGTACGCCGAGCCCTACACGCTCGACTACGCCCTCGCGTACGACTACCCGCCGAACACCGTGCTCGCCAACGTCTGCGATCAGCTCCTGCGGGTCACGCCCGACATGCAGATCGAGCCCGGTCTCGCCGTCAAGTACACGCAGCCCGACCCCCGGACGCTGGTCTACACCCTGCGGCCCGGGGTGAAGTTCCACGACGGGACGACGATGACCGCCGATGACGTGGTCGTCTCCCTGGGCCGCCACACGGACCCGGAGACCGGATCGCCCTGGGGCTCGGCGTTCAAGAACGTCACCGCCATCGAGAAGACCGGCCCCCTGGAGGTGACGATCCGGCTCTCCAAGCCGGACGTCCTCCTGAACGAACTCCTGGCCGCCTCCCCCGGCACCATCGAGAGCGCGGCCACCCTGGCCAAGGCCGGCAAGGACTACGGCACCCCCAAGGGCACGGTCAACTGCACCGGCCCGTTCGCCCTCGACCGGTGGACCCAGGGCGAGAGCATCACCCTCAAGAAGAACGCCGACTACTGGGACCGGTCGCTGACCCCCAAGTCCGACCAGGTGAAGTTCACCTTCATCGAGGACCCCGCCGCCCGGGCCAACGCCTTCCTCTCGGGCACGGCCGACGGCGGATACATGGTGCCCTCCGCCTCTCTCGCCCAGCTGCGCTCCGGCGGCAAGGGGAGCGTGCTGTTCGGCCCCAACACGGCCGCGTCGAACCTGGCCGTCCTCGACTTCCACGGCCCGCTCGGCGACCTCAAGGTCCGCAAGGCCCTGTCCATGGCCCTCGACCGGAAGAACATCGTCAAGGCCGCGGCCGGCGGCGTCGGCTTCCCCGCCAAGGCCCCCGCCGCGCGCGGCGCCTGGGCGCTGGCCCCGGAGAAGACCGCCTCGCTCTACGACTCCCTGTCCGAGCCGGTGTACGACGTCAAGGCCGCGAAGGAGCTCGTCCAGGAGGCGGGAGCGACCGGCCGCACGATCACCCTGGTCACCAGCACGCTCGCGCCCGAGATCAGCGTCGTCGCCAACGCCGTCCAGGCCGCGGGGCGCCAGATCGGCCTCGACGTCAAGCTCAAGGCCGTCGCCCCGGACGCGTACAGCAGCATCTTCGTCGACCCGAACGCACGCGCCGGCCTCGACCTGGTCATCACCAACGGATACGACAACACCCCCGACCCGCTGGAGTTCTACCAGTACCTGCGCACCGGGGACTTCGGGAACTACGGCAACTGGACGAACGCCGAGTACAACGCCGCCTTCGACCGGGCCAACGCGCAGCCCGATCCGGCCGAACGGGCGGAGCTGACCGCCGAGCTCCAGCGGATCGCACTGCGCGAACTGCCGGTCATCCCCGTGTACGAGGCGCCCTACTCGGTCTTCCTCGGCAATCGGGTGACCGGCGCACCGACCGGCATCGTGCAGCTGTACTACCCGTGGGCCGCGAAGATCGGGGCCGCGAAGCGATGACCCGCTACCTCGTCGGACGGCTCCTCGGCCTGGTGACGGTGCTGTTCGTGACCTCTCTCGTGGTCTTCGGCTCCATTCACCTGGCCCCCGGCGACCCGGTGTCGTTCCTGCTCCACGGCCGCCCCGCGACCCCCGAGGCCGTGGCGGCCCTGCGCGCCCAATACCACCTGAACGACCCGCTGCCCGTGCAGTACGCGAAGTGGCTCGGCGGCGTCCTGCGCGGCGACTTCGGCCGCTCCGCGCAGTTCCACCAGGACGTCACCGAGCTCATCGGCTCCCGGCTGCCCGGCACCGCCGTGCTCGTCGGCTACGCGGCCCTGCTGGTCGCCGTTCTCGGTGTGGCGGGCGGCATCCTCGCAGCGCTCCGCCCCGGTGTGCTGGACCGCGCGGTGCTCCTCGGCACCGGCGTGGCCACGGCGACCCCCTCGTTCGTCACCGCCATCGGACTCGTATCGCTCTTCTCCGTCCAGCTGGGCTGGTTCCCGGGGCCGGGCGGCACCCCCGTGGGCTTCTCTGACCGGCTGTACCACCTGACGCTGCCGGCCTTCGCCCTGGCGCTGACCTTCGCGGGGCTGCTCGCCCGGGTGACCCGCTCGGCGATGCTCGACGAGCTCGGCCGCGAACACGTCGAGGTGGCCCACGCCCGCGGTGTCGCACCGCGGACCGTGGTCCGCAAGCACGTACTGCGCAACGCCCTGGGCCCGGTCGTCACCGTCGGCGGCACGATGCTCGCCGGACTGCTCATCAGCACCTCGATCGTCGAGACCGCCTTCGACGTGCCCGGCCTCGGGTCCCTGCTCGTGCAGTCGGTGACCGCCAAGGACTTCGCCGTCGTGCAGGCGATCACGCTGCTCAGCGTGGCGGCCTTCGTCCTGGTGAACCTCGCCGTCGACCTGCTCGCACCCCTCATCGACCCCCGGCTGTCCCTCCACGGGGAAGGCTCCTCATGACCCTCACCACGCCCTCCGCCGCCTCCGCGGCCGGCGCGGCGCCGACGCCGCTGCGCCGCCGGCCCGGCCTGCGCTTCCTGCGCCGGCTCGGCCAGGGGCCGATGTTCACGGCCTCGGTCGCGGTGCTCGCCGTGCTCGTCCTGGTCGCCGCCCTCGCCCCCGTCCTCTCCCCGTACGACCCCGAGGTCCTCGACCTCTCCTCGCCGCTGGCCGGAACCACCGGCGAGCACCTGCTCGGCACTGACCAGTCCGGGCGGGACGTCCTGTCCCGGCTGATCCACGGCGCCCGCACCGGCCTGCTCGGGCCGCTGCTCGTCGTCGGGGTCTCCACCCTCCTCGGCACCCTGCTCGGCGTCGTGGCGGCCTGGCGCGGCGGCTGGGCGGACTCGGTCCTGTCCCGCTCGATGGACATGGCCTTCGCGATCCCCGGTCTGCTGCTCGCGATCCTGCTCGTGTCCGTCGTCGGCTCCGGCATGACCGCACCCGTGATCGCCATGGCGGTGGCCTACACCCCGTACGTGGGACGGCTGGTGCGCGGCATCGCGCGCCAGGAGAAGGCCCGCCCGTACATCGAGTCCTACCGGGTGCAGGGCTTCTCCGGCTGGAACGTCTGCCTGCGCCACCTGCTGCCGAACATCGCCCCGACCGTCTTCGCCCAGTCCGCGATGAACTTCGGGTACGCGCTGATGGACCTGGCGGCGCTCTCCTTCCTCGGCTTCGGCGTGCAACCGCCGACCGCCGACTGGGGAGCCATGATCAACGAAGGCCAGTCGGCCGTCCAGCAGGGGGCGATGCTGCCCGCCCTGGCCCCCTCGGCGTGCATCGTGCTCGCCGTGGTGGCGTTCGGCATCGTCGGCGAGGGACTCGCCGACCGGATCGCGAGGCGTGAACGGTGAACACCATGACCGAGGAGAAGACCCCGGCCGGCGGCCCGCCCGTCCTGGAGATCGACGGGCTCGGCATCCGCCTGCCGGACGACCGGGCGGCCCGCCCGATCCTGGACGGGGTCAGCCTGCGGGTGCTGCCCGGCGAGACGGTCGGCCTGGTCGGCGAGTCCGGCTCCGGCAAGTCGGTGGCCTGCCGCAGCGTTCTCGGGCTGCTGCCCGCTGGCGCCCGCACCAGCGGACAGGTCCGGGTCGCCGGCCGGGACGTCCTCGCCATGAACCGCACCGAGCGGACCGCGCTGCGGGCCCGGCAGGTCGCGATGGTCTTCCAGGACCCGCGGGCCTCCATCAACCCCCTGCGCCGGGTAGGCGATTTCCTCACCGAGGGACTGCGCGCCGCCGGAACCCCCGCCGCCGCGGCCACCGCCCGGGCCGAGGAACTCCTGGGCGCGGTCGGCATCCGCGACCCGCGGGGCGCCCTGCGCCGCCGTCCGCACGAGTTCTCCGGCGGCATGCTCCAGCGAGTGGTCATCGCCGCGGCGCTCGCGTCCGAACCCGCCCTGCTCGTGGCCGACGAGCCGACCACGGCCCTGGACGTCACGACCCAGGCGGAGATCATCGCGATCCTCACCCGGCTGCGGGCCGAGCGCGGCACGGGCCTGCTCTTCGTCACCCACGACCTCGAACTGGCCTCCGCGATCTGCGACCGCGTGTACGTGATGTACGCGGGCCGGATCGTCGAGACGCGGGGCACGGACGAACTGTTCGAACGGCCCCGCCATCCGTACACGGCGGGGCTGCTCGCCTGCACCCCGCGCATCGAACGGGGCTCACCGGCCCCCCGGCCGATCCCCGGCCGCCCCGTCTCTCTCTCCGAGGCGCCGCCCGGCTGCGCCTTCGCCGCGCGCTGCGCCCACGCGCTGCCGCGCTGCTCCGAGGAGACACCCGCACTTGCGCGGTACGGCGACGGGCTCGCCGCATGCCACCGCGCCGACGAAGGGATCACGCTGTGACCACCGCCCCGCAGGGACTCGTCGTCGAGGGACTGTGCAAGCGGTACGGGAACCACGCCGCCGTCGACGACGTGTCGTTCACCCTGGCGCCGGGCGCCTCCCTCGCCCTCGTCGGGGAGTCCGGCAGCGGCAAGACCACGACGGTGCGCATGCTCGTCGGCCTGGAGCGCTTGGACGCCGGCACCGTACGCCTCGGCGGCCGGGACCGTTCGGCGCGGGTCCGCACCCGAGCCGAACGCCTCTCCCGGGCCCGGGAGATCCAGATGGTCTTCCAGGACCCGTACCTCTCGCTGGACCCTCGGATCACGGCAGCCGGATGCGTGGACGAGGTCCTGAGGCTCCACACCCGGCTGGACACCACCGCCCGCCGGGCCCGGGTCGCCGAGCTCCTGGAGCAGGTCGGCCTCGGCGAGCGCGAGGCCTCGGCGCTGCCTCGGCGTCTCTCCGGCGGACAGCGCCAGCGCGTGGCCATCGCGCGCGCCCTCGCGGTGGAGCCCAGCGTCCTCGTCCTCGACGAGGCGGTCGCGGCGCTCGACGTCTCCATCCAGGCGCAGATCCTCGAACTGCTCTCCACGATCCGTCGCGAGGCGGGCATCGGCTATCTCTTCGTCACCCACGACTTGGCGGTGGTCCGGCACATCGCGGACGAGGTGCTGGTGCTCAAGTCGGGGAGGGTCGTGGAATCGGGCCCGACCGGCCACGTGCTGGACGCACCGCAGCACCCCTACACGCGCCTGCTGCTCGACTCCGTCCCCCGGCGCGGCTGGGATCCGGCCGCCTCTGTGGCGGGGCCCCGAACGCTCGACTGACCGGCACCGGGCCGCCGTCGACGGCATCGGCGACAGGGCTGAGGCTCTTCACGTCGCCCGGGAGCACGGTTCCGGTCAGCCGCAATCCTCCATCAGAAGCAGCCTCTGCTGGGGGGAATCCGGGGAGAATGCGCAGCCCAACCTGGCAGAACGCTCCCCCAGGCCGTGGCGGCCCTCCCGTGCCGTAGACCGCCTTCGGCGGCGCGCGCCTGCGGAGGGTAACGGAAACGGGTGGCACAGCGTCTGCTGCGCCACCCGTTCATCACGCCGTTTCCAGGTCTGCTTTCGGCCGCTCGCCGGCCGCTAGGCCGATTCCTTCGGATCATCTCTCTGGCCAAGGGGCTTCCAGGACTCGACCGTAGAGGGTGCCCTTCTTCGCTCAAGGACACCATCGGGGAGCCTCGTCATCAGGCGTGTCCGGACTCGCGAAGTGGAAAGGAACAGAGAGCTGAGCAGTGGTGCTGCACGGCGGATCGAAATCCTGTGGCAGCAGCGCTCGCCCCGCAGCGGCTGATCGAGCGGGTCGTGGGCCTCGACGAGGCGGCAGCGCTGCGCCTGGCTTCGACCGGGCCTCCCCCGCCGGGATGACGGTGATCGATCCGCTCCACGGCTGAATCCACGGCGGACGCGGCCGGGGGCGGCGGGCGTGGCGTCGGGATTTGTGCGGGTTGTCGGGTGATGATGGCGCAGTGCGACTTGATCACGTGTCCTATGCGGTGGCCCGCGACAGCTTCGTCTCGACCGTCCAGTGGATCGGATCGGCCCTCGGCGCCGGGTTCGTCGACGGGGGCGTGCACCCGCGATTCGGCACCCGCAATTTCATTCTCCCGCTGAGCGGCGGCACCTACGTCGAGGTCGTCACCACACTCGACCACCCCGCCGCCGACCGCGCACCCTTCGGCCAGGCGGTCGCGCGCCGCGCCGCCGAGGGCGGCGGCTGGCTCGGTTGGGTGGTCTCCGTCGACGACATCGCCCCGGTCGAGGCCCGCCTCGGCCGCACCTCGGCCGAGGGCCACCGTGTCCGCCCCGACGGGTTCGACCTGAGGTGGAAGCAGATCGGCCTGCTGGAACTGCTGGAGGACCCGCAACTGCCCTACTTCCTTCAGTGGTCGGTCCCCACCGAGGAGCGCCCGAGCGCCGACCCGCGCACCTCCACCACCATCCACGGGGTCTCCATCGCCGGCGACGCCGCCTCCATCGCCGAATTCCTCGGCGAACCGGCCGACCACCCCCTCGACCAGATCGACGTCACCTGGGTCGAGGATGAGGAACCGGGCCTGGTCTCGGTCGAGTTCGCCACCGCCCACGGCCCGGTCACGATCTGACCAGGGCCCGACTGCCCCGCGGGAGCAGCCGGCTGGGGTCTCCCGGCTAGCGGTCGAACCGGTCACCCAGGCCGTCGCCCAGTCAGCCGCCGCCCTGCTGCGCACAGCCGGACCGCACGGCCACAAGTACGCCATCGACGCGATGCTCTGCGCCACAGCCCTGGCTCGGCCGGGCCGCGTCACGATCCTGACGTCCGGTGGAGAAGACATCGGACTGCTCACCGCCTCGCGCAGCCGTGTGGCCATCGAGAAGGTCTGATCCACACCCTCACTTCAGACGCTCCACGGCCAGGTGGGCAGGTCCTCCGTTTCGGTCCGGTCCCGGCCCGAGCGCGAGGTGGCACCCCGACTGGCCCGGTCCCGCTCCTGTCATCGCGGAGGTCGGTCGGTCAGCTCGTCGCCCGTACCGCGTCCCTGATCAGGTCCGCGACCCGTGTGGGCTCGGAGAGGACGACGGCGTGGGAGGCGTCCGGAAGTTCGACGACGACGGCGCCGGCCCGTGCGGCGCCGAAGCGCTGGACCTCGGGGCTGATCGTGCGGTCCGCCCCGGCCACCAGGGCCCAGGACGGTTTGGTCCGCCACGCCGCCGCGGACGCGGTCTCGGTGAAGGCGGCCGTGGCGAGCGGGCGTTGGGCCGCTGCCAGGATGCCGGCGACGTCCTCGGGCACGTCCGCCGCGAACACGGAGGGAAAGGCGCTCTCCTCGATGGTGACCTCGACCCCGGAGTCGCCGTCGAGGAGCGGGTAGGTCCACTCCTTCAGGCTGCCCGTCAGCGGGGACTCGGGGAAGCTCCCTTGGAGCTGGCCGAGGCTCTCGCCCTCGTGGGGCACGTAGGCGGCCACGTAGACGAGCCCCACGACGTTCTCCGCGGCGCCGGCCACGGTGATCAGCGCACCGCCGTACGAGTGGCCGACGAGTACGGCCGGGCCGTCGACCTGGGCCAGGACGGAGGCGAGGTAGGCGGCGTCCGACGTCAGGCCCCGCAGCGGGTTCGACGGAGCGATCACCGGGATACCGCTGCTCCGCAGTTCCGAGATGACGCCTATCCAGCCTGTCGCGTCGGCGAAGGCACCGTGCACGAGGACGACGGTGGGGTTGGTCATGCGAGTTCTCTTCTCGGTGTCGGGCCACGTGCGGGGCGTCGTCACGACGGTCAGGGCGCGGCCCGGAATTCGGCAAGAGGTCCGTGCGACGGTTACTCACGGTAGGACCGTGGGAGCGGTACCTCTGGTACGTGCGCGCATCCGCGCTGACACGACGGCGCACACGCGTCTCAGCGGCTTCGCTCGTCCTGGGCGCCGGCAGTCGTCGTCGCGAAGGCCGAGGTCGCCCGCGCCTGCCATTCGCTGGGGCTCATTCCGTAGGCCCCGCGGAACGTGCGGCTGAAGTGCGAGGGGCTGCTGAAGCCCCAGCGGTGTGCCACCGCGGCCATGGTGATCCTCCGGTTGGAGCGGCCCAGTTCGAGCCGGCAGAACTCGAGCCTGCGCCGCCGCACCCATTGGCTCACCGTGGCGCCGTCGTTCTGGAAGAGCTTCTGCAGGTACCGGACGGAGATGTGGTGGGCGCGTGCGATCGACTCCGGTGAGAGGTCCGGGTCCATCAGATGCTCTTCGATGTAGCCGTGGATACGGGACAGCATCTCGTTGACGGCCCCGGACGCGTCGTCGGCCTCGTCCGTCGTGTCCGCTTCGAGGAGCTCCATGACCAGGACGGAGAGGAGGTGTACGGCCGTCCGGGCACGACGGTCCCCGATCGTGGACCGTCGGAACTCCGCCGTGGCGGCGAGCGCGGTCAGGAAGTCGGACGCCAGCGCCCCGATCCCCTCCCCGCCGCGTACGGGTACGCCGAGCACTTGGTCCAGTTCCGACTCCGTGACGCCCAGATAGCACCGGGGCACCCGGAAGAAGATCATCTGGCAGTCTTCTCCGAACTGCAGCAGATGCCGTCGGGCCGGGTCGCAGAAGACCAGGTCGTTCGGCTCCAACAGGGTCTTGGCGCGCTCGTGGACGACGGTAACGGGCCCACGGACATGGACGCCGAGGTAGACGTGCGTCCGGTCGTTCGTCTTCGGCATCTCGGAAAGCATCTGGACCAGCCACCCCGAGCGGGAGGAGGGCGGGGTCGGATCGGGCGCTTGCCGGGGCTCCCGTTGGGGCGCACGTGCCATCAGTGTGAGGGTCATGGGGATTCCTAGCCGTAGGTGCGTGCGAGCGGAGGGCGGATTCACGCCCCGTTCGCCGGCTCCTCGGCCAGGAACTTCTCCACCACGGCATTGAAGGCCGGCGGGTTCTCCAGGAAGGGGAAGTGCGAGCTCGCCACGTCGGAGGCGAAGACGTGCAGGCGTGCGCCGGGAATCCGCTCGGCGACGAAGCGCTGCGAATCGGGGTGCACATGGCTTCCCTCACAGCCGATCACCAGGGTCGGCACATCGATCCGGGGAAGCACGTCGCGCCAGTCCTGCGCGCAGTGGTCGAACAGCAGCGGTACGCCCGCGTGGGCGGGTGTCGACCGGATCTCCTCGCCGACGAAGGCCAGCACCTCGGGGTCCGGCTCGCCGGAGAACATGCCGCGCACGAAGTCGGCGCGGACCGTGTCGCCCTCCGGCCCCGCGAGGGCCGCACCCAGGTACAACAGCCCCGACACATCGAAGATGGCACCGGAGTCCCGCTGTTCCCGCTCGGTCATCCAGGGCACGGCGGCGACCGCCGCGGGCTGGTCGACGGCGACGAAGCGCCGGATCCGTCCGGTCCCGTACTGGTCGATGAAGCTCCACCACACCGAGACACCCATGGACCAGCCCAGTGCGTCGAAACGGTCAAGACCGAGATGGTCGACGAGTTCGAGCACATCGCGGGAGAGCCGGGCGATGCGGTAGCCGTGACGCGGCTTGCCGGACTTCCCATGGCCGCGGAGGTCGACGGTGACGACGCGACGGCCGGGCGCCAACCCCTCGATCTGGTGGCGGAACATCGCCTGCGTCTGCCCCCAGCCGTGCAGCATCACCAGCGGGACGCCCTCGCCGCCGGTGTCCTGGTACGCGAGCCGCGCGCCGTCCGTCGTGATCAGTTCCTTCATGACCTCTCCCCCTGGTCAGAGGCGGTACATCGTTCCCGCCCGTTCCGAACATCATCGAATGGGGCCCGCCGCCCGCACCACCGCGAGCTGTAGGAATCGGGCCGTGGATCCTCCTCGCTTTGTCGAAGCGAGTCCGTGGTCAGACGGCCCCGTCGCCGCCCGGGGCGAGGAGTTCCTCGATCCTGAGGCCGAGGTGCAGAGTGAGCCGGTGGGCGCCGTTGTCGAGGTCGAGTCCGGTGATCTCCTGAATCTGGCGCAGGCGGTAGTAGAGCGAGGTGCGGTGGATTCCCAGCGCGTCCGCGGTCCGGGGAATCGATCCCGCGTGTTCGAGGAAGCAGCGCAGGGTGTCCCGCAGGCGGTCGCCGCCATGAGTGTCACTCAGGGTATGGAGCGGCTTCGGGACCAAAGACGCGTTCAGGGCGTGCTCGGGGAGCTGGAGCAGCACCGCGAGCTCCCCTAGCAGCTCCCAGTCACTGGCGCTCTTCAGGGTGGGCAGTCGGCGTGCCGCGCGTGCCGCCACGAGCGCCTGCTCGTACGACGTCCATGCGTCGTCCAGGCTGGGGTGCCGGCCGCCGACGCCGATCACGGGGTCTGCCGACGGGCCCAGGAAGGTGCGGAGTTCGTCCAGGATGCGAGCGGACTGTGCGGTGACCTCGTCCTGGCCGGGTGGGCGGTCGCGCAGCTGGAGCAGTGTCGCCCGTTCCTTGCCGATCGCGATGAGGCCCTGGGCCGAACGCGTCTGCCGGAACCCCTCCAGCGCCCCCCACAGGGCCGCCTCGGACTGCCGCACGAGCTCGGTCGCGCAGCTCAGCTGCACGACGGTGACCAGGACGTGCTCGGCCGCTCCGAGCAGTCCGAGTTCCTTGCCTCGCCGCCGTGCGGTGGTACGGGCGGCGACGTCGGTGCCGAGGAGTTCGAGGACGAGGTGCCGCTCGTCGGCCTTCCGGGTGTCGGTGGCGATGTGCTCTCCGTGCATCTGGGCGGCCATGGCGTCCGCGGCCCGGGCGATGGCACGTGTCTCGTGCTCTGCGAGCGTCTTCTCGGGCACGACCACCAGGAGCAGTCCGAAAAGATGCCCGCGCTCGCGCAGGGGCACGACGTAACGGGGCAGCAGTCCGAGATCGTCACGGCCATCGATGAATCCGGCCCGGGACCACTGGGTCACGCCCTGGGCGAGGACGTAGCGGATGGTCGCGTTGTCGGCGCGGCCCTGCAACAGGGTGCCGATGCGGACCGGGTCCTCGTCGCCGAAGTGGCGGCTCGTGCAGACCATGCGGACCAGCGGGTCGTCGACGGCGACGGACCGGCCGAGCCGCTCCGCGAGCTCGTCGACGAGCGCCTGGAGCTCGGGGCTGCCGGGGCGGGCTCGCTGGAGCCTTGCGGTCATGCGCTGTTCCTCTCTCGACCAACGGTTCCCCGCGGATTTCTCCCTTCCGCGGCTATTGATCATTCTGAGGAAGCGACGACGTCGGCACATCACACGAATCGTCCATTGCCATGACGCCCACGGGGGATACGAAGCGACTACTCTCCGCTGTCGCGATGCTTCACCAGCCGGGTCAGCTCCACGCGCGAGGTGATGTCCAGCTTGGTGAAGGCCCGGCGCAGGTGCGAACTCACCGTGTGCGGCGAGAGGGAGAGGTGCTCGGCCACCTGTTGGTTGGTCAGCCCACGGGCCACGAGCCGTACCACCCGTATCTCCGCGGCCGTCAGCTCGGGCCATGCACCGGAGAGTCCGGCCGTCGAGGGCCGGCGGCGGACACCAGCGGCCCGCAGGCGCCGGCGGACGCGTGCGACGTCCCGCTCGGCGCCCGCTCGCGCGTAGAGCGCGAGGGCCGTGTCGAAGTACGGCACCGCTTCGGACTTGCGGGTGGCCGCCAGCTTGCGTCCGGCGTCCTCCAGTGCCGACGCCCGGGCCAACGGCCGAGGGCAGTCCTCGTACAGCCGGACGGCACGTACGAGAGGGGCGAGGTCGTTGTCGAGGAGCCCCCGGGCGTGCACGGCGGCGGCGGCGAGGAACGTGAGGTCGGGGTTGAGCACGGCTAGTCGCTCGGCCAGGGCCACTGCCTGCGCGGCACGTTCGTGCGCGCCGGCACGCAGCGCCAGGCGGACGAGGACCGGGGCGTCGGCGGGGTCGACCAAGCCGGCGTAGGCCGGCCGGTCCGCGGCGGGCGACGTCATCACCTCGTCGAGTTCGGCCATGGCACGGTCGGGCCGGCCTTCGAAGTCGGCCATCAGTGCCAGCATCCAGGAGCCGAACTGCCGGACGACGGGTGCGCCGTCGCTCCGCATGCGCCTCGCCTCCGCCGCGTACGCTCGTGCGGTCTGCTGGTCGTTGGTGTGGAGGGCGACGCGCATCATCACGTACCGGAGCGTGACGTCGGCGAGGTTGCCCGGGCCGAGATCGTCGGTCGTCGCGGACGCGGCTTCGGCGTCGGCCCGGGCGTCCGTCAGCCGTCCGGCCTCCAGAAGGATGCGGGAGCGGGTCATGAGCCACATACGGGTGGCCGCCGTCCGGCCCTGCTCCCTGGTGATCCGGATGCCGTCCTCCGCGGCGGCGAGCGCCTCCGCGGAACGTCCGGTGGTGTTCGACAGGAGAGCGTGCCACAAGGCCTCCGGAACCCACAGCGAGGTGCTGACGCCCAGGGCGTCGGCCAGCGCGGCGGCCCGCTCGGCCTGCCGGAACGCCTGGGTCAAGTCCATGCGGTGGAAACTCACGGCCGAGCGGACCGTCGTCAACGTGGCCTCGGCGGAGCGGTCCCCCGCTGCCGCTGCGGTCTCCCACGCCTCCGCGGCGACCTGCTCGGCCGCCGAGTGCTCGCCCGCCATCGACAGGCCGACAGCGAGCATGGCGAGCAGCCGCCCCCTCACGTCCACGGGGATCCCGGGCAGTGCCGCCCCGGCGCGGGCCTGCCGGACCGCCTCGGAGAAGTCGAACGGTACGGCGAGGCGTGCCAGGGCAAGGCGTATGCGCGCCTCGTCCTCAGGTCCGAGACCGCCGGTCGCCAGGGCGGAGGCTCCCAGCTCACGTGCCTGGGCGGCCCGGCCCGTCTGCCAGAGCAGCGGGATCGTCTCGGCGATGACCCGCGGCCGCTCCGGAGCGTCCGCCGTGGTCAGTTCCAGGGCCTTGAGGCTGCGTTCCGCGGCGGGTCCGGGGGCGGTGGCCGCGAGTTCCGCCGCGGCGGTGCGCAGCCGGTCGGCCTCCGCCACGTCTCCCGGCCCCGCTCTCCCGGCCTCCGCCGCATCTGCCGGTGCTCTCCCGGCCGACGGCCCGGGACGCTCGACGGGGGAGGCCGCGCTCCCCGGCGGCAGCTCGGCGGCTTGACCACGCAGGGCTTGACGCAGGGGCAGGGGGAGGCCGGCTTCCACCGCCTCGCGGATCAGGTCGTGGCGGAAGGCGAGGCGATCGCCGCTTTCGGTGAGCAGATCGGCGTCGAGGGATTCCCGTACCGCTGTGATGAGCGCCGCCGAGGGCCTGCCGAGCAGTTCGGCCAGCAGCGCGACGGTGACCGGGCCCCCCACGGCGGCCGCCGTCTGCACCAGCTCCCGTGCCTCGTCGGACAGCTGGTCGAGGCGGCGCACGACAGAGGGGAGTTCCCGTGGGGCGGGGGGTCCGGCCGACAGCCTGGCCGTGCCGTTCTCGATCGTCACTGCCTCCCGCAGCGAGCCGAGCAGCTCGACCAGCAGCTGCGGGACTCCTTCGGCGCGGCGGGCGACGCGCAGGACGTCCGGGTCGGGAGCGGCGCCGAGGACGTCCTCGGTGATCCGTGTGGTCGCCTGGTCGTCCAGCGCTCCCAGCGCCAGCTCGTGTGCGCCTGCCTGCCGGATCCGGTCCAGGGTCGTGCGCACTCCCGACGGCACGCTGCCGCCGCGCACGGCGACCAGCCACAGGATGGCGTGCGACGAGAGTCCGGCCGCGAGGGTGTTGAAGGTGAGAAGGGTCAGGTCGTCGCACCACTGGAGGTCGTCGAGGACGACGAGCAGGGGGCCGTTTCGAGCCGTCTCCCGCAGGCGGTCCCCCAGTTCCTGGAGCAGCCAGAAGCGCTGGCCGGGTGTCGTGGCGAGGTCCCTGAGACGGACGGCGCCCGACAGCGGTTCCTCGCCGGAGAGCAGACCGTCGAGGAGCGGGCCGAGCGGCACGAACTGTTCGTCGGGGTCCGCCGCTCCCTCGAACACCCTCGTCCCCCGCCGCCTCGCGGATGCCGCGGCCTCCGCGAGGATCCTGGACCTGCCGATGCCGACGAAGCCTTCGACGCGGATGATCCCGCCTTCACCCCGGTCGAGCGCGTCGAGCCGCGCCTCGATGAACGCCAGTTCGGCGTCCCTGCCGCGGAGGGGCGTCCGTACACCCTCGGGTTCCTCGGGCACGGTCCTTGTCGTCACTCGGTTCACGCTCATACGGCGGAACAGTATGAACCATGTGAACCGCCCCGCCGTCGCCCGGCCCGGGTGCCCGTCTCAGTCGAAGCGCAGGTCGGCGAGTTGCCGTTCGAGGACGGTGACGTCGTCCTCGGGCTCTTCACCGACCGGGCGCGCCGCCATGAGGACGGCGAGCTCGACGCCCGCCCGGCGGACGCGGCCGGGCAGGCCGTCGGTGTACTCGTCTCCCCCCGAGCCCCAGTCCTCGGAGGCCGCGAACACGGCGGTGGGGACGACGACGGCGCGGAGATGGGCGAAGAGCGGGCGCACGGCGTGCTCAAGGACCAGGGAGTGGCGGGCGGTACCGCCCGTCGCCGCGATCAGGACCGGCTTCCGGGAGAGGGCGTCCGGATCGATCACGTCGAAGAAGGACTTGAAGAGACCGCTGTAGGAAGCCGCGAACACGGGCGTCACCACGATCAGGCCGTCAGCCGCCGTCACCGCGTCGATCGCGGCGCTCAGTCGCGGCGGCGGAAAGCCGGTCACGAGGTGGTTGGCGATGTCGCCGGCCAGTTCCCGCAGCTCCACGACCTCGGTCGACGGCGCCTGCCCCCGGGCGGCGAGTTCGTCGCGGGCCGCCTCGGCCAGCCGGTCCGCGAGCAGGCGGGTGGAGGAGGGGGTGCTCAGCCCCGCGGAGACGACGATCAGCTTCATGCGGCGGACACCTCCCGGACGGCTCGGAGGGACGCGTGCGTGGGGGCTTCCGGCACGTCGGCCGGACGCCCCTTGGCGAATTCCCTCCGCAGCACGGGCACGACCTCTTCGCCGAGGATGTCGAGCTGTTCAAGGACGGTCTTCAGGGGCAGGCCCGCGTGGTCCATCAGGAACAGCTGGCGCTGGTAGTCGCCGACGGCCTCCCTGAACGACAGGGTCCGCTCGATGACCTGCTGGGGAGAGCCCACCGTCAGCGGGGTCTGCTCGGTGAAGTCCTCGAGCGAGGGGCCGTGGCCGTACACCGGCGCGTTGTCGAAGTAGGGCCGGAACTCCCGTACGGCGTCCTGGGAGTTCTTGCGCATGAAGACCTGTCCGCCCAGGCCGACGACGGCGTCCTCCGGCCGGCCGTGGCCGTGGTGCGCGAACCGGCGCCGGTAGAGCTGCACCATGCGCCTGGTGTGGTCGGCCGGCCAGAAGATGTTGTTGTGGAAGAAGCCGTCGCCGTAGAAGGCGGCCTGCTCCGCGATCTCGGGGGACCTGATGGAGCCGTGCCAGACGAAGGGCGGGACGCCGTCCAGGGGCCGCGGTGTCGAGGTGAAGGCCTGGAGCGGTGTCCGGAAGGTGCCCTCCCAGTCCACGACGTCCTCGCGCCACAGCCGGCGCAGCAGCGCGTAGTTCTCCTTGGCGAGGTTGATGCCCTGCCGGATGTCCTGGCCGAACCACGGGTAGACCGGACCGGTGTTGCCGCGCCCCAGCATGAGGTCGACCCGGCCGTCGGCCAGGTGCTGGAGCATCGCGTAGTCCTCGGCGATCTTCACCGGGTCGTTCGTGGTGATCAGCGTCGTCGACGTGGACAGGATCAGCTTCTCGGTGCGGGCGGCGATGTAGCCGAGCATGGTGGTCGGCGACGACGGTACGAACGGCGGGTTGTGGTGCTCGCCGGTCGCGAAGACGTCCAGGCCGACCTCCTCGGCCTTGAGCGCGATGGCGACCATCGCCTTGATGCGCTCGCGTTCGGTCGGAGTGCGGCCGTCGGTGGGGTCGGGGGTCACGTCCCCGACGGTGAAGATGCCGAACTGCATGGGGTGTCTGCTCTCCTGAGCTCGTCCGGTTCCCGCGCCGGGGAACCGGGGGCCGGGGTGTCGCCGGGGGGGCCGGCGGGACCCCGCGGGGGAACGGGGGGGGGGCACTTCGCCAGGAAGGCGAGGAGGGCGGTGTTGACCTCCTCGGCGTGGGTCCACAGCAGACCGTGCGGGGCTCCCTCGATCTCGACGTAGTCGGCCGACGGGAGCGCCTTGTGGAACGGGCGCGCCGTGCCCTCGGCCGGCAGGATGCGGTCGGCGGTGCCGTGCAGGATCAGGGCCGGCACGTCGACGGCGGGGATGTCGGCGCGGAAGTCGGTGTACCAGGTCGCCGGCGCGGCGGACGCGGCGAAGGAACCGCCGCGGGCCGCAGTGTTCCAGCTGTTGCGGACGGCCTCCTCGCTGATGCGGGTGCCCAGGTTCTCGTCGAGGTTGTAGAAGTCGTTGAAGAAGGCCGTGTAGTAGGCGTAGCGGTCGGCCTCGACGGCGGCGACGACGCCGTCGAAGAACTCCTTCGGGGCGACGCCGTCCGGGTTGTCGTCGCTCTTGAGCAGGCAGGGCTCGAGCGAGGCCAGGAAGGCGACCTTGGCGACCCGGCCGGAGCCGTACGTGGACACGTAGCGGGCGACCTCGCCGGTGCCCATGGAGAAACCGGCCAGGACGGCGTCCTTCAGGTCGAGGGTCTCCATCACGGTGTTCAGGTCGGCCGCGAAGGTGTCGTAGTCGTAGCCGACGGTCGGCTGCGAGGACCGCCCGAAACCGCGGCGGTCGTACGTGATCACGCGGTAGCCGGCGTCGAGCAGCGCGGCGCTCTGGCGCTCCCAGGAGTGGCCGTCGAGCGGGAAGCCGTGGATGAGGACGACGGGCTGCCCGGCACCCCGGTCCTCGAAGTACAGCTCGATGGGGTTGGTGTTCTCCTGGCCCACGGTGATGTACGGCATGGGGATGCTTCCTCGGTTCAGGTCGGCTGGTCCGCGCGTCGAAGCGGCGCGGTATGCCCGTCACGCTAGGACCGGTCCCGCACCTCCTGTTGCCGTACCGCGCACCACACCTTGCACGGAGGCGCAGAGGTCACTCAGCCGCCGGTGGCTGTTCCGGCGTCGCCCTCCGCGAGCACGACCCGGGCCAGGTGGACCCTCGAGCGCACCGAGAGCTTGCGGAAGATCGACGCCAGATGGGTGTTGACCGTGTGCGGGGAGACGACGAGGGCCTGTGCGGCCGACCGGTTGGTGTGGCCCGCGGCGATCAGCCGGGCCACCTTGCGTTCCGAGGCCGTGAGCGCTTCCCAGCCCTGGCCGGGGCGTAGCCGGAGGCCTCCGGTGCGCCGGCCGGAGCGGCTGGTGGCCCGTTCCAGATCGGCCCGGACCCGGTCGGCCTCGGCATCGGCCCCCACCTGGGCGTAGATGGCGTGGGCCCTGGTCAGGGAGGGTGTCGCGGCGGGGTCGCCTGCTGTGAGGAGCGCGCGCCCGAGGTCGGCGGATGCGGCGGCGAGGGGCAGCGGCCGGGGGCCGGTGAGGAGGAGGCGGACCGACCGCTCCAGGAGTCCGTGGTCGGCGTTCGCCAGGGCGGACGCGTGGGCGGCCGCCCCCTGGGCGGTCGGCACGCCGGGGTTGCGGGTGGCGTGTTCGACGGCCTGGGCCGCGAGGTCCCCGGCCAGGTTCCGGTCCCCGCCGCGCAGGGCGATCCGCACGGCCTGGACGACATGGGGGCGCAGGAGCCGCCATCGGAGGAAGGGATGGTCACGCTGCACGGATCGGACCAGTTCGGCCGCTGCCGCGTGGTCGCCGTCGGCGTCGGCGACGACGGCCTCGAAGTACTGGTGCGTGGCGTGGTTGCCCGTGTTCGGCCGCTCGGCCACGGTCGCCCGCACGACGTCCAGGTGTTCCCGCGCGGCTTCGCGGTCGCCGCGCAGCATCGCGAGGAGGCCGCGGCTGACGCGGATGTTGACCAGGTTGCCGGGCACGTGGAGGTCCGCTTCGAGCCGCTCGGCGGTGACGAGGTCGGCGTCCGCGTCGTCGAGCCGGCCGAGCCCCATGTTCAGGGTTCCCTGGGCCCAGATCAGCATGGCGGGGCGCAGGGGAGCGTCGCCCGCCGTACGGAGCAGTCGCCGTACGGTGTCGAAGTCGTCCATGTGGATCCGGGCGACGGCCTCCTCGGGCAGGAAGGCCGTGTCGAACACGCTCAGCGCCGTGTGGTGTTCGACGGCGGCGGCGCAGTCGCCCGCGTTGAGGGCGATCTCGCCGAGGCCCCACAGCGCGAGGACACGGGCCTCCCGGTCACCGGACCGCTCCGCCTCGGCGAGCGCCCGTTCGCCGGTCTCGCGAGCGGCCCCGAGGTCGCGCCCGCGGGACCGGGCGAGGGCCTGCCGGGCGGTGAGCCGGGCGCGGATCGTCGGGTCGGTGACGGCTGCCAGTGCTGCCGTCGAGCGGCGGGTCAGCTCGTGGACGTCGTCGAGGTGCCACAGCGCGTCGCCGAGTACGGACTGCAGACGGGCGAAGACGTCCAGGGGCGGCTGCCGGGCGAGCAGCGTGTCGCCGGTATCCCGTGCCTGGGTGTACCGGCCCGCGCGGGTCAGCGCGACGATGGCCCGTTCTCCCACGTCGAACACCATGGGCGCATGGGGCGGTACGAGTTCCAGGGCGCGTACGGCCAGGTCGGCGGCGAGGTCGGGCATCACGGCGATCACGTCCGTGGCGGCCGTGCCGAGCAGCCCGATCGCCTCCTGGTCGCCGGGTTCGGCGCTCTTCAGCAGATGCGGGACCGCGTCGGTGGAGCTCCGGCCCGCCGCGACGAGCCGGCTCGCGGCCTCCCGGTGCAGCGCCCGGCGTACGGAGGGGGCGAGATCGGCGTACACCGCCTGGCGGAGCAGGTCGTGGCGGAACAGGAGGCGTTCGCCGTCGTCGTGGAGGAGGGCGGCGGCGATCGCCTCGTCCACTTCGGCGCTGAGTCCGGAGGCGGCCCGGCCGCACAGGGCGGCGGCGTCCGCGAGCGAGAACGCGCGGCCGAGGATCGAGCCGATCCGCAGGAAGTGGAGGGTGTCCGGCCGGAGGTCGGCCAGCCGGTCGCGCACACCGAGGACCAGCCGCTCCGGCGGCTCCGGCGCGTCCGCGCCCGACGCCGCGATCCCCGTGAGCATCTCGGCCGCGAGGAAGGGGTTGCCTCCCGCCCCGTCGAGGAGTTCCGCGACCTTCGTCGGCACGTCCCCGCCGAGGACGTCCCGTCCCAGCTCGGCCAGGGCCGTGTCGGACAGCGGCCGGAGGGGGAGGGTCGTCGTCCGCGGCCCCTGCCCGTACAGTTCCGGGTCGTTCCTGCCCGTGAGCAGCCAGAGGACCGGGGAACTGAGCAGCCGTGCCGGCATCACACTCAGGGCGAACCGGCTCAGCGGGTCGGCCCATTGGACGTCGTCGACCGCGATCAGTACGGGCGTGCCCGCCGAGCGTTCCTCGATCAGCTGGGCCAGTCGTTCGACGAGCCAGATGCGCTGGTCGTGATGGCCCGCGAGGTCTGCGAAGTCCGTGCTGGACAGCAGCGGCGGGTCACCGTGCAGGAGGCCGGAGGCCAGTGAGGCGAGCGGTGCCAGCTCGTGCAGTTCCTCGGCGCGTCCATGGCTGACGACGAACCCGTGAGCCCGCGCGATCGAGACGGTCTCCTGCAGCAGTACGGTCTTCCCGATCCCGGGCTCGCCCAGGAGCAGCGCGATCGCTCCTCCCTCGCCGTCGTGCACCGCCTCGACCAGGGCGCGCAGCCGCTCCAGCTCGGCTTCGCGGCCCCGCAGCCCGGGCCGGCTCAGCCCCGCGCTCCCGGGCACCGCCGTGCCTTCTCCCCCGGGCCGCTCGGGGCTCATCCCTTGACCGATCCGGCGAGCAGTCCCCGCGCGAAGTGCCGCCGGAGGGAGAAGAAGACGAGCAGCGGGACGAACGCCGCCACGAAGGCTCCTGCGGTGAGCCGCTGCCACTCGTTGCCGTACGTCCCGGCCAGGCTCGCCAGTCTGACCGTCATAGGCGCGGTCTCGGCCGCTGCGCCCAACATCGTCAGTGCCACGAGGAGGTCGTTCCACACCCAGATGAACTGGATGATGGCGAAGGTGACCAGGGCCGGGCGGGCCAGGGGCAGCACGATCCGCAGCAGCAGCGTCCCGTGCGACGCGCCGTCGACGCGGGCGGCCTCGATCAGGTCCCGGGGCAGCCCTGCCAGGAAGTTGTGCAGGAGGAACACCGCGAACGGCAGCGCGAAGACCGTGTGGGCGAACCAGACCTGGCCGAAACGCGCGGGACCGGTGAGGTTCCACGCGGGCAGGAACAGCCAGCCCTGGGAGAACAGCTTCAGAAGGGGGACGAGCGCCATCTGGAGCGGCACGACCTGGAGCGCGAAGATGCCGACGACGAGCGCGTCCCGCCCCCTGAAGTCGATCCACGCCAGGGCGTACGCCGCGAAGAACGCCAGCACGAGCGGGAACAGCACCGAGGGAAGGGTGATGACGACGGAATTGACGAAGTACTCCGCGAGCCGCCCCGACCCGTTCCCGCCGCCGGACAGCACCTCGCCGTAGTTGTCGAGCGTGAGGTGCGGCGTACCGAACACGGTCCACCAGCCCGTCGTCTTGATCTCCTCCTCGGGACGGAACGAGGAGAGCAGCAGACCGAGGGTCGGTGTCGTCCAGAGGACCGCGATCACCACGGCGATCGACGTGAAGGCGCGGGAGGCCAGACGCTCCCGGACGCCGTTCACGCTGTCCTCCGCTGTGCCCGGACCTGGTGGGCGACGAATGGGGTGACGAGGACGAAGAGGAGCACGGCGAGCGCCGCGCCGCGGCCCGTCTCGCCGTAGCGGAAGGCCTGGTCGTGCATCTCGTGGGCGATGACGCCCGTGTCGAACTGTCCGCCGGTCATGGTCTTGACGATGTCGAAGGCCTTGAAGGTGCCGATCGCCAGGGCGAGGACCACGACGAGCAGCGTGGGCCTGATCGACGGCATGGTGATCCGCCAGAAGATCTGCCGGGGGGACGCGCCGTCGAGCCGGGCCGCCTCGGTCAGCTCTCCGGGAACGGCCCTGATCGCGCCGGCCAGCAGGACAGCCGCGAAGCCCGCCTGTGTCCACACCATCACCACGATGAGGAACAGGACGTTCCAGGGAGAGTCCACGAGCCACTGCCTCGGCTCGCCGCCGAACGCGACGACGAGCTGGTTCAGCAGCCCGATCTGCCCGGCCTCCGCGGGACGGTAGGCGTAGACGAACTTCCAGACGACACCCGCGCCGACGAAGGAGATCGCCATCGGCATCAGGACGAGGGACAGCGCGAACGCTCTGAACCGCGACCGTACGACGGCCGCCGCGTAGAGCAGACCGACCGAGGCTGCCAGCAACGGCACGAGCACCACCCATGCCAGGGTGTTGCGCGACGCCACCAGCGCCCGGGGGTCGGTGGCCATCCACACGTAGTTGTCGAAGCCGACCCACGCGTCTCCCCCGCTGTCGGTGAACGACAGGACCAGGGTGCGCAGACCGGGCAGGAGAAGACCGACCGTGAGCAGCAGCAGCGCGGGGGCCAGCAGGATCAGGGCCGCGGCCCTCCTCCGTACCGGCCCCCGGTGCAGCGCCAGCAGGATCAGGGAGACCACCGCCGCGAAGGCGGCGACGCCCTGGAGCAGGTACAGCAGCTTGGGCTGCTGGGCGACGGCGTCGAACGGCATCAGTGGCTCGGCCAGGACCGTTCGATGGAGTCGGCGACCTGCCGGGTGCTCGCGCCGCCGATCCAGTCGACGGCTCCCTTCCAGAACGTCCCGGCGCCGACCGACGCGGGCATCAGGTCCGAACCGTCGAACCTGAACTGTGTCCTGGGGTCCTGGAGCAGCTGGATCGAGAGCCTGTCGACCGGGGTCGCGGCGTTCGCCGGATCCACGCCCCGGTTCGCCGAGACGAACGGGCCCCTCTTCATACGCGCGTTCGTGAAGTCCACGGAGGCCAGATACTCCTGGAACGCCCGCACTTCGGGACGGTCGGCGAACGCCGCGGTGAACACCCCACCGCCCAGTACGGGGCGGCCGGCCGGGTCGGCCCCCGGCAGGAGGAAGGCGTAGACGTCCTTGTCCGGTCCGATCTCGGTGCCCTTCGGCCACATGTCGGCATAGAACGAGGCCTGGCGGTGCATCGCGCAGTCGCCGGAGAGAATCGGCGTGCCGGCCTCCTGGAAGGAGATCGACGCCATCGAACGGGCCGGACCGAAACCGCCGTTGGCGTACCGGTCGTTCTTGAGGATGGACCCCACGGTGTCCATGGCCTTGATCACCCGCGGGTCGTTGAACGGGATCTTGTGGGCGACCCACTGGTCGTAGACGTCCGTGCCCTGCTGACGCAGCAGGACGTCCTCGATCCAGTCCGTCACGGGCCAGCCGGTCGCCTCGGCGGACGCGATGCCCGCGCACCACGGCTTGACGCCCGACGCCGCGGCCTTCTCCGTCACGGCCATCAGCTCGGACCACGTGCGGGGAACGCTCAGTCCCCTGTCGCGGAAGAACTTCGGCGAGTACCAGACGAACGACTTCACGTTCGCGACCAGCGGCGTGCCGTAGAGGGTGCCGTTCACGGTCGCGTAGCTGTTCCAGTCGGCCGACCAGCCCTGCTGCGCGAGGGCCACGACCCCGGCGCTCGCGGGCTTGAGCTTCCCCGCCCGCGCAAAGCGTGCCAGGAGCCCGGGCTGAGGGAAGAACGCCACATCCGGCGCACTCCCGCCGTCGACCCGGAGCTGGATCTGGGCCTCGAACTCCCCGTCCCCCTCGTACTGGACGTCGATTCCCGTGCAGTCCGCGAAGTCCGCCCAGGTCTCTTCGAACAGGTCGGCTTCCCGGTCCCGGTTCTCCGCGTAGACGGTGACCTTGGTGCCGGGGTGCCTGCCGTACCTGGCGTACGGCCCACAGTCCACTGCGGTGTGCGACTGCGAACCACTGTCCTGCGGAACGCCGCAGGCGGTGGTAAGGGCGGCGAGGGCGATGACGGCGAGCGCGAGCCTCGCGCCGAACCTCATGGGTGTGTCTTCTCCGATCACCCGCCGAAGGGTCCTCGGGGGCGATCAGAAGCTACCAGCGCTCGAACATTATCGACTAATCGTTCGATCCTGAACGATCGGGTCAGTGGGCGGTGGACCGGGCCGCGTCCTGGATCAGCTCCGCCACGGCCTTGGGCTGGGCCAGCATGACCAGGTGGGAGGAGTCGACCTCGACGGTGGTCATGCCGGCGCGCTCGTACCCGTAACGCTCCACATCGGGGTTGATCGTGCGGTCGGAAGAGGCGACCAGGCCCCACGAGGGCTTGGTCTTCCACGCCGCGACAGGCGCCACCTCCGAGAAGGCACGTGCGGCCAGGGGGCGCTGGGAGACGGCGAGCACCGCGGCGAGGTCAGGGTCGACGTCCGCCGCGAAGAGGGCGGGGAACTTCTCGATCTCCACCGAGACGTCGGTGCCGGTCTCGGTGGAGCCGGCCACCGGGAACGGGGTGTAGACGAGCGCGTCGGCGAGACCGGAGTCGGGGAAGCGGCCCTGCAACTCGCCCAGGCTCTCGCCCTCCTCCAGCGCGTATCCCGCGAGGTACACCAGTGCGCGGACGTTGTCCTCCGTGCCGGCGAGGGTGATGACGGCACCGCCGTAGGAGTGCCCG
Source organism: Streptomyces sp. NPDC060031 (assembly GCF_042736805.1). Lineage (NCBI taxonomy): Bacteria > Bacillati > Actinomycetota > Actinomycetes > Kitasatosporales > Streptomycetaceae > Streptomyces > Streptomyces sp. NPDC060031. The sequence continues at coordinate 137,790 of NZ_JBHWVM010000004.1, forward strand.
ACCAGGATCACGGGGCCTTCGACGGCGCGGATCACCGAGGCGATGTACGCGGCGTCGTCGACGAGGCTGCGGTTGGGCACGGCCGGGGCCACCACTTCCAGCCCGGCGGCGGCCAGTTCGGGGATGACGCGGGCGAAGCTGGAGGCGTCGGCGAAGGCGCCGTGGACCAGGACGACGGTGGGGCGGGCGTGTCGGGGCATGGGGGAACTCCTCGGTGCGTGACTGGGGATGGGGATGGGGCTGGGGCTGGGGCTGGGAATGCGGGAGACGGGAGGCGGATGTGTGGTGTTCGTGTGGTGCTTCACAGGCCGAAGCGGGCGCGGCTCGCCTCGGGCACCAGGTCGGTGTACTCGGGGTGCTTGCCGATCCAGCCCCGGATGAAGGGGCAGTACGGCAGGACGCGCAGCCCTCGGGCCCGGGCGTCGTCGAGGACCGCGCGGGCGAGCAGCCCGCCCAGGCTCCGGCCGGCGAACCGGCTGTCGATCTCGGTGTGGATGAAGTCGATCTCGCCCTCCGAGAGGTGGTACTCGGCGAAGCCGGCGGTCTCGGTGCCGTCGTCGCCGGCGAGGATCTCGTACCGGGACTTCTCGGGCCGGTCCGTCACCTGCGGTTCCATGGGTGCTCCTGTGCGGTCGTCGTGTGACGGGGTGGGTGGTGGGTGCGGTGGGTGCGGTGGGTGCGGTGGGTGCGGTCAGAGCGTGCGGCGTACGCCTGCCTGGCGTTCCAGGTTGCGGAGTTGGACGGACAGGTCGCCTTCCACGGCGAGGTGGGCGGGGCCGCTGCGGCCGATGGGCAGGACCTGCTCGCTGCGCATGTCCTCGAGCATCAGGGCGAACGCCGTGTACATCGCGACGAGCGCCACCACGAGGCCGAGCGCGCCGGACGTGCGCGTCAGCCATTCGGCGCCGGTGATGCCCGCGAGGCCGGTGGCCGCCCAGCGGGGCAGGGAGACCGCGAGGACGAGCCACAGCGCGCGCTTGGGCCGGGTCACGGCGGCCATCAGGGCCCCGAAGCAGAGCAGCGCCAGGTTGAACACGCCGAGGACCTGAAGGCCGTCGGCCGCGCCGCTGAGCATGATGAGCGAGTAGGGCAGCCAGCTGCCGGCGAACACCGCCATCAGCGTCGCCGCGATCACGTCACGGGCGCCGAAGGCCAGGACGCTCACCAGAAGTTGCAGGGCGAAGGCCGGCAGTACGGTGAAGGCGACGGCGCTGCGGGCCGTCTCGTCGAAGATCCCGAGCTGCAGGCAGCCTGTCATCACGGAGGCGATGGCTATCGTGAAGAAGCCGAGTGGCATGGGTGAGGCGATGGGGCGCAGGTTGATCCGTGTCATCGACCGGAGGTCCGGCTCGAAACGGCGTCCCGGGGGAACGTCCGGCAGGGTTGCCGGCGTGTCGCCGCCGTCGGCGACGGGGGAGGCTGCGGACATCGGGTGGATCTCTCTTTCAGTGATCGAAGCAGGGGTCGACGAAGGACGGCGTCGTGTCGGGAACGGAGCCGCGTGCGACGCGCCAGCGGCGGTGCTTCTCGGACTCGGCGACGGCCTCGGCCACGGCCGATGCCTGGCGGGCACCGCTCTGGTACCCGCCGAAGTGGGCCACCGGGCTCCACTCGGGAGTCACCGGCGGGATGGCCTCGTCGAGCCCCTCGTACTCGGCGGTCGCGTAGACGATCCGGCCGCCGACGACAGTGAGGACGGACTCGATGTCGGGAATGACGTCCTCGGGCACGGTGAGGAAGTCGTCGGAGAGGATCGCGAGGTCGCCGTAAGTCCCCTCTCGCAGGGTTCCCTTGACGTCCTGCTCGCCGGTGAGCTGCGCGCCGCCCCGGGTGTAGAGGCCGAGGGCCGTCTCCCGGTCGATCAGGTTCCCGGCCGGGCAAAGGGCCGTGCCGCCGACGGTGCGCCCGGTGACCAGCCAGTGGAGGGCGACCCACGGGTTGTACGAGGAGACGCGGGTGGCGTCGGTTCCGGCGGCGACGGTCAGGCCTCGGTCGAGCATGGCCCGCACCGGCGGGGTGTGGGCGGCGGCCTCGGCGCCGTAGCGATCGAGGAACGCGGCGCCCTGGAAGGACATCCGGTTCTGGACCGAGACGGCGCCGCCGAGGGCGGCGATCCGGTCGAGGCTGTCGGCCGAGACCGTCTCCGCGTGGTCGAAGAGCCAGCGGTTGCCTCCGGGGAAGAGTCCTTCGGCCGCGAGCTTCTCGAAGACGGCCAGGTCGCGGCGGATCGTCTCGTCGTAGGTCGCGTGGAGCCGGAAGCCCCAGCCGTTCTCCAGGAGAAGCCGGACGGCGCTCTCGAATTCGGTCTCGTACCCTGCGGCAAGCTCGGGCCGGGGCTCGGAGAAGTTCTCGAAGTCGGCGGCGGCCCAGGTCAGGTTCTCTCCCGCGCCGTTGAGGCGGAGCCACTCGTCCCCGTCCCCGGGCTTGACCATCTCGGTCCAGCGCTTCAGGTCGGCGAGCTCCTGCCCGGCCGTCTGCGGGAAGAGGTGGTAGGCGATCCGGAGGGTCAGCTCCCCCGACCTGGCGAGGTCGACGACCGTCGCGTAGTTGTCGGGGAAGTTCTGGAACCCGCCGGCGGCGTCGACCGCGGACGTCAGTCCGAAGCGGTTCAGCTCGCGCAGGAAGTGGCGCGTCGACGTCCGCTTGTCGGCCTCGTCGAGGGCCGGCGCCTTGGCCAGGGTCGAGTACAGGATGAGGGCGCTCGGCGCCGCGAGGAGCACGCCATTGGGTTCGCCGTCCCGGCCGCGGACGATCTGCCCGCCGCGGGGATCCGGGGTGTCGCGGGTGAATCCGGCGGCCTGCACCGCGGCCCGGTTCATCAGCGCCGACTGGTACAGGTGCAGGACGAAGACCGGGGTGTCGGGGGCGGCGGCGTTCAGCTCCGCGACGGTCGGCATCCTGCGCTCGGCGAACTGCTCGGCGGTCCAGCCGCCCACCACCCGGATCCACTGCCCCTTCGGGGTGCGGCCGGCCTGCTCGCGCAGCATCGCGAGGGCGTGTCGGAGGCTTCGTACGCCGTCCCAGCGCAGCTCCAGGACGTAGTTCAGGCCGCCCCTGATGACATGCAGGTGCGAGTCGTTGAGGCCGGGGATCACCCGGCGGCCGAGGGCGTCGACGACCTTCGTTCCCGGCCCGACGAGGTGGGCGAGGTCGTGGTCGTCGCCGAGGGCCGCGACCCGGCCGTCCCGGAGGGCGACGGCACGGGCCTCGGGGCGGTCGGGGTCACCGGTGAACACCTTGGCGTTGCGGACGAGGAGGTCGGCGTGCTCGTGTTCCCGACGCGGGGCGGGGACGAGGCCCGCCACCGGCATGCTCGTCGACGGCCCGGTCATGCGAGGGCCTTGCGCAGGGTGTCGGTGGCGAGACCGATGGCGAGTTCCGCGGCCTGCGTCTCGCGCAGCGCGTTCAGCATCACGAAGTCGTGGATGACGCCCTGGACGCGCAGGGCGGTGACGGGGACGCCGGCGGCACGGAGCTTCGCCGCGTACGCCTCGCCCTCGTCGCGCAGGACGTCGGCCTCGGCGGTGATGACCAGGGCCGGCGGCAGGCCGCTGAGCTGCTCGGTGGAGGCGCGCAGCGGGGAGGCGGTGATCTGGGCCCGCTCGGCCTCGGCGGTCGTGTACTGGTCCCAGAACCACTTCATGGCGTCGCGGCGCAGGAAGTAGCCCTCGCCGAACTGGTGGTACGAGTCGGTGTCGAAGCTCGCGTCCGTGACCGGGTAGAAGAGGACCTGCTGGACGAGCGTGACGTCGCCGCGCTGCTTGGCCATGAGGGTGAGGGCGGCGCTCATGTTGCCGCCCACAGAGTCGCCCGCGACGGCGATCCGCGTGCCGTCGAGGTCCTTGTGGTGGCCCTCGCGGGCGACCCACTGGGCGACGCCGTAGTTCTGCTCGATCGCGACGGGGTAGCGCGCCTCGGGCGAGAGGTCGTACTCGGGGAACACCACGGCCGCCCGGGTGCCGACGGCGAGTTCGCGGACGAGCCGGTCGTGGGTGTGGGCGTTGCCGAAGACCCAGCCAGCGCCGTGGATGTAGAGGATGACGGGAAGCGGGCCGGTGGCGCCGCGGGGGCGGACGATCCGGGCGCGGACGTCGCCGGTCGGGCCGCCGTGGACGGTGATCCACTCCTCGTCAACCTCGGGCAGGGGGACGCCCTCACCGCTCTGGACGCCGTCCACGGCCTTACGGCCTTCGGCGACGGGGATCTGGTAGAGGTACGGCGGCTGGGCGGTGGCGTCGGCGAAGGCCTGGGCGGCGGGTTCGAGGATCGGACGGTTCTTCATGAGGGTTTCTCCTTCTGGGGATGTGCGAGAGGGCGCAGGCCGGGGGCTCAGCGGGTCGCCCGTACGGCGTCGAGGATCACGTCGGCGACCACGGCCGGACGGGAGACGGCCACGGCGTGCGACGCGTCCACTTCGGTGATGTGCGAGCCGGCGCGCCGGGCCATCCACCGTTCGGCGGCCGGCGGGATGTTCTTGTCGGCGGTGACGATCAGCGCCCAGGAAGGGATCGTCTTCCAGGCCGCTTCCCCGGCCTTCTCCTCCAGCGCGGCGGTGGCGACCGGGCGCTGGGTCGCGGCCATGACAGCTGCGTCGGCGGCGGGGACGTCGGCGGCGAACTGCCGGTGGAACTTGGCCCGTTCGATGACGAGTTCGGTGCCGGTGCCACCGCCGGGCAGCGGGTACGACCGCGGGTTCACGGCGTCGCCGAGGGTGGAGCCGGGGAACTTGGCGGCGAGCTCGGCCGCGCTCTCGCCCTTGTCCGGGGTGAACGCGGCGATGTAGACGAGGGCCTTCACACGGATGTCGCCCAGCGCGACGCCACTGATGACGGCGCCGCCGTAGGAGTGGCCGACCAGGACGACGGGTCCCTCGACGGCGGCCAGCACGCTGCGCAGGTAGGCGGTGTCCGCGGCGAGACCGCGCAGCGGGTTGGCGGGGGCCAGGACGGGGTAGCCGGCGCGCTGAAGCCGCCTGATCGTGCCGCTCCAGCTGGAGGCGTCGGCGAACGCCCCGTGGACCAGGACGATCGTGGGCTTGGGACCGTGCCGGTCGGCGCCGGCGGCGCCGGCGGCCGGGACGCTCGCGGGTGCGGCGGGTGTGGCGGGTGCGGCGCCCAGCAGGGAGGCCACCGTGGCCGGCAGGGCGAAAGCGAGGGTGCGCCTCTTGGGATGCATGGGGGTTTCCTTGTCGGGTGGTGAAGCATTCGGGTGCGCTCGGGCGGGCGGGGGTGCCTCGGTCGGGCGGGACCTCACCTCAGAGGCCGTACGCCTCCAGGAGCCGTAGCCAGATCTCGCTGACCGTCGGGAAGGCGGGGACGGCGTGCCACAGGCGTTCGAGCGGGACTTCTCCCACGATGGCGACCGTTGCCGTGTGGATGAGTTCGGTCGCCATCGGGCCGGTGAGCGTGCAGCCGACGATGACTCCTCGGGTCTCGTCGACGACGAGCTTGGCGAGGCCGCGGTAGCCGTCCGCGTGGAGCGCGGCACCGGCGACGTCGTCGATGCGGTACTCGACCACGCGTACCGCGAGACCCGCTTCGCGTGCCGCGCGTTCCGTGAGACCGACGCTCGCGACCTCGGGACGGGTGAAGACGGCCTGCGGGACGGCGACGTGGTCGGCTTCCGCGCTCCACGGCTGCCGGCCTCCGGTGACGGCCGGGCGCCCCGCAGCTCGCTCGGCGATCGCCGCCGCGCAGGCGCGGGCCTGGTACTTGGCCATGTGGGTCAGCGGCGCACGGTGGTTCACGTCGCCGACGGCATAGAGCCAGTCGCCCTCGACTGCCATGACGCGACAGGTGTCGTCGACCGGGAGCCAGTCGCCTGCCGCCAGTCCGACGGAGTCCAGGCCGAGGTCCGCGGTCCGCGGGCGCCTGCCGACTGCGGCCAGGACCTCGTCGCAGACGAGGGCGGTGCCGTCGTCGGTGTCCACGGTCACCGCGCGGGTGTCCTCGTCACGGGCGACCCGGACGGCCGACACCCCGAAGCGGATCGTGACGCCCAGATCGCTCAGGCCCCGGGCGACCTCTTCGCCGGCGCACGGCTCCCAGCCGGTCAGCAGGGCCTGGTCGCGGACCAGCAGGGTGACGGAGGAGCCGAGGGAGCGCCACCCGGTGGCCATCTCGCAAGCCACCACTCCCCCGCCGATGACGACGAGCCGCTCGGGCACCGCGTCGGCCGTGGTGGCCTGCCGGCTGGTCCACACACCGATCCGGTCGAGCCACTCGACTGGCGGAAGGGCGGGTTCCGTGCCGGTGCACACCACGACCGCGCGCCGGGCCCGCAGGGTACGGACCGTGCCGTCGGCCCCCGTCACCTCCACCCGGCGCTCACCGGCGAGCCGTCCGTGCCCCCGTACGAGCGCGATGCCCGCACCGTCGAGCCAGTCGGCCTGGCCGGTGTCGTCGCCCCGCCCGGTGAAACGGTCACGGCGGGCCAGGACGCGCGCCGGGTCGAGTGCCGCCGTGACCGTCTGCCGGGCCCCGTCGACCGAGCGGGCCTCCGCTCGGGCGGCGCCGGGTCGCAGCAGGGCCTTGCTCGGCACGCAGGCACGGTAGGAGCACTCGCCGCCGACCGCCTCGGCCTCGACGACGACGGCGGTCAGCCCCGACCCGACGGTCCGGCCGGCGACGAC